>JALFXR010000215.1 GCA_022787405.1 Bacillota bacterium
ATTATCGGGGCAGGATCATGAAAAAAGTCAACCTTTTTGTGATGAAAAGCATTAAAAAGGATGACTTTTTATAATAATATGTAATCAAATCGTTGCAAGAGAAGCAAAGCTAAGTGATTTAGTCAACCTTTCAACTGATGAAAGCATTGGAAAATGGTGCATCAAGGTTGACTTTTAATCACTTTTTGAGTTTTTTACTATTGCATCCCAAAGCTATTTGGTTTTTATACTCTTTATAGTGGAATAATCTCCGTAGGTTGTATATGAATTATAGGTCCTGTAAGCTCTGACCTTGTATTCGTACTTCCTGCCGGAGGTTTTTTTGGTGTCTTTGAAGTACAGACTCCTGGTGGTCTTTACCAGAGTCCATTTGGAGCTTCCTGCAGTGCGGCGGTAAACCTTGTAGCCGCTGGCTTTGCTGACGGAGCTCCATTTTATATAGTTGGTACCCCGGGCGGTGGATTTAGCTGAAGTGATTCGGGTCCGAGACAGGGGCACAGTAATATACTTTGAAGATGATGGATCACTCTCATAGATTGTGTCCTTGACTTCTCTCGCTGCAGTAATCTTATAATAGTATCTGATACCCTGTCCGGCAGAAGCATCCTCATAGATGCAGTCTGTAAGATTATCTGCTATGAGTTTCCATGAACCGCCGCGAGTCTTGCGATAAAGCTTATATCTGTCAGCATCATCAACCGAGGACCAGGTGATGCGTGGTTTGACAAGCGTGTTGAGTTTTACAGATAAAATCGCCGGTGATTCGGGATCATAGTATCCTTCCAGATTAAAGAAATCAACAGTATATGACATTGTCTCACCGGTATCTCCAAGTGAGACACTGACATAAAAGCTGTCTCCGTCATCATAGCTTCCGACGTCGGAAGGTCTGAAAATTATGCATCCTTTTTCTCCATACCCGCCGTTGTTTACATAAAAATCTCCATCTGAGATATACTTACTAAAGGTCCATACTTTGCTTTGACCGCTTGCGCTGCCGGAGCTGCTCACCTTGACCAGAGTAACGATGACATCTTCTTCTGAGATTTCCCGGCCCAGAGAAATACTCCACGGTGCATCACTGCCGAAGTATGAGAGGGGTGTATTGGTGGCAGGCCAGCAGACTGCACCGGATACGGATGCCGATGGATTGCTTCTGTCATGGGCATACATGGCGTTATATGTTCCGTGTGAGCCTGTCACGGAGCCGAATCCAGTCATCCCCATGGAAGGATTGAGAATCCAGCGGCGGTGACCGAGAACTTTAGCATTGTCCCCATCGCTGTCATCCATCCAGCCGTGGATTATTGTCCACTTCAGTGTGTTATTCTGCCAGGAGGTCCGGGCTATGTTTGATTTTTTTGAGCCTTCGATTCCTTTGTCTGCCAGAGAAGAGTCCATTCCTGAAGGCGCTTCAGGTGTATGTGTGAGTTTGTTGTTTACGTAGTTGACTAAAGACGATGCTTGTGCTAAACTATTGTATTCGTCAGAGAGATAGATATCATCAGGCAGTCCGGCGATGTATCTTATGGTTTTAATCGTATTAAGCGCGCATATAAGTTCATCATCGGAGAGAGCACCTGCTACGTAGGGCTGAGCCAGCTGAGGCTTGACTCTGTATCCTATGGTGTAGCCGTTGAGAGGAAGCCCTTTAGCAGAGTATGATGCCAGATTGGAAGGATGCTCCTGCACGTAGAGGACGATTTCCTCTTTAGATGGTCCCTCTGCAGCCGCTGCCACAGTCGAAGCTGAGGCTGCAAGTGCGCTGTTGTCAACTGGAACTGCAATCATCAGCGACAGAACCAGAACTGCTGATGCCAGTATGCGCATCAAAAATGTAAACGGCTTTGTGCCGGAATGATTTTCTTTCATATACTGATCTCCTTTTTCAAAGGGGTTTTTATAAAGATACTTTAACACAATATCAGCGGTTTGTCACCGCTAAAAAACAAAGAGAGAAAGCACAAATGAAAAAATTAACTGAAATCGCACCCGGTATGCTCATATGCATTGTGATTGCAGCAGCGGCAACTCTGATTGTAAAGCTGGCTCCGGCTCTCGAAATCGTAGGTGCCCCTGTATTCGGAATTCTTATAGGTATAGCACTGGGAACCTTTACAAAAGTCAGCAGTGCAGCAAATCTCAAGACGGGGATTTCCTATACGTCCAAAAAAATTCTGCAGGCAGCTGTTGTTCTGCTGGGCTTCGGACTTAATCTGGCTACAGTAGGAAAGGTTGGAATGTCTTCACTGCCTATTATAATATCAACAATCGCCACATCACTTATCGTAGCGTATATCGTATTTAAACTGTTTAAGGTGCCGTCGAAGGTGGCGACCCTTATAGGAGTAGGTTCATCCATATGCGGAGGCTCTGCTATTGCTGCAACTGCACCTGTCATCAATGCCGATGACGAGGAAATCGCCCAGTCCATATCGGTTGTTTTCCTTTTTAATGTTGTAGCGGCTCTGATATATCCTACTTTCGGCGACTGGATAGGTCTGACCGACGCAGGCTTCGGACTTTTCGCCGGAACGGCAATTAACGATACATCTTCTGTTACCGCCGCCGCATCTGTATGGGATACTCTTCACGGAACAGGAGGTCAGGTACTGGAGTATGCGACAATTGTGAAGCTGACCAGAACACTGGCTATTATTCCTATTACTCTGGTGCTTTCCATCATGCAGGCAAAGAAGACCAATGCGCCGGGACAGAAGCTCAATATAGTAAAGATGGTTCCTGCATTTATCGTATATTTCGTGCTGGCATCAGCCGTTACAACAGTTGTAAATCAGGTGTTTACTGGAGCAGCTCTTGAAACTGCAGCTGCGCTGTTTGCTTTTCTTAAAAAAGTCAGCAAGTTCTTCATAGTAATGGCCATGAGCGCTATCGGCATCAACACTGATATCGTCAAGCTGGTCAAAACAGGTGCAAAACCTATTGCTCTGGGCTTTGCCTGCTGGGTGATGATAGGCGTGGTTTCGCTGGCTATGCAGCATGTGCTGGGAATGTGGTAGGATAGCATAAAAACAGAATAACGTATAATATACCGTCTCTGGCAAAGACTAAAAAAGACTGAAAATGTATTTTGCTTGAAGGCGGTATTTTTTATGGATTCAATATGGAAAACAGGCAAAGAGCTTCCGGAATTCCCGGAGCTGAAGGAAAACAAAAAGGTGGACGTTCTGGTCATAGGCGGCGGCATGACGGGAATATTATGCGCTCATTTTCTTAAAGAAAGAGGCGTGGACTATATGCTGGCGGAGGCGGAAAAAATCTGTTCCGGCACTACAGGAAACACTACGGCAAAGGTTACGGCTCAGCACAGCCTCATATACGATAAATTATTAAAAAGCAGAGGTCTGGAGACAGCAGCCATGTATCTGCATGCCAATCTGGATGCTGTGGAAAAGTTTGCAGAGCTTTGCGGAGAAGCAGACTGCGATTTCGAGAGAAAAACATCATATGTGTATTCGACGGACAGCCTGAGGAAGCTTGAAAAAGAGGCAGATGCACTGGCCAGAATCGGTTTTTTAAGTGAGCTTACGGACAGGACCGAGCTGCCATTTCCTGTGGCAGGAGCCCTGTCATTCAACAATCAGGCCCAGTTAAATCCGATGAAATTCATCGCCTATATAGCTCCGGGTCTTAAAATTCGTGAGCACACCCGTATCGCAGAGTTTCGGCAGAATGAAAAGGGTGAGAACGTGGCTGTAACCGGCAAGGGCAGAAATATCACATTTAAAAAAGCCATATTTGCTGCTCATTTTCCTATAGACAACAAACACGGCTTGTATTTTCTTAAACTCTATCAGCATCGTTCATACGTCATCGCTCTTAAGAATGCACCCAAAATTCACGGCATGTATGTGGATGAGGATAAAAAGGGGCTTTCCTTCAGAGGTTATAAGGACCTGCTTCTTCTCGGCGGCGGCAGTCACCGCACCGGTAAAAAAGGCGGGGACTGGCAGAAACTGAGGGATTTTGCACGGCGTTATTATCCGGACAGCAGGGAAGAAGCTTTCTGGGCGACCCAGGACTGCATGAGCCTTGACGGTGTGCCCTATATCGGTCCGTATTCGCCCGATATGCCGGGATGCTTCGTGGCTTCAGGATATAACAAATGGGGGATGACCTCATCTATGGTGGCCGCCACGCTGCTTGCCGATATGGTCACTGAGAAGGAGAACCCTTACGTGAAGGTTTTCGACCCGTCACGAAACATGATTAAACCTCAGCTTTTTTTAAACGGCTGCGAGGCTGTCAAAAACCTTCTCACACCAACGACCAGAAGGTGTCCTCATATGGGTTGTGCTCTTAAATGGAATGTAACCGAGCAGTCCTGGGACTGCCCGTGTCACGGTTCCAGATTTGAAAAAGAAGGCCGGGTGCTGGATAATCCGGCTAACGACGGACTGCATTAAAGCCTTTTTCCAGGTCTGCAATGATATCGTCAATATGTTCTGTACCGATGGATAGTCTTATGGTATTAGGTTTTATGACCTGATCCAGAAGCTCCTCGGCGGTGAGTTGTGAATGGGTAGTGGTAGCAGGGTGGATAACCAGACTTTTTACATCTGCAACGTTGGCAAGAAGGGAAAAAATCTCCAGATGGTCTATGAATGTATGTGCTTCCTCCTGACCGCCTTTGATTTCAAAGGTGAAGATGGATGCGCCTCCATTAGGAAAATACTTTTCATAGAGGGCATGGTCCGGATGTTCAGTCAGAGAAGGATGATTTACCTTCTCAACCAGCGGATGCTTGGACAGGTATTCAACTACCTTCTTCGTGTTTTCGGCATGACAATCCAGTCTGAGAGACAGAGTTTCAACTCCCTGCAGCAGGAGGAAAGCATTAAAGGGCGAAATTGTCGCTCCTGTATCTCTGAGAAGTATGGCGCGGATGTATGTTACGAAAGCGGCAGGACCGGCTGCATCTGTAAAGGCGATTCCGTGATAGCTAGGGTTTGATTCAGCAATCTGAGGAAATCTGCCGCTTGCTTTCCAGTCGAATTTTCCGGAATCGACTATGATGCCGCCGAGGGTTGTGCCGTGGCCCCCGATGAACTTGGTTGCAGAATGAACCACGATGTCTGCTCCGTGTTCGATAGGACGGATGAGATAAGGTGTTCCGAAGGTGTTGTCGATGACCAGAGGCAGGCCGTGTCTGTGGGCTATTTCAGCTATGGCATCGATATCAGGAATGTCGCTGTTAGGGTTGCCCAGTGTTTCCAGGAAAATGGCTCTGGTGTTTTCCTGAATGGCACCTTCCACTTCACCGAGGTCGTGGGCATCTACGAATGTGGCTGAGATTCCATAATGCGGAAGGGTATGAGCCAGCAGATTGTAGCTGCCGCCATAGATAGTCTTCTGCGCTACTATATGGCCGCCGTCAGCAGCAAGAGCCTGAATGGCGTAGGTGATGGCAGCAGCGCCTGAAGCCAGTGCCAGAGCTGCAACACCGCCTTCAAGGGCGGCTATTCTTTTTTCAAGAACGTCCTGTGTTGAATTGGTGAGTCTTCCATATATATTACCTGCGTCTGCAAGACCGAATCTGGCAGCTGCATGAGCAGAATTTCTGAAGACGTAGGATGTTGTCTGATAAATAGGTACGGCTCTTGCGTCTGTAGCCGGGTCCGGTGTTTCCTGTCCAACGTGTAACTGAAGTGTTTCAAATCTATATTTACTCATTTTTATTATCCTCTTTCTTTCTCTGTTTATTAATCGGCCGGAGCCGTTGTGCTGCTAGGGAATCTGAGCTCTTTCCTGAGTTTTATCATAAAATAAAACCCGGGGATTTTTGTGAAAACTCCCGGGCGGTGGCTGGAACTACCCTTCAGCAGGTTAAAACCTTTAATACAGGTGCACAACAAAAGGAGTCGAATCACCTGGCCACATTATATGCCCGGGAGAAAAACATTCGACCGCACCACATGACAATATTGGTTAAAACTATGCAGGTAAAAAAATATGCGCTTGTCATGGTCATGCCTCCTTGAAAAGTATTAAACAGTTTGCTCAAATTCGATATGGGTATAATAAACCAATTAACCTACTATGTCAATAGGTTAATTGATAATTTTTAAAATTTTTTTCTATGCAAAAAGAGGCGGGCTATTCGCCCACCTTTTCCAGTTCCGTATATTTGTCGTCAATCTGCTTCAGCAGGTCGATGATTTTTATCTTCTGAGGACAGTGGCTCTCACAGTTTCCACAGCCGATGCAGTCCTTGCCGTTTGGCCCCAGTTCTTTATATATGCCGGTCAGAGAGCCCCATATGTAATGGAAGCCCTTGGCGGCAGCTTCGTTATATGCGCTGAAAATCTTAGGAATCTGGATTTCCTGAGGGCATTCGAAGCAGTAACCGCAGCCAGTGCAAGGGATGAACAGGTCGCTCTTAAGCGCATCGGCAGCCTCACTTACAGCTTTGAGCTGATTTTCGTCCAGGCCGTCTCCGCTGAAGAATTCGATGTTTTCCTTCATCTGCTCCGGAGCAGACATGCCGGAAAGTGTACATATGATACCTTCAAGACTGTCTACGAAACCAAAGGCCATGTCGGTATAAGAAAGTCCTCTTTCCTTTCCTGCTTCGTCCAGAATGTTGCGGCTTCTCTCGCTGAGAGGTTTGGACAGCATACCTCCGCGAAGAGGTTCCATTATGATAATCGGCTTATTGTATTCGCGGCAGATGTGATATAACTCTTTGGCATTGATGTAGTCCCAGTCCATGTAGTTCAGCTGAATCTGCACGAATTCCAGGTCGCTTCCGTGCTTTTCCAGTACCTCACGGAGAAGCTCGGGCTCGCAGTGGACTGAAAGTCCCAGATGTCTGATGCGGCCCTTTGCCATCTCCTCTTTCATAAGAGAAACAATGTCAAGCTCCTGAATTAAAGGCCATACCTCTTCATCCACGTTGTGAAGCAGGTAAAAGTCAAAGTAGTCCACGCCGCATTTTTTAAGCTGATCCTCAAATATATCTTTAACGTCCTGCTGTGTTTTGCAGAGCCAGGCAGGCATTTTGTCAGCCAGATAGTAGCTCCCTCTCGGATACCGCTTTGTGAGTGCTTCTCGGCAGAAATTCTCCGATTCTCCTGCGTGATACTTGTATGCAGTGTCGAAGTAGGTGATTCCGCCTGCAATGGCACTGTCGACCATTTCCTTTCCTGTTTCATAATCTATGGTGCCGTCCGGGTGCATAGGCAGACGCATGGTGCCGAAACCGAGACGTGAAATTCTGCAATCTTTAAATCCTGTATATTTCATGTATATCCTCCTGTGTATGCTCTTGGGCTGCGGGCCCCAAAACCCTTTGCAATACTACATTATACAATAGTTCGGCTCTTTCGTAAATAGCATTGTTAAGGGATTGCTTAGAAATTCAAAAGTCTTGTGACTAAGTTTGTTTTGTGGTAAAATATAAGTCAATGGCAGTAAATGCCAAAGTTTAGGAAAAATTAGGAGAAAAGTTAATATGGAAAATGGTCTTCATAAGAAATACGGACTGGTTACTGCAATTTGTATGGTAGTTGGTATAGTAATCGGATCCGGTGTATTTTTTAAGGCGCAGACTATTCTGCAGAAAACCGGGGGCAACATGGCTCTCGGTATTATGGCGTGGCTCATCGGCGGAGCTATTATGCTTTGCTGTATTTCTGCTTTTGCAATCATGGCTACAAAGTATGAGAAGGTTAACGGCATAGTGGACTATGCAGAAGCTACTGTAGGCAGTAAATATGGATACGTGGTGGGCTGGTTCATGGCGCTCATATATTATCCTTCGCTGGTTTCAGTTCTTGCGTGGCTGTCTGCCAGATACACTCTGGTATTTCTGACAACTGCGTTTCCGAGTATTACTCTGGCTATTCCGGCGGCAGAAGGAGGCTGTGTGGTAGGACCTGAATGTATGGCACTGTCTGTATTTATGCTTTGTGCGGCCTATGCCATGAATGCCCTTTCACCGAAGCTTGCAGGTCACTTCCAGGTAGGGACTACGGTTATCAAGATGATTCCGCTGCTTCTGCTTGCGGTAGTGGGAACGGCAGCAGGCCTTTTCGGCGAAAAAGGTACACTGGTTGAGAACATCTCTTATACCGGGTTTTCCGATACTCCAAACGTCAATCTGCTCTTCGGCGCCGTAGTCGCAACTGCTTTTGCCTATGAAGGCTGGATTATCGCAACATCCATCAATGCTGAGCTCAAAAATTCAAAGAAAAATCTGCCGATAGCACTCATTACCGGCGGTATAATCATAGTTGCCATTTATCTGTTTTATTTTGTCGGAGCCGCCGGCGGGGCAGACGTAGAGACACTGATGAACGACGGTGCCACTGTTGCATTTATCAATCTCTTTGGAGGCACCTTCGGCAATATACTCAACCTGTTCGTAGCTATTTCGTGTATGGGAACTCTCAACGGCCTGATGCTGGCCTGTACCAGAGGTCTTTATGCTGTAGCTGCAAGAGGTGAGGGCCCTAAGCCTGAAATGTTCGGACAGATAGATAAATCCACTAATATGCCTAACAACGCTGCAATCCTTGGACTGCTTCTGTCGGCCTTCTGGTTTTTCTTCTTCTACGGTTCCAATCTGGCTCCGTTCCCGTGGTTCGGCGTTTTTGGCTTTGACTCTTCAGAGCTTGCCATCATTACGGTTTACGCAATGTACATACCGATTTTCATCAATTTTATGAGGAAGGCTGATGATCTGGGTGTCGGAAAGCGCTATGTGATTCCTGCCCTGGGAATCTTTGGAAGCATGTTTATGGTTTTTGCCGCCTTGTATGCTCACGGCATACAGCCTTATCAGGCGGCTGCTGCAGAGGGCAGATTTGCTTGCCCGGTTCTGTTCTATCTGATCATATTCGCAGCTGTTATCGCTCTGGGGCTCGTTTTCAACCGGAAAAGGGATAAATAGTGAATTGAAAAACGTTGCTGATATCGGCATTGCACCTGCAGTGCCGATTTTTTTCATCCAACGACGGTTTTCTAAATTTTTCTATTTTTACAAATGGGCGATTTCTTTTTCTTTTTGCAAAGAAAAACGGCTAAAAAGAAAATAAATACCATATGATTCCTGTTAGGGAACTTTATTTTACCGTATAATTTACATTTCCAGTCCCTAATGCGATTTTCCCGTCCCCTAAGAGGGCTGTTTTTTTCAAAAATGCTCATTTCCTTTGCAAAAATACAAAAAAATTGCCCAAAATGAAAATTCTCAAAAAGCATTGATTTTATGTTGACAAGGAAAGTTGTCAATGATATACTGCTTTTGACAAGGAAAGTTGTCAAACAAGGGCTGCGCATTCAAAAACTGAATTATGCAGGCCCGGAAAAGAGGAAGGAGGCAGGCAAAATGCCTTTATATAACAAACTGAAGGAATACCGGGCAATAATCGGGGTCAACCAGACCAAGATGGGAGAGCTTGCCGGTGTTTCCAGGCAGACCATAAGCCAGATAGAGCGGGGGGACTATTCGCCGTCGGTGACGCTGGCACTGAAAATAGCGAAAATATGCAATGCGCGAGTAGAGGATATTTTCAGCTATGAGGAAGATGAAGATGACGATGACAAGGAGAAGGAGGAGTTTTAGGATGAGAGAAGAAAGCAAGACAGTTAATAAGGCTGAAAATAACAAAAGGGAGAACAAGGCTGCACTTAAGAAATTTATTCCCATGCTTATAGTGTGTGCTGTTATCGGAGGTCTGGTAGGCGGCGCCAGTTCGTTTATAGGTTATAGCGATTTTTCGGGAAGCATAGCTGAGGCAGTGCTGTTCATAGTGAATATGGTCAGTCCCTGGGCTGTCATAATTCTGGGAATATCAGGCTTTATCGCCTGCTGGGCTATACATAGAAAGGCCAGATCAATGTACGAAGGGGCTCTGGCCGAAGCAGACGTAGCTGGTGGAGCAGAAGCGGCCGGCACAGCAGCAGAGCCAGATGAGCAGATAATCGAGGAGATTGAGGATAAATTATCTCAGGGAATGTTCATACTCAGTGTAATTATGATTGTCCAGATGCTTTTCTTCGGAATCATGATGGCTGATCTTCAAAATATAGCAGACAGCAGCATTATCGTAGCGATGGTGGCTACAGGGGTTTTCGTAGTAGGAAATCTGGCTCAGCTGAAGCAGCAGCAGCTTATGGTGGACCTGGAAAAGGAAATGAACCCATCCAAGAAGGGCAGCGTTTACGATGCCAAATTCCGCGACAAGTGGGAGGAAAGCTGTGATGAGCTTGAAAAGATTAAAATATATAAATCGGCGTATAAGGCATATAAGACTACAGCCATGACCTGCATGGTTCTGTGGGTTGTTACAGCCTGTCTGAGTATTGCATTCAAAACGGGGCCGCTGCCAAGCATTGCGGTAACTGTAATCTGGCTGGTACAGACGGTATCCTACTGCAGAGAGGCAATAAAACTTGAAAGGGGAGGAAACAGGTAAATGGGTTTAGAGGTAAAGAATTTATATAAGAAATACGGTGAAAAGGTTGTAGTGGATAACCTGAGCTTTGAGATGAAGGGACCCGGAGTTTACGCACTTCTTGGAACCAACGGCGCCGGCAAGACAACTTCCATAAGAATGATGCTGGGCATGCTGGCCAGAGACGGTGGCGAAGTCCTGTGGAACGGTCATCCTCTTACCACAGAAAACTGCAATGTAGGTTATCTGGCTGAGGAAAGGGGATTATATCCTAAATATTCCCTCATGGACCAGCTCATGTACTTCGCACAGCTTCGCGGAGTATCAAAGGAGGAAGCAAAAAAGAGAATCAGATACTGGGCAGAAAGGCTGGGGGCAGAGGAATATCTTTTCCCGGAAAAGAAATCAAAAAAGGCGAAGGCGAAGCCGAAGCTGGCAGACCAGCTTTCCAAGGGCAACCAGCAGAAAATACAGTTTATGATTGCCCTCATATCAGACCCGGAACTGCTGATACTTGACGAACCATTGTCAGGACTTGACCCGGTGAACACAGACCTTTTCAAGGGCATAATCAGAGAGGAAATCGCCGCAGGCAAGTACCTCATCATGTCCAGCCACCAGATGGCCACAGTGGAGGAATTCTGTACTGACATCACAATTCTTGACCGTTCCAGAACCGTGCTTCAGGGGCATCTGGGCGAAATCAAAAAGAGCTACGGCAGAGTAAACCTGCAGCTTAAGACAGAGCAGGACGCGGCGCCGTTCATTGCAGAGTCAGGGGCGCGTATCGTCACCAGAAAGGAAAACGAATATCAGTTGAAGGTGGACGGCGAAGAACAGGCGAACCGGCTCCTTGCAAGGCTTATAGGTGCGGGAGTTCAGGTTGTGACCTTCGACCTGAGGGAACCGAGCCTTCACGAGATATTTGTAGAAAAAGTGGGTGATTATCATGAGTAAGGTTTTTAAATTTACTCTGGCTCAGCTTTTTAAGAACAAATCCAACAGAATAGTCTTCGGAATTCTGTTTGCCGTGCTGATCCTGGCGGTACCCGTGGCATCAATTTTTCTGGGAGACGGCGGAGCGGCAGATGTGGGCGGCCCGGCAGAGATATACACCTATGCGGACACTTTGGAAAGCTACATGGAAAACGGTCCTGACGACTTCGACACCAGGTATGCGGTTCAGTACGGATATTCAGTACTTGTAATGATTATATGCGTGTTTTCGGCTACATACATAGTACGTGCCATAGTTGAAGAAAAATCATCCAAGCTGGTGGAGACTCTGCTGGTCAGCATTAAATCAGAGACAATGATTTTCGGTAAGCTGCTGGCTGCCATGGTTTTCATGATTGGGATGATCATCGCAGCAGCAGCGGCCTTTGCTCTTTCCTATGTGGTAACCGGCCTTTTTACCGACGTATCCTTTATAGGAGATGTGCTGGCGGGACTGGGGATTTCCGGCGGACTGCTAACTATAGGGCCTGAACTGACTGTGATAATACTGGTTTCACTGGTGATGGCATTTTTGCTCTTTTCACAGATATCGGCTCTGTCGGGAGCAGGCTGCTCCACCATGGAGGACCTGGAATCAGCCAACATGACCGGAACCATGGTGATACTTGCAGGCTATCTGATTTCAACCATCACCATGCCTATAGGGGGCAAGGCCCTTACCATAGCCATGACATTGTGTCCTTTCGTGTCTTCCTTCAGCGCGCCGGTTTACTTCGTAATGGGAGATATAGGCTGGGGCCTCATGCTGGGCTCCTGGGCAGTTCAGCTGGCACTGGTGCTTATTCTCTACAAGGTGTCCGGCAGAGTATACGACAGACTGATAATCTATACAGGCCGGAGAATCAAGCTGGGAGAGATACTGGCAATGGCAGGAAAGGGGGAAAAATAGATGAAGAAGGAATTCAGTGGCTTCGGAAAGATATTTTCATTTACTTTCCTGCATCATGTGAAATCAAAGGGATATATAGCGTCAACACTTATAGTTGCAATGCTGTGCCTCCTTATACCTGCGGGTGTTCTGGCAGGCCGTGAACTCATGGGAGAAGGCGAAGCGGAGCCTGGGCAGGGGATGAAGCAGGAGTCAGAGTATGAGGCAGGGGAAGAAATAAATCTGGAGAAAGAGTTTGAAAATCTGCAGTTCCTTTATGTGGTGGACCGCAGTCAGGACGGCATCGACGAGCTGGCAGGCTTCGGAGATTATCTAAGCAAGGAAACAGGCATTGACCTTCAGGTAATAGATTTTGGAAATGATATGGAGAAAGCGGCAGAACTGTCATCTGGCAAAAGAGATGTGATGGTTCTCACGGCGGACCAGGTGGGAAAGGATTTTGAGCTTAATCTCCTGGTGCCGGAGGGAGGTATTTCAGAGACGGCGGCGGAAAGCCTGGTACCTTTTCTTGATCAGTACATGGAAAGTGTAAAGTCGAGGATAAACGGCCCATCAGAGGAAGACGGCAATGTGACAGATGGCATTGATGACATGAAAAAAGTTGTGGCCATGATTCTTACTTTCCTCAACATAATGGTACTGTATTTCTTCGTACTCATATACGGTCAGAGTGTGGCAGGAAGCGTGGTCATGGAAAAGAACTCCAAGCTTATGGAGGTTTTCCTTACTGCGGTCAAGCCTTCGGCAATGATAATGGGAAAGCTTCTGGCTATTTCCCTTTCGGGAATGCTGCAGCTTATAAGCTGGGTGCTGGCGCTCCTCATCGGATTTGGGGCAGGAGGCGGTCTGGCACAGCTTATCAATCCGGATGCGGGAAATCCGCTGGCTGAGATTCTGGATCTGGCAGCAGCTCTTACAGACGGCATGTTTTCTGCAGGAACGCTGATTGCGGCACTGGTTATGGCATTGCTGGGAGTGATTCTTTACTGCTCACTGGCAGCCATCGGAGGATCTCTTGCCGGTAAGCAGGAAGATCTTTCATCAACCAATGTGATGTTCACTCTGATACTCATTATAAGCTTTTTTGCGGCTCTCTACGGGGGAGGCATCGAAGGCTTCGGTGCAGATGGGGGATTGCTTAAGACTCTGCTGGACTGGATACCGTTTACGGCAGTAATGGTGACGCCTTCAAAAATTCTGCTGGGACTGATCCCGCTGGGATACGGATTAGGCTCTATAGCCCTTACGGCGGCGGTGACCATTGTGCTTGTAGCAGCGGCAGGAAGGCTTTACAAGGCTATGTCACTTTATAAGGGACAGGTGCCTTCGCCTAAGGATATTCTAAAACTGATTCGCGCAAAATAGTTTCGGGCAGTTTTAGATGGGAGGGTTTCTTGCAACCTTTCCACATATCGTATATAATAAGAGCAGGAAAACCTGCTCTTTTTTCATGGGGCAGAGTCCGGATACGAAAGGGAAAAGAAAATGGATTTAAACGTGACACAGATTATTGACAGCCTGGCGCGCTGGGTCTTCGTGGCTCTGGCAGTATATATACTGGCACGCTGTATACTGTCTCTTATCAGAACTAAGAATCCGGCAGAGGTCTGGGCATATATGCATATGGTAACATACACTTCGGATGAGTACGGATACGTGAGCCCTGCCGAAGAAATCAGTGTGCCCATAACCCACTGGGAAAACGTCATCGGAAGAGCCAAAAGCTGCGACATACAGGCCGGCGACAGCACTCTTTCAAGAAACCACGGCATACTGATGAGGGGCAGCAGCGGACAGTGGACATACCGGGACCTGGGTTCCAAAAACGGAACCTATCTTGAGGATATGAAGATAAGCAAAGAGAATGAAATGGGACCGCCAATAAAGCTGGAATACGGGGATACTCTGAGGGCGGGCCTCACGGAGTTCACACTGCTTCCTATCAGTCTGGAGGAAAAGAACAACAACACTGCAATGCGTAAATCCGATACCAGGGTCATGTCGGCAGGGCCTACTCTGGCAGCGCTGACTCTCTTTCAGGTGCTGACCATACTCCAGCTGTGGGTCACTCTGGGGCCGGATTATCTTGATGAAATAATTGTTTCCATAGGAGGCTTGTGTGCCGTCATGTGGATTTATACCGGAGTGCTCAGAAGTATGGGAAGGACAGGCTTCGAGATGGAGACTATAGCATTTTTCCTGTCTACACTGAGCCTTGCTGTGGTGGCAAGTTCTGCACCGGAAAAGATGTATAAGCAGTTTATCGCTGCGGCTATAGGTGTAGCTATAATGTTCGTCATGTGCGTCTTTATGAGAAATCTGGAAAGAAGCAAATCCCTGAGATGGCTGCTCATGGGCGGCTCGGCGCTGCTTCTCATAGTCAATCTGATATTCGGAACTATAGGCTTCGGAGCTAAAAACTGGCTGGAAATCGGCGGGTTCAGCTTCCAGCCCTCGGAGCTTGTGAAGGTGGCGTTTATCTGGATAGGGGCGGCTACACTGGACGAGCTCTTCCAGAAGAAAAACCTTTGGATATTCATGGGATTTTCGGCCTTCTGCTTCGGATGCCTGGGACTCATGGGAGACTTCGGCACGGCCATAATTTTTTTCGTAACATTTCTGATCATTTCATTCCTGCGAAGCGGGGACTTCTCCAAACTCTTTCTCATTGTAGGAGCAGCTGCGGCAGGAGGGTTCGTTATACTGAGATTCAAGCCATATATAGCAAAGCGCTTCGCCACCTGGGGCCATGCCTGGGATCCGGACATCATGGATGCGGCAGGATTCCAGCAGACAAGAACCATGAGTGCGGCGGCAAGCGGCGGTCTGATCGGTTCTGGACCTGCAGAGGGGTGGCTTCATCAGGTCCCTGCGGCTGATACAGACATGGTTTTCGGCATGCTCATAGAAGAGTGGGGCCTGATAATTGCTGTGCTGGCGGTGCTTTCCATAGTGACGCTGGCGGTGTTTGCCGTAGGATCTATCATGGCAGGACGTTCCACTTACTACACAATCGCAGCCTGCGGAGCTATGAGCATGTTCGTATTCCAGACAATACTCAACGTTTTCGGCTCTGTGGACATGCTGCCTTTTACGGGGGTAACCTTCCCCTTCGTGTCCAACGGCGGTACCAGCATGATGGTTTCCTGGGCGCTGCTGGCCTTTCTTAAGGCGGCGGATACCAGGGAGCAGGCCAGTCTGGCGGTGAAAGGAGGGGCTAAGAGATGAAAAAGCTTGAAGGAAGAGCAATTCTCTGCCTGACCATGGCGGCAGTCCTCGTGATAGGGCTGGGGGTATTCCTGTTTCGCCTGGAGACCAACGGCAGTCAGTGGGCATCCTTTTATGCCAACAAACACATATATACCAACGGCCAGCTTGCAGTAGGCGCGGTATACGACAGAGACGGGACACTGCTCCTGAAGAATACAGAAGACGGATCACAGTACAGTGAGGATCCGGAGATAAGAAAGGCCACACTCCACGTGGTGGGGGATAAGGGCTATAATATTGTGACGGCGGCAAATAATGCTTTTCGCGGCAGAATGGTGGGCTATAACTTTGTGACCGGTACCAACCCTATACTGGACGGTTCATCCAGAAAGGTCAAGCTTACAATTGATGCCGATGCCAATGTGGAGGCTTACAGAGCTCTGGCAGGCAGAAACGGCTTCGTGGGAGTCTACAACTGGAAGACCGGGGAAATCATCTGCCTGGTGAGCACACCTACTCTCGATCCGTCT
>JALFXR010000016.1 GCA_022787405.1 Bacillota bacterium
CCGTTTTGAGTAAGTTGCCATAGAAAAGAATGAGGAAAATATAGCAACAATAACACTCTCCCTCTCCGCTCGCAAGAGCAAAGACACCGGCAAAGCCGAGATCCTTCTCCGCTACCGCAATACACGCGAGGTCGCCCTTCGTACATATTCCGGAGCATGTTCGGTCAGCGGGAGATGTTGAAATAGTCCATTTATAAACTGAAACAAGTCTCAAAATCCGGTGCCCATTTCCTTATACAAGACAGGGGAAAATGAAGGAAAATGGCACTGAATGCTTTCAAATACATATTAATAAGTTCGCGCGAGGTGGGCCGCAAAGCGGCGGCTCCATCTTTTCCGGAGCATGTTCGGTCAGTTCGGGACAAGATGACCGAATCGAGTCCGGAAGGGTCGTTTCAGTGTTGTTTTTCCGGAGCATGTTCGGTCACTTATGAAAATAACAGGCTGTCTCTCAAGGTATTCCGGAGCATGTTCGGTCACTTTCCCCTGCCTTACTCTTACCTTTGTATTTTCAATAGCGAAATACAAAGGAGGACAGATATGGCTGGAAAAATCACATCTATGAGCAAGATCAAACAGGTCTTAATAATGCATCGCAACGGGATGTCCAATCGCAAGATTGCATCCGCGCTAGGTATTGACAAGTGTACGGTAAACGAGTATGTTCGCAAGGCCAGGACTTGTACCTTAAGTCTGGAGGCATTGCTGCTTTTGGAAGGGCCGGAACTGGAGGCTCAAATGTTTGCCGGCAATCCAGCGTACACGGATGAGCGCATGAAACACTTTCTGGAGAAGTTGCCGTATTTCCGTGAGCAGCTTGAAGATAAACATGTTACTCGCCTTCTTCTGTGGGAGGAATATCGCAAGGAAAATCCTGACGGTTATGGCAAGAGCCAGTTCTTTTACCATCTCAAACAGAATCTGGTAGCGCAGAAACAGGTGGCTGTTCTGCGGAACACCTATAAGGCAGGTGAAATACTTATGATAGACTTTGCTGGCGACAAGTTATCGTATATTGACACCCAAAGTGGAGAAAGAATCCACGTCGAAGTGTTTGTAGGCACAATGCCTTATAGTGGTCTAACCTTCGCGATAGCCGTTCCTTCCCAAAAGGTCGAAGACTTCGTATATGCTTTGAGAATGTGTCTGGAGGCTCTCGGTGGAGTCCCGCGCATCGTTATTCCCGACAATCTGAAGTCGGCAGTTGTCAAGGCTGACAGGTGGAATCCTACACTAAACGCGGCTCTCGTTGACATGGGGAATCATTATGGCTTTGCCGTCCTGCCTGCACGAGTAGCAACGCCGACAGATAAAGCTTCTGTTGAAAGTGATGTAAACCGCATCTATCAACGAGTCTATGCAAAATTACGTAAGCGTGTGTTCTACTCTTTAATGGAGTTAAACCAAGGCATATATGAGTTGGTGAAAGCGCATAACCAAACTCGTATGCAGGAGCATCCCTATACTCGAGAAGAGCGCTTTCACGCTATGGAGCGTGGTGAGTTGGGGCCTATCCCTGAGCAAATATATGAGGTGAAGCACACCAGCACCGTCACTGTAAGTCCCCAAGGCGAGGTGCGCTTGGCTGAGGATCAACACTACTACACTGTCCCTTATGCCCACATAGGCCGCAAAGCACAGTTAATATACACCCGCTCGACAGTGAAAATCTTCATTGACAATAAATGTGTTGCATCCCATGTGCGAAATCGCGAACCAGGTGAACACACACAGATAAAAGAGCATCTTGCACCTAATATTCAGGCTTACCTGAGCCGTTCTCCTGAATACTACTGCACCAAGGCTAAGGAGGAACAATCGCCTGAATTGGAGTCTTTTATCCAAAGCCTGTTTATGAACCGCAAGTACGGAGTGACGGATGCCATCTGCTTCAATCTCTGCGAGTTCCTCTTTGGCCTGAGGAAGAAAACGCCTGCGGAGGCCTTCCGCCAGACAGTAAAAATCTGTGCCGATAATCATATCTTCTCAAAGGATGATATCCTCACTATGTGCAAACTAATGCAACACCAAGGAGAAGAGCAAGAGATGTCCAACACGGACGTTCAACCACAAAATCACGAAAATACCAGAGGGGCAGACTTTTTTAAATAAACGACAACATCATTATGGAAACAACAATCTCATCGGCCCTAAAGGCCTTGAAAATGCCAGGAATGGCGGAAAGTTGGCGGGTAATGGAGGAGACTCATCAACTGGACAAACTATCGGTTCGGGAGGCTATGCCTCTGCTTCTGCAAGCGGAAATGGATAACCGCGAAACGAACCGCATATCAAAACTCATCAAAGGTGCCGGCTTCAGGCTTACAGCCACCATTGAAGAACTGGACATCAATGCAGCACGTGGCGTTCCGGCAGATGTAATCACTCAGCTGGGAACAGGTGAATACATCAAAATGGGCGGTACAATCATCATCAGCGGAGCTGCAGGCACGGGTAAGACTTATCTTGCAAATGCACTTGGCGACAAGGCCTGCAGACAGGGTTACAAGGTATCTTACTTCACTATGCAACGTCTCTCCGACCAAATGAGACTTGCTCGTCTGGAGGGGAAAGAACTCCGGTTCTTTGAAAAAATGACTCGCTATGATCTCATAATCATAGATGACTTTGGCATGAAGCCTATTGAAGGGCAGTTCCAAAACGACTTCGAACAGATCCTGGATGATCGGTATGGCAAAAAGGCTCTAATCATTGCCAGTCAACTTCCTGTATCTGACTGGTATGCTCTCTTCAAAAATGAGCTCATTGCAGAAGCTTGTCTCGATAGAATAATCCACAAAGCAACACGCCTCCAACTCAAAGGAGAGAGTCTAAGAAAAAAGTATTAACTTCGTAGCAAATATCTGTCTTTACTCACAAAAAAGTGAACGGGTATCACCGGAATGCTGAACGGGTATCGTCCGGAATAAGTAATGATGTGGACAATGGTAATGTGGTGTATATTGCTACAGCTCGTATGACTCTCAAG
>JALFXR010000021.1 GCA_022787405.1 Bacillota bacterium
GCTGCCTAACCCGACATTAATTTACGGCGAAACGGGAACCGGCAAGGAACTTTTTGCTCAATCAATGATAGATTACAGCCAGGTGCCTAAGAATAAAGTAGTTATACAGAACTGCGCCGCCGTTCCGGAAAATCTGATGGAGTCGATACTTTTTGGTACAGTAAAGGGAGTATACACAGGCGCTGAAAATATGAAAGGTCTTTTTGAGCAGGCAGATGGAGGCGTGCTGTTTCTCGACGAACTCAACTCAATTCCTTACGGCGTGCAGTCAAAGCTTCTGCGGGTACTTCAGGATGGTACCTTCAGACCTCTGGGAAGCAACAGGGACAAGCATGTGAATGTAAAGGTGATTGCAGCCATGAACATTGATCCTGTGGAGGCTATGGAAAAAAACATAATCAGGAGCGACCTGTTTTATCGGCTTTCGGGTGGACTCATTAGTCTGCTGCCCCTCAGAGAGAGGAAAGAGGATATAAAGCTTTTTATAGATTATTACATCAGGGCCTTCAGCGCTACCTATAATAAAAATGTAGAAGCTATAAGTCTGGAAGCAGAAAGAATATTTTTAGAATATCCATGGCCGGGAAACGTGCGTGAACTGAGAAATACAATTGAATCCATGATAGTAACCCTCAAGGATGGAAATACTATTTCGGAAAAGGAAATCCCGCTCTACATAAAGGAGAGGATGAAACTGCAGCTGGATAATTCCCAGAAAGAAAAAAGACCTTCTGATAACGGTGGCGAAAATTGGACGCAGGAATTCGAAGGAGATGAGGATGGTGTTATCAACTACCACGAAATCATGGAAACTGTTGAAAAAAAGCTTATAGAGAAGGCCATTGCAAAATCCGGCGGAAACATCAAAGAAGCCGGCAGATTGCTGGGAATTCCTCGTGAAACCCTACGATACAGAATCAAAAAACTGGGCATGGAAGAGGAGTAATTTCATAAATTAATCACTGTAGTGACAAAAAACCACCGCAAACGACAAAAAAATTGCGGTGGTTTTTCACCTTTTTGAGGATAAATAAAGTTGAATATGTGGGGATACAGTGGTCAGAAATTCGTCTGAGTATTGAAAAAAAGCCATTTGTGCTTTTTTTAACCAAGTTGGTACGGAAGTTGCTATATATTATGGACGTAAAGATCATATCACTGCGCTTTGTGGCGCATGAAAGGAGATTATTATGGAATATGGTTTTTTATCACTGGTTCCAGTATGTATCGCACTGATTCTTGCATTCGTAACTAAAGACGCACTTTTATCATTATTAATCGGATGCATCATCGGTATTATCGTAATGGGACAAAACATTGTTACCGGAATCACTGGACTTTTCCAGACTGCTCTCGGTAATGCGGACTTTATCTGGGTACTCTGTATCGAAGTATTTATCGGTATCCTGGTTGCCTACTTCCAGAAGTCCGGAGCAATCAAGGCATTCGCTGACAAGGTTGGCGCAATGAACCTTTCAAGAAGAGGAGCTGAGGCTATGTCATACGCTCTCGGCGTATTCATCTTCTTCTCCGACTACTTCTCACCTTTATATGTAGGTAACGTAATGAGACCTATCACAGACGAAGCAAAGGCATCAAGAGAATTCCTCGCTTATGTCTGCGACTCCACTTCATCACCTATCTGCTGCCTGATTCCTTTCACTTCATGGGGAATCTATGTTGCAGGTCTGCTGGTTGGAATGGGATGCATCGCTGACTCAGCTATGGGCCAGAGCGTAGTTGTTCATGCTGCTATGTACAACTTCTACTGCATCTTCGCATTAGTTCTTTGCGGACTTCTCGGCTGCGGAATTATCCCTCACTATGGTCCGATGAGAAAAGCAGAAAAGAGAGCTTTAGAAGAAGGTAAGCTTTTTGCTGACGGAGCTACTCCGCTTCTTTCAAAAGAACTTGACAACATTATGCCTAACGAAGGCATAAAGGTTAGTCTTGCAATTGACTTCTTTGCACCTGCAGTGATCATCATCGGCATCACAGTTGGTACTTATGTAATCCTTGACTCAGCCAAGACATTAGAAGCATTCGTAGTTGCAGTTGCTTATCAGTTCGTAGTAATGGTTCTCCAGAAGAAGGCTACTGTCAAGGAACTCATGGATACAGCAATCGAAGGTATCAAGTCAGTTATGGCTGCTATCCTGATTCTTTCCATGGCTTACTGCATGAACTCCATCACTAAGCAGCTCGGAACAGCTCAGTACATCATCAGCTTAACTGAAAGCTGGATGACTCCGCTTCTCCTTCTGGTAATCACTTTCCTTGTATGCGCAGTAATTTCCTTCTTAACAGGTTCATCCTGGGGAACTTACGCAATCATGCTCCCTATCGTAATGCCTTTAGCATTCAACTTAACAGGCGGCGAACTGGGAACAGTTGTTTACGCAGCAGTTGGAGCTGTAATGGGTGGAGGATGCTTCGGAGACCACTGCTCACCGATTTCCGATACTACTATTCTTTCATCACTTGCAGCAGGTTCTGACCACGTTGACCACGTTAAGACTCAGATGCCTTACGCAGGAACAGCTGCAGCACTTGCTTGCGTTGGATTCTTAATCATCGGCGCAACATTATAATTCAAACGTTTACGTCTCTCTGAGAGAGTCTGAATAAGCTTTAAAGAGGGCGGCGGGAGTACTGCCGCCCATCTTTATAACAAGAAAATACGGATATGAAAAGAGGTATTTAACAATCATGAAAATCGGTATCGTAAAAGAAATTAAAGAAAGCGAATACAGAGTAGGAGCGATTCCTTCAGCTGTAACAGAACTGACCAGAAGAGGTCATGAAGTAGTGGTAGAACATAACGCAGGTATCGGCAGTGGATATTCTGACGAAGACTATGCTGCAGCAGGTGCTAAGATTGAAAAAAAGGCAGAGGACGTTTGGAATAACGTCGACATGATTTATAAAGTAAAAGAAATTTTCCCGGAAGAATATAAGTACTTGAGAGAAGATCTCATAGTATTCACATACATTCATTCAAACGCACATAAGGACCAGACAGAGGCACTCATGGCATCAAAGTGCACCAGTATTGCTTACGAGGATATCTCCGATGATAAGGGAGAATGGCCGCTGCTCAGCCCTATGAGCGAGCTTGCAGGAAAGGGAGGCTTCCTTGCAGCACTTCACTTCGCGCAGACAGTAAATGGAGGAGCAGGTAAACTTCTTGCTAATGTATGCGGAGTTGCAACACCTGTAGTAACCATTATCGGTTGCGGACACTCCGGAATCGGAGCATGTGAACTGGCATCAGGCTTCGGCAACAGAGTAAACATGCTCGACATTAACTATGATGCAATGCTCAAAGCAAAGGAACACTTCCCTGATAATGTTAACTTCATGTTCTCCAACAGAGAGAACCTTGTGGAGTGCCTGAAGGTATCTGATGTAATCATCAACTGCATCCTGTGGCCTAAGACAAGAAAGGATCATCTGATTTACAGAGAAGACCTTAAGATGATGAAGAAAGGTGCAATGATTATCGACGTAGCGTGCGACGATGAGGGAGCAGTTGAGACATGCCGCTCAACGTGCCATAAGGATCCTATATACTATGAAGAAGGAATTATGCATTACTGTGTAGACAACATTCCGTCAGCCTTCGCTCAGACTGCATCTACTACTCTTTGCAACGCTACACTGCCGTTTGCAATGGCAATCGCTAACAAGGGCGTAAAGCAGGCATTAAAGGATGACAAGCACTTAAGAAGAGGACTTACTACTTACGAAGGCAAGCTTACACTTCTTGAGACTGCGGAAAAACTCGATCTTCCATACACAGATGCAAACGAGCTTGTAAAGGAATTCTAATTCTGCATGTTTCGCCAAAAAATGTGCGGAAAAAACGACTAAAAATTGTCGATATAATGAAATCGTCCGCTGCCTGAGCGGACGATTTTTTATTGGGCCATTGAAATTTCAACAAAATAAATAATATTAAAAAATTTTATAATAATAGTTGAAGTGGCATGGTAGTTGCAATATAATAAAGTAGTGATTGTTAAATGCACAAATTTCTATACTTTTAGAGAAAGGAGACGGTTCAATGGCAATTCTCAAAGACAAGAAGGCTATCATTATCGGCGACAGAGATGGTATTCCCGGACAGGCTATTGCAGAGTGTGCTGAATCGGCTGGGGCAGAGGTAATTTTCTCCTCTACCGAGTGCTTTGTCTGAACGGCCGCAGGAGCCATGGACTTAGAAAATCAGAGAAGAGTCAAAGAGCTTACTGAACAGTACGGAGCTGACAACGTTGTCGTTCTGCTGGGCGCAGCAGAAGGCGAAGCTGCAGGTCTTGCTGCAGAAACAGTAACTCTCGGTGACCCTACTTTTGCAGGTCCTTTGGCAGGAGTCTCGTTGGGACTCTCAGTTTACCACATCTGCGAGCCGGAGGTTAAGGCCGAAATCGATGAAGCTGTATATGATGAGCAGATCAGCATGATGGAAATGGTTCTCGATGTGGATGATATCTGCAATGAAATGAACGCTATCAGAGAACAATTATAATCACGCAGGGAGGGGCGGCTTGTCCGCCTTCCCCCTTAAAACTTTACAAGGAATCGGATTGTATCACACGGGAATAAAGGAGACAACTTCAATGAAGAAATATGATTTAGTCATTATCGGTGCAGGCCCTGCAGGACTTGCAGCAGGACTTTATGCAGGTAGAGCAAGACTTAACACTTTAATTATTGAAAAACAGAAAAATGGTGGACAGATTGTAATCACAAGTGAAATTGAAAATTATCCGGGCTGCCTAGACGAGGAAACCGGCCCGTCCTTAATAGATAGAATGGTCAAGCAGACAGAAAAATTCGGAGTTGACCATGTATTTGACACTGTAACTGACGTAGAACTGGAAGGCGAGGAGAAGGTTATCAAGTGCCTTAACGGCGAATACAACGCAAAAGCTGTTATTATCGCTGCAGGAGCTCATCCGGTACCTATCGGATGCCCTGGAGAAAGAGAACTTTCGGGCAAAGGCGTATCATACTGCGCAACATGTGATGCTGCTTTCTTTGAAGACTTCGAAGTATATGTAGTTGGCGGCGGAGACTCAGCAGTAGAAGAAGCAATGTATCTTACCAAGTTTGCCAGAAAGGTTACTATCATCCACAGAAGAGACGAGCTTAGAGCAGCCAAGTCAATTCAGGAAAAAGCTTTCGCAAATCCGAAGATGAATTTTATGTGGGACAGTGTTGTTGAGGAAATCAAGGGAGATGGCCTTGTTGAATCAATGATTGTAAAGAATGTTAAGACAGGTGAACTTACCGAAATCAAGGCCGATGAAGAAGACGGAACATTCGGAATCTTCGTATTCATCGGATTCAAGCCGAACTCGGATCTTTTCGATGGCAAGGTTCAGATGGATGAGAGAAAATACATAATTACTGATGATGATATGAAGACTGATATACCGGGCGTTTTCGCAGCAGGAGACATCAGAAAGAAGAGCTTAAGACAGGTTGTAACGGCAGCAGCTGACGGTGCTATAGCCGCAGTTCAGGCCGGAAAATATATTGAAGAACACGAATAAAAAATTTAATTATCAGGAGGAATGAAAAATGTTAGAAGTAGATAAGACGACTTTTGAAGCGGAAGTATTACAGGCAGAAGGTTATGTGCTGGTAGATTTCTTTGGTGACGGCTGCGTACCTTGCCAGGCTTTAATGCCGCACGTACACGCAATGGGCGACACTTACGGAGATAAGATCAAGTTCACATGCCTCAACACCACAAAGGCAAGAAGACTTGCTATCGGTCAGAAAATCATGGGACTTCCGGTAATCGCAATCTACAAGGATGGCGAAAAGGTTGAAGAGCTCGTAAAGGACGACGCAACAAAGGAAGCTGTAGAAGCAATGGTTAAAAAGTACTACGAAATGGTTTAATTTAGTAAAAGGAGCTTTTGTAAAATGAGCAATTATGCAGTAATCAAAGGCGCAAGCTACATTCTTGCAGCCGTACCTGACATGGTTTTACATAACGGAACTACTCAGACAACAGAAATGATTGTAAACCCTGAGTCAGAATACCTTAAGGAGCTTCCAAGCCATTTAAGAAGCTACGAAGACGTGCTTTCCTATATTCCTAATCAGGTTTATATCGGAAACATGACTAATAAAGAGCTTGCAGAGACTGAATTCCCGTTCTTTGACAAGAAGGCACCGAAGGCTGAAAGATATGGCAAATACGGTGAAATCATGCCTCAGGACGAATTTATCGGTTTAATGCAGATTTGTGACGTATTCGACCTTGTGAAGCTGGAAGCAGGTTTCGCACAGGATGTAAAAGCTAAACTTACAGCTCACGGAATGCTCAAGGAAGAGCAGATTGCGATTCTCGACAAGAATAAGGAAACAGCAGCAGATATCGAAGCTCTCGTCAATGATGAGCATGCAGAACCTTTATACGATAACTTCAAGCTGGTAGGCGCAGTAAAGAGAGCTCACGACGTTGACGTCAACCTGAGCGCTCACGTTATGCTTGAAAACATTGTTTCCAAAGCATCCAGCGTGCTGGCAATGCTTCACCTTATCAAGGTTACAGGCATCGACCCTGCAACAGTTGACTATGTAGTTGACTGCTGTGAGGAAGCATGCGGAGATATGAACCAGAGAGGCGGCGGCAATTTCGCGAAGGCTGCTGCAGAGGTAGCAGGACTCACAGGAGCTACAGGTTCCGATGTAAGAGGCTTCTGCGCAGGACCTTCACATGCCATTCTGGATGCAGCTTCACTTGTAAAGGCAGGAACTTTCAAAAATGTAATCGTAACTGCAGGCGGATGTACAGCCAAGCTGGGCATGAACGGCAAGGACCATGTAAAGAAGGGCCTTCCAATCTTAGAGGACTGCCTCGGCGGATTCGCTGTTCTTATCAGTGAAAACGACGGCGTTAACCCGATTATCAGAAACGATATCGTGGGAAGACATACAGTAGGAACAGGTTCATCACCTCAGGCTGTAATCGGTGCACTGGTTACAGATCCACTTGATGCAGCTGGTATTAAACTCACAGAAGTTGACAAGTTCGCACCTGAGCTTCAGAACCCTGACATCACCAAGCCGGCAGGCGCAGGCGATGTACCTGAAGCAAACTACAAGATGATTGCAGCTCTCGGCGTTAAGAGAGGCGACATCCAGAGAACAGAAATCCCTGCTTTCGTTGCGGAACACGGACTGACAGGATGGGCACCTACTCAGGGTCATATTCCTTCAGGCGTTCCTTATGTCGGACCATGCAGAGATGATATCCTGGCTGGAGATGTTAAGCGCGCCATGATTATCGGTAAAGGAAGTCTGTTCCTCGGCAGAATGACCAACCTCTTTGACGGTGTATCCTTCTTAATCGAAGCCAATACCGGCAAGGCTGAGGAAGCTTCCGCAGTATCCGAGGAAAAGATCAAGAGCCTTATCGGCGAAGCAATGCGTGATTTTGCCAAGTCTCTTATAGCAGAATAAAGCAGAGGGAAGGTACATAGCATGTCAGAAAAGCAGATCAAAAAAATGATTGCCGACACCTTTCTTGACATAGCAGACGCCCTTGAGACCGGTTCCTTTGGTAAGAAACCGGTCATCGGCGTCGCTGTAGCGGGAACGGAACACGGCATGGATAATATATACGAAGGCGTGAAGCTGGCAGAAAAGAAAGGCTTCAAAGCTGTAGTAATCGAAGGTGAAGATGCTCATAAGAAGATGGAAAAAATGCTGGATGAGGGTGAAATCCAGGGTGCAGTGACCATGCACTATCCGTTCCCTATCGGTGTTTCCACAGTGGGCAGAGTTATCACTCCGGGAAAGGGCAAGGAAATGTTTCTTGCTACAACCACAGGAACTTCCTCTACAGACAGAGTTGAAGGCATGGTGAAGAATGCTGTTTACGGCATTATTTCAGCAAAAGCCTGCGGAATCGCTGAGCCGACAGTCGGTATCGCTAACATCGACGGCGCGCGTCAGACAGAGAAGATTCTTATGAAGCTTAAAGAAGGCGGTTATCCTATCAGCTTCGCACAGTCATCCAGAGCTGACGGCGGCGTGGTAATGAGAGGAAATGACCTTCTGGAGGGTACAGCAGACGTAATGGTAATGGATCCTCTTACAGGAAATCTTATGATGAAGATTTTCTCGGCTTACACTACAGGTGGCAGCTATGAGTCCCTGGGATACGGTTACGGCCCGGGAATCGGCGAAGGCTACGACAAGGTTATCATGATCGTTTCCAGAGCATCCGGTGCACCTGTAATCGCAGGAGCTATTCAGTATGCAACAGAACTTCTGGAAAACAAGGTTCTCGATATTGCAGCTGCTGAATTCGAAGCGGCAAACAAAGCCGGACTCAAACAGCTTCTGGAGGAACTGAAGGCTTCGTCAAAGTCAGCTGCTCCGGCAGAAGAAGTGAAAATGCCTCCTAAGGAAGTCTGCACTGCAGAAATCCACGGAATAGAGGTTATAGATCTTGAAGATGCGGCAAAAGCTCTCTGGGCTGCAGGCATCTATGCAGAGACAGGCATGGGATGCACGGGTCCAGTTGTTCTCATGGCAGGTGACAAGGAAGAAAAGGCAAGAGAAATCCTGACTGCCAAGGGATATATCGGTTAACTCCTTACTTTATTTATAAAAGATATGATGAAAAGACACCTTCCTTCTTGAATCAGGAGGGTGTTTTTTTGCAGAAATTGAAATATGATATTCTGTTGCTTTCCATCATGCTATAGGCTATAATGAGTTTGGCAAAGAAAATGTTTTAACCGGGGCGCGTATTCAGCGTACCGTTTTAGGAGGAGAAAATGATATATACAAAAGAAGTAGAAAATATGTGTCCTGTAAATAAAGGCGCATATCACGGTCCTGCTCCTATCCCTCAGGAAGGTAAATGGGTGCAGGTAAAGGAAGTATCCGACATATCCGGACTGACTCACGGAGTTGGCTGGTGTGCACCTCAGCAGGGAGCCTGCAAGCTCACTCTCAACATCAAGGACGGAGTCATAGAGGAAGCGCTTGTAGAGACTCTGGGATGTTCAGGCATGACACATTCGGCAGCCATGGCCGGAGAGATTCTTATCGGCAAGACATTGCTGGAGGCGCTTAACACAGATTTGGTATGCGATGCTATAAACACTGCAATGAGAGAACTTTTCCTGCAGATTGTGTACGGCCGAAGCCAGTCTGCGTTTTCAGAAGGAGGTCTTGCAATCGGTGCCGGACTTGAAGATCTCGGAAAGGGGACCAGAAGCCAGGTCGGCACTATCTATTCCACAAAGGCAAAGGGACCGAGATATCTGGAACTTGCAGAAGGTTATATCACTGAAGTGGGTCTGGATGAGGAAGGAAATATCATCGGTTATAAATATGTAAATATGGGCAGAATGATGGATAACATC
>JALFXR010000071.1 GCA_022787405.1 Bacillota bacterium
ATTGAGAAAATCACTGAATTTATAAAGGAAATGCTGCAAGGATGGGTGCTGGACAATCTCGAAACGATGTTTACTGACGTGAATACGAAAGTAGGAACAATCGCCGGAGAGGTTGGGCAGACGCCCAGCTCTTGGAACGCAGGTATTTTTTCCATGATAGATAACCTGTCAGACACAGTTATGGTGCCCATAGCAGGGATGATCATTAGTGCGATTCTCTGCTATGAGCTGATTACCATGGTAATGGATAAGAATAACATGCATGAGATGGGAAGCGAGTTTTTCTTCCGCTATCTTGTGAAAGCATGTATTGCAGTATTGCTTGTCAGCTATACCTCTGACATTACCATGGCAATTTTTGATGTGGGAAACCATATCGTTACAAGTGCGGCAGGAGTCATTACAGGCTCCACGACACTTGATGTGACGAGTACGTTACAGTCCATGTTTAACAGCCAGCTCTCCACCATGGGGATAGGCGAACTGATAGGACTTGGAATAGAGACCATGATTGTCAGCTTATGTATGAAAATCATTTCCCTGCTAATCACCGTCATGCTATATGGGCGAATGATTGAAATATACCTTTATGTTTCAGTGGCTCCGGTTCCGTTTGCGACACTCAGCAACCGGGAATGGGGCGGCATCGGAAGTAATTATATCAAGGGACTTTGTGCTTTGGCATTTCAGGGATTTTTCATCATGGTATGTGTGGCAATCTATGCGGTGCTGGTATCCAGCGTTGCGGTTGCGAGCAATCTACATACGGCTTTGTGGTCAGTGGCAGCATATACCGTTATCCTGTGCTTCAGCTTATTTAAGACAGGTTCCCTTAGCAAATCTATTTTTAATGCACATTAAAGCAGCGTTATACATCAGGAAGGAGGCTGTTTATGGCAATATCAGTCGCAGTGCCGAAGAATTTAAGCGGTATCAAGACAAAGGTGGCAATGAATCTGACAAAACGCCAGCTCATCTGTTTTGGTGCTGCAGGTGCGGTCGGGATTCCTTTTTATATCTTTACCAAAGATATCATCGGGACACAGGCATCCGCACTGATCATGGTGGCTGTCATGCTGCCGTTTTTCTTTCTGGCAATGTATGAAAAGGACGGTTTTCCGGCAGAAAAGATTCTGTACTTTATGATAAGGCAGAAGTTCCTGACACCGGGAATACGCCCCTATAAATCAGAAAATCTCTACAATCGGTTAGAGGAACAGGAAAAAATGAAGAAGGAGGTGCGTTACCTTGAAGCAAAAGCCAAAGGCAAGATTACAGGGCAGTCAGAAGAAAACTGCCAAGCCTAAAGCGGGCTTGAGTTTTTCTGAAAAGAAAAGGTTAAAAGAGCTTCAGCGTACTCTTGCAGGAAACCATAAGGAACAGGAGAAACCTACCACGGCACAGAATACCATTACTTTCAAAAAGATGTTCCGTGATGGTATCTGTCAGGTGACATCTGATTTCTACACAAAAATGGTGGAATTTTATGATATAAATTATGACCTTCTGGAAATAGAGGACCAGGGGGAGATTTTAGAGGAGTACAGCAAGCTCATCAATTATTTTGACCCGTCTATCAGATTTGAACTGTTTTTATTTAACAGGCAGGTCAACGAACAGACGCTGATAGACCAGTTTGACATTCCTTTGCAGGGAGATGATTTTGACGACATCCGTGAGGAATACACGGAAATGTTAAAGAAGCAGGCTGCAAAGGGCAACAACGGAATTATTAAATCAAAATATCTTATTTTTGGTACGGAGTGTAAGGGATCTAAGGAAGCGAAATCAAAACTGAATAACATTGAAAAGGATGTTATCAGGAACTTTTTAAACCTTGGAACCCACGCCAAAAGCCTTGACGGAAAGGAGCGACTGCGTATCCTGCATGAGTATTTCAACCAGGATACCATGGAGCCTTTCCGTTTTTCATTTAAGGAGCTGGCAGAGTCCGGAAAGAGTGTAAAGGACTACATTGCACCGCCGGGCTTTGACTTCCGTTATCCAAGCCGATTTAAGGCAGGAAAGATGTATGGCAGTGTCCATTATCTGGATATTATTGCACCACGTTTTAATGATGAGCTGTTAAAGAAGCTCCTTGATATTGATGATAACCTGACCATTACCATGCACATGCAGACGATGGACCCGGTAAAGGCAATCAAGATGTTAAAGGGTGCTTTGACCAATATTCAGAAGATGAAGATTGAGGAGCAGAAAAAGGCAGTCCGCAGTGGGTATGACATGGATATTCTTCCTACGGATATTATCACTTATGAAAAGGATACGCTGGAACTGCTTGACGATCTGAACACCAGTAACCAGAAGATTATCAAAATGACTTTCTTAATTACCTGTTATGGCAGGAGCAAAAGGGAGCTTGAAAATATTACGCAGAGGGTGTCCGGCATTATTCAGCAGGCAAACTGTAACCTAAGATGTTTGCAGTATTTGCAGGAGCAGGGACTTATGGCTTCCGCTCCTATTGGATGCAATGATACGGGAATTGAGCGTGTGCTTACCACAAAGAGTACCGCTATTCTTGTACCGTTCTGTACGCAGGAATTATTTATGCCTGCACCGGCAATCTATTATGGTTTAAATGCCCTGTCAAACAACATGATCATGGCAGACAGAAAGCGGCTTCGTACACCAAACGGAGTGATTTTAGGAACACCGGGCAGTGGTAAGTCCTTTAGTGCAAAAAGGGAGATTTTATCCTGCTTTCTTATGACAAGGGATGATGTGATTATCTGTGACCCTGAGGGCGAGTATTTTGCCCTTGTGGGAGCTTTGCATGGGCAGGTGGTAAAGCTGGCAACCAATTCCAAAGACTATCTGAACCCGATGGATATTCAGTTAAGCCACAAGGGGGATAAGGAAGCTCTGATATTAAAGAGTGATTTTATCATTACCCTGTGCGATCTGATTGCCGGAGGAAAGGACGGTCTGGAGAATGATGAGAAGGGCATCATTGACGAATGTATCCGTCATATCTATGATGCCTATTTCGAAAATCCGGTGCCGGAGAATATGCCTATCCTTGAGGATTTGTACAATGCCCTTTTAAACCATAAGAATGCGAAAGCAGAGCGTATTGCCAATTCCCTTGTGCTGTATGTGCATGGTTCGCAGAATTATTTTAATCACCGGACCAACGTGGACAGTAAGAACCGTATTATGTGCTTTGATATCAGGGATTTGGGAAACCAGTTGAAAGAGCTGGGTATGCTCATCGTGCAGGATGCCGTATGGAACAGGGTGTCGCAGAACAGGGAGAGAAAAATCGCTACCCGTTATTACTGTGATGAGTTCCACCTTCTTCTAAAGGAGAGGCAGACTGCCATTTATTCGGTGGAAATCTGGAAGCGTTTCAGAAAATGGGGCGGTATTCCGACAGGTCTGACACAGAATGTGGGTGACTTCTTAAAGTCGGAGGAAATCGAGGGTATTCTTGGTAACTCTGATTTTGTTTATCTGCTGAACCAGAATGCAAAGGATCAGGCGATACTTGCAGATAAGTTGGGGCTTTCGGAAAAGCAGCTTTCCCATGTAACCAATTCAGAGCCGGGTTCTGGTCTGATTCTGTTTGATAATGTGGTTATTCCTTTCGTGGATAAATACCCGACAGACACAAAGACCTATGCGATTATGAATACCAAACCGGAAGAAAGTGTAAAGCAGGAGGATGTTGATTAGTGGCAGAGAAAAAGAAAGATAAGTCGGCTGAGTTTGTAAGGGATAAGAGTGCTTTTGTTAAAGGTGATTCCGAAAAGGGAACTGCTTCGCAAAAAGTACAGCATAAGCATTCCGGGACACATCAGCCAAGAGATGCAAATGACACTTCTGGACAGAATGTCCAGAGGTCGGAGAAAGCAAAACAAAGAAAGCAGTATCAGAAGCAGGACACTTTTGGAAACAGTGACCAGAAGTCTGAGAATATGGATGCGGACAGTAAGAAGAAAAGCGATTTTTCGCAGGAAAACAATACTTTTACAGAGGAAGGTAACAGGGAGCAGGAGGAACATCAGCAAAAGGATGATTACCACCGCAGGGATACCTACCACCAATCCGAGAAAAAAGGAAAATACCACAGACGGGAGTATCAGAACAGGGAACGGACAAAACAATCGGATTTTGAACGTGATTTCCAGACGAAGGACAAAACCTTTACGGAAGGAGCAGAGCCAGAGTTTCATGGAAGCAAAAAATTAGACAGACTGCAAAGTAAGGCAGAGAAAGCCGGGAAAAAGACCGAAGCTGCAAGAAAGAAGATACCAAAGACAAAGGAGTATTCCTTTGAGCGTGTCTTTGATGAAAAGACAGGAAAAGCAAAGTATGTGCTGACTGCCGTGGAAAAAGAAAAGCAATTTAAACCAGATAGTCCGGTAAAAGTGGTTGCAGGCAGGGTCGGTGCAGAATATTCCAATTTTGCCCACGGCAAGGTTGCTGAAGTGGAGAAAGAAAATTCTGCTGTGGAAGGAGCACATAAGACGGAACAGACAGCAGAGAATGTCTATCATTTTGTGAAGCGCAACCATAAAAGCGGATTGCAAAGGAAAAAAGAGAAAGTCGCAAAGCTGGAGAAAAAGCAGTTTAAGAAAGAGGTCAATTTCCGGTATCAGAAGTTTTTGGAAGAAA
>JALFXR010000164.1 GCA_022787405.1 Bacillota bacterium
CAACCACACTTGAACATGGTTTAAAATAAAATGGCGGAGAAGGAGGGATTTGAACCCTCGCGCCGCTATTAACGACCTATCCGCTTTCCAGGCGAACCCCTTCAACCACTTGGGTACTTCTCCATAAATGCTCTCAGTTCATAATGTGATATTCAATTGGCGGAGAGAGTGGGATTCGAACCCACGGCCCCTTTCGGAGTCACTGGTTTTCAAGACCAGCTCCTTAAACCACTCGGACACCTCTCCATCTATGAGTTCTACTTAAACTATTTAATCTTTTAAATGGTGACCCATCGGAGATTCGAACTCCGGACACCTTGATTAAAAGTCAAGTGCTCTGCCGACTGAGCTAATGGGTCATAAACTTGGCTGGGGTAGCAAGATTCGAACTTACGAGTGCCAGGATCAAAACCTGGTGCCTTACCGCTTGGCGATACCCCAACAATGTTCTGAACAACCACCTTAACCTGTAAAAAAAATTGGTGAGCCCACAGGGATTCGAACCCCGGACACACGGCTTAGAAGGCCGTTGCTCTATCCAGCTGAGCTATGAGCCCACACAAGTGGAAAAAATGGAGCGGATGATGAGAATCGAACTCACGCCATCAGCTTGGAAGGCTGAGGTTCTACCATTGAACTACATCCGCATAAAAATTGGAGCGGAAGACGAGATTCGAACTCGCGACCCTCGCCTTGGCAAGGCGATGCTCTACCCCTGAGCCACTTCCGCATATCAATGTTTTACCATCTCTTATTATTTAATTATTATTAAATTTATAAAATTGGTCGAGGGAGATGGATTCGAACCATCGAAAGCTCAGCTAACGGATTTACAGTCCGCCCCCTTTGGCCACTCGGGAATCCCTCGATATATTGGAGCTGGTGGAGGGAATCGAACCCCCAACCTGCTGATTACAAATCAGCTGCTCTACCGTTGAGCCACACCAGCATATCTAGCTTTTCTCTGAAAAAAGTTGGCGACCTGGAACGGGCTCGAACCGTCGACCTCCAGCGTGACAGGCTGGCATTCTAACCAACTGAACTACCAGGCCATCCTTCTGGTATATGGTGGGAGTTACAGGGCTCGAACCTGTGACCCTCTGCTTGTAAGGCAGATGCTCTCCCAGCTGAGCTAAACTCCCACAGCGTCTTTTTTATCTGCTCGACACATTTATTAAATATACATTATTTCATTTAATTTGTCAAGAGAATTTTTAACTTTTTTAAACTTTTTTCGAAGCTTTTCTTCAGCTCTGAGAACTACTTCCCAAACGAGCCGAAAACTATATTAGCACAAGCCGAGGTAAGTGTCAATGGTATTTTTTAATTTTTTTACGTTTACTTTTTAACAAATTCTACGCACTGATTTTTAAGAGCCGCCTTTCCTCCCGAAAGGTTGGTCACGGCACTGATAACCTCATCCTTTTTCTCCGGAGCAAGACACAAAGTCACCCGAACCACATCGGTGTACGCAGTATCTGTAATTGTAAAAAGTCCGCCCGAAGATGCCAGGTTCTGCAGTTTAGACAGATATGTATAGTCTATCTCATAGGTAAGGAGGCACATTTCTTCAACATCACAAACTCCTGCAGCCTCAAGCCCCAGCTTGGCACTGCTTGTGTAAGCGCGCACCAAACCGCCGGTTCCCAGCTTTATGCCGCCGAAATATCTTGTCACCACCACCACCACATTGGTTATCCCCTCGTTTACGATGAGCTGCACCATGGGTGCTCCTGATGTTCCCTGCGGTTCACCGTCATCGGAAGCCCACTGCACCTGAAACTTGTCCCCCAGCACCATGGCAGGCACATTATGTGTTGCATCCTTATGTTTTTTTCTTATGGAGGCTATGAAAGCATCCGCCTCCTCCTTTGTCTCAACCGGACTGACATAGGCTATGAACCTGGATTTCTCGATAATCTGCTCCGCCTGTCCCTGTCCTCGTACTGTGCTATATAATTTCATATTCTTTTAACCTCTGATAATCTGATGCTTTGAGTTCCGCATCAAACCATGTGCCGCTGTCCTTGTACTCCATAGAGAAAACCCTGGCCTTTTCGCACAGATAAGATGAAATGTCTCCCCTGGTATAAGGAACCAGCAGCCTGACTCTTACCATGTCTCTGAATATTTTGCTCTTTATGAGCCCGATAAGCTCGTCTATATTTCTGTCAAATTTAGCAGAAATGCAGATATTATCCACACCGGGAACAGGTATCACGGCAGACGGATCTTCAACAAGATCGATTTTATTGAAGGCCATGATCTTTTCCTTGTCTCCCGCACCTATTTCCTCTAGAACCTTATTGGTGACCTCTATGTGAAAATCGTGGTTTTCATAGGATGCGTCCACCACATGAATCAGCAGATCCGCGTATGCCACCTCCTCAAGAGTCGCCTTGAAAGCGTTCACCAGAGAATGTGGAAGTCTGCTGACAAAACCTACGGTATCAACCAGTATGAACTGATGATTGGTGTCAAGGGTCACACTGCGCTGCTGAGTATCAAGAGTTGCAAAAAGCATGTTTTTCTCGAATACTGTCTTTTCCTCCTTCTCAGTCATCGTAAGGAGCCTGTTCATCAGTGCGGATTTGCCTGAGTTGGTATATCCTACAAGGGCTACTACAGGTATTTCGCTTTTCTCACGTTTAGCCCGCTGCACCCCTCTGGTGTTTTTTATCTGAGCCAGTTCCGATTTGATATCGTACATACGCTTTTCTATGTGCCTTCTGTCGGTTTCCAGTTTCTTTTCTCCGGGCCCTCTGGTTCCTATACCGCCGCCCAGTCTGGAAAGTGATTTGCCGAAGCCTGTCAGTCTCGGCATGCGGTACTGAAGCTGCGCCAGTTCAACCTGAAGCTTGCCCTCTCTCGATGAGGCTCTGTCTGCAAAAATATCAAGAATCAGTATGGTTCTGTCAATTACGCGCACACCAACAGCATCCTCAAGATTGCGGAGCTGCATCCCCGTCAGCTCGTCGTTGAAGATTACCGTGTCAACCTCCATATTTTTAACCATCTCGGCCAGCTCTTCGACCTTTCCCTTTCCGATTAAAGTGGCAGTGTTGGGTCTTTCCAGATTCTGAATCATCTGGCCCAGAACCTCTACACCTGCCGCCTCTGCCAGTCCTTTCAATTCCTCCATTGAATAGGAAATGTCCTCATCTCTCTGCAGGCCGACCAAAACAGCCCTGTATTCGTCTTCTCTTATAACTTCATTGTTTTCATTAAATCTTAACATGAAAATTATTATACCATACCTTCCCTGTCTTTGTCATTTAATTTATTGCATCCAGAATGTCTTCCTTCGGGACCTCCACGTAATTACTCGGCACATCCCCTACAATTACGGCTTCTGCCAGCAGAAATCTTCTGTTTATCTCGGATACCTCATCTGTAAAAGGGGCCAGTATCCGTATCCGGCTGTTTATAGTACAGTATACGCAGTAACGAGTCTGATTGATGCCCTGAGTTTCAAACTCCGTTTCGTATTGAAATTTTGTAAGGCTGAGGGGCTGTACCTTTATCTTTGTGGTGAAAGGCAGCTGTGAAAGAATCTTGCTTCCCGTTATGACGCCCAAATTGGCCTCTACGACCTGTGTATCTTCGAGGCTGTATGTTTCTCTGACGCCGGTCATAAATTCCAGTACAAGCTTGTTTATGAGCCTTGAATCGGGTTCCAGATATTTAATATTACCTTCATCGTCTCTCTCCACATGTATCAGAGGGCCGTCCAGTTGGGAACTGGATATCCCCTGCCGCAGGCTTTCATTGATTTTCATTGCCACATAATTGACTGCAATAGACTCTGATGCTCCTGCTATACTCTCACCGTAAGCCTCCCTGAACATCATCAGGCTTCCGGCCGCAATAAGTACAATTCCCAGCAATATGATAACCGCTCTGCGCATAAAAATACCCCCTTCTGCAGTATATGTCACAGAAAGGGGCCATGTGTTATTTAAAGCTATTTCTTCGCTTCTTCCTTCAGATACGGATTGACGATTTTGATGTAGGTTCCCTTCATTCCGAGGGATTTAGTTTCGATAATGCGGGCGCTTTCAAGCTTTCGTAAGGCATTCACCACTACTGAGTTGGTCAGGCCGTGCTGAGATGCCACCTTGCTGGTGACAATAAGTCCTTCCGAATCCTCAAGCTGTCCCAGAATCTTTTCAAGTGCATCTTTTTCCGAATAGGAAAGGGTGTCCAGTGCCATATCTACAGAAAGCCTCAGGTTTCTCTCCTTGGCATGCTCCAACTGGATGTTTCTGCGAATCTCAAGGCCTACTACTGTGGCTCCATACTCGCATAGCGCGATTTCTTCATCATCGTAACTGTTTTTATATCTGGCCATAAGCAGTGTTCCCAGACGTTCACCGCCACATATAATAGGAATTATAGCATGGTACTTATCCTTCATGCTATAATCATCACCCAGTACCGGTATCAGACTTTCCCCAATAAGATTGACCATGGTTTCGTGAATCTCCAGAAATCCTGCATTGTCCTCAGCGGAGACCTTCTCGAATCCCAGCTCGTCCTCAAAGGTCGAGGTGTCCAGAGCATCTGTATATGCCACTCCCAGCACTCTTCCCTGGGCATCCAACACATAGATATTGGCACTGAGAATCTCGCTCAGTATCAGGCTTAAATCCTGATAGGAAAGACTTCCTGTGGTGCTCTCGCTGAGCACCCAGTTAAGCCGTCTTATTTTACCTAAAAATTCTTTGCTCATCCTTCTTTTTTTAGCCGCCCTCCCGGCTTTCGACTTACGCCAGTCTACTTGAACTTACAGAATATATCTGTCCAGATCCTCTGCATGAATAGTTTCCTGGAATTTTTCCTTTACGTATTCCTCGTCTATTACGACCTTCTCGGTCTCCATCTCAGGAATGTTGAAAGAAATATCCTCCAGCAGTTTTTCAAGCACAGTATGCAGTCTCCTTGCTCCGATATTTTCTGTCTGCTCGTTCATAAGGAATGACATAGTTGCAATCTGATCTATAGCATCTTCTGTAAATTCAACTTCAATGCCTTCTGTTTCAAGCAGAGCCTTATGCTGCTTTATAAGAGCGTTTTCCGGCTTGGTCAGAATCTCCTTGAAATCTTCTTTGGAAAGGCTGTCCAGCGTTACTCTTATCGGGAAACGTCCCTGAAGCTCAGGAATAAGGTCTGTAGGTTTAGCAGTGTGGAAAGCACCTGCACCTATAAAGAGTATATGGTCTGTCTTAACCGGACCGTACTTGGTGTTGATTACACTTCCTTCCACTATAGGCAGAATATCACGTTGTACGCCTTCTCTTGAAACATCAGCGCCTGATGTCATTCTGGACCCTGAAGCGATCTTGTCTATCTCATCTATGAAGATGATGCCGTTCTGCTCTGCATTTTCAATAGCTTCATCTGACACCTGATCCATATCGATAAGCTTCTGAGCTTCCTGCTCTCTTAAAATCTTACGAGCTTCCTTGACCTTGCAGTTCTTTTTCTTTGTTTTCTCAGGCATCATGTCACCGAAGATATTTCCTATTGCGATACTCATACCTTCGTTGCTCATATCCAGCTGATTACCCTTAGGTGCAGCAGTGACTTCAATTTCAATGTACTGCTCTTCCAGGAGTCCCTGTCTCAGCTGTTCTCTTACCTGTTCTCTTGCCATTTCAACATCCATATCCTCTTTGGTAGGTTCTGTCTCCTTGGCTGCCTGACTCTCAAGGTACTGCTGCTTCTGGCTTGTATAACCGCCGCTGTTCATTATAAAATCAAACGGATTCTTGGAAGTTCCGTTTTTTTTCTTATTCTTCCCCGGGATGATCGCTTCTACAATCTTTTCCTCAACTATCTTGTCTGCCACCGAATATTTTTCTTCCAGTTTGCTCTGTTTCGTGATTCTCATGGATGCCTCTACCAGGTCTCTGACCATTGAATCCACATCTCTTCCCACATATCCTACTTCGGTAAATTTTGTAGCCTCTACCTTTACGAAAGGTGCATCCATAAGTTTAGCCAGCCTTCTGGCGATCTCAGTTTTACCACATCCCGTAGGACCCATCATCAGAATGTTCTTAGGTGTGATTTCCTCCCTCATTTCTTCAGGGAGAAGGCTCCTTCTGTATCTGTTTCTCAGTGCCAGGGCTACTGATTTCTTAG
>JALFXR010000169.1 GCA_022787405.1 Bacillota bacterium
CTCAGGAGGAACTGGCAGAAAAGGTCAATGTAACCCGTCAGTCTGTGTCTAAATGGGAAAGCGCCCAGTCAATACCTGACCTGGATAAGATACTGCTTCTTGCTCAGATTTTCGGAGTAACTACAGATTATCTTCTTAAGGATGAGATAGAGGAGATGCAGCCTGTTTCAGCAAGTGACGGAGTCACAGTCGGATATAGAGATGAACCTGCAGAACCGGTCAGAAAGGTTTCTATGCAGGAAGCTAATGACTTTCTCGCTGCCAAGGAAAGGACAGCAGGAAAAGTCGCGTTTGCAACTTTCCTTTGTATAGTATCACCTGTGCTGATGATATTTATGGCAGGAGGGGCCGAAGCAGGAATACTTCCTTTTAACGAGGACAAGGCCGGGATAGCCGGACTGATTATAATGTTTATTATGGTGGCCTTTGCAGTAGCCATATTCATTTCATGCGGAGGCATCACTAAACAGTTTGATTTCCTGGAAACAGAAAACATAGAAACAGAGTACGGTGTAACAGGCATGGTAAAGGAGCGCAGAAATGCATATAAAGAAACCTACACCAGAAATAATGTGATAGGAACATGCTTCGCTATCCTTTCGGTTGTCCCTCTGTTCGGAGCATTCCTTATAACGGAAAGCGATTTTGCGGCAATCGTGGGAGTATGTCTGCTTCTCATAATGGTCGGAATAGGCGTGCTTTTCTTTATCAATGGCGGAACCAGATGGACCAGCTACGAGAAACTTCTCGAAGAAGGCGAGTATACTCACAGAAGCAAAGCAGGAAAGAAGGGCATTCTCGGAGCGTTGTCCGGAGCATACTGGATTATTATAACTGCAGTATATCTGGCTGTAAGCTTGCCGAATGACAACTGGGATGAAACATGGGTTATCTGGCCTGTAGCCGCACTTATATTTGCAGCATGGAGAGGAATCGCCGCAGCAGTTATTAACAGAAAGAATTCATAAATTGTAAGTGAGTATTCAACCCTTAGCTTGAAAAAGACTATGGGTTGATTTTTTTAAAAGATATTTGAAGATATATTGACAAAAAGGTTTTGACGTTCTATAATAAAACACGCGTTTTAAATCAAATGTTTTAAAACGACAATTACAATACAGAAGACGGGGAATAAAAGAGACACGAAAGGAGAAGGACAATGCCTCCGAAACCTAAATTTACCACAGAAGAAATAATCGAGACAGCTCTGCAGCTGGTAAGCGAGCGGGGAATATCAGCACTGACGGCAAGAGACCTTGGCCAAAAACTTGGCAGTTCGGCTCGCCCCATTTTTACCATGTTTAAAAACATGGAAGAAGTGCAGAAGGAGGTACGCAAGGCGGCCATCAATCGCTTCAACGATTTCGCGCTGAAGGCAGAAGAATACACCCCTGCATTTAAACAGTTCGGTATGCAGATGATTCTGTTTTCCATAGAGGAACCGAAGCTTTTCCAGATGCTGTTTATGACCGAGACTAAAGAGCCTTTGAGCTTTGAGCAGATCTTAGATAACCTGGGCATCATGTCCAGCAGATGTATAGATGTAATAATGCGAGATTACGGCCTTTCGGAGAAAGAGGCCATGGCACTGTTCAAGCAGAGCTGGATTTTTACTTTCGGCATCGGAACTCTGTGTGCTGCGGGGGTATATAAATTTACTGAAGCGGAGATAAATGAGCTGCTGGGACAGACCTTTATTGGAATGATGATGTTTATCAAGTCAGGCGGACTTGAAAGAGAAACAGTAATTCCTATGAAAAAAGAAGAGTCTGAAATGAAAGTAGGTGACCTGCCGGTATGAAATTTAAGAACCCATTATTAGTTGTGACCGACATGGAACGGTCTGTAAAATTTTATAAAGATGTGCTGGGGCTGCGCAAGACTGTAGATTTCGGTGCCAATGTGACTCTTACAGGCGGACTGAGCCTTCAGACTGCGGAAAGCTGGGCTCAATTTATAGATAGGGAATGCGGTGAACTGGGCTGGTGCGGCAAAGTCAGCGAGATATATTTTGAGGAAGACGACTTCGATGCTTTCGCAGAAAAGCTGAGCAGACTTGATATACACTACGTACACCCGATAAAGGAGCATGCCTGGGGCCAGCGTGTAGTGCGCTTTTTCGACCCTGACGGACATATCATAGAAGTAGGGGAAAACATCAAAACTGTTTGCAGACGTTTCCTTGACAGCGGCATGAGCCCGGAACAGGTGGCGGAGCGCATGGATGTACCGCTGAAGTTTGTGAAAGGCTGCACAGACGAAGAATGCATTACAAACGGAATAAGATATACTCCAATGAAGATGGAAAGAGGTATTTTATGAAAGGATTAAAAAGAACATTAGCTGCAGCAGCATTGATAGCATGCATGATAATGCTTTCTGGCTGTGTAATTCACACGGGTGGCGGCCTAAGCACTATAAAATATGACAACGCAGACAGCTATTCTATAGGAAGCGGAAGCACATCAGATAACATCAGAAATCTTGAAATCGACTGGATCTCAGGGAATGTGGAAATCTCATACGGCAAAGGTGACGAAATAGTTTTTGAGGAAACTTCCAAAGACGAGATTACGGATGAACTTACAATGAGATGGTTTGTAGAAGACGATACTCTTCATATCAAGTTCTGCAAGGCAGGAAAGATAAGAATAAACGACCTTGACAAAACATTGAAGCTGACACTGCCAAAGAATCTTAAGCTCGAGGAGGCGGAATTCGAGACGGTTTCAGCCGATATAACAGCTTCGGAACTGAATGCAAAGGATGTAAATTTTGAAACGGTTTCCGGCAGCGTTGAAGCGAAACTTTATGGTGTAAGGAGCATAGATGCTGATTCCGTATCAGGCGATATAGACATAATAGCGCCTGATGGACCTAAGGGTGCAGACATCGAAACCACCAGCGGCAGCGTGCGGATGAACCTCAAAAAATCCATTGATGACTGCGAAATAAGCACGGTCTCCGGCAAAGTCACTTTACTTCTCCCTAAGAAAGGAAATTTCACTATAAGCTATGACACCACAAGCGGAGATTTTGACAGTGACATAGAGATGATCCAAAAAGGCAGCAAATACGTGGCTGGTAAGGGCAGCGACAGATTCACCGTGGATACCACGTCAGGAGATCTCAGAATTAAAAAAGCCTGATTTTCTTAAGAAAAGGGTCTTCCGCAAAACGGTCAATGGTATATAATTATAATTGACCGATACGGTCAGCGAAGGTTTTCTATGAATGAAAAATTCTTTTCACTGCCTGAGGAAAAACAGCAGGCAATCATCAATGCGGGCTTCAGGGTGTTTTCACAGAACACATATAAAAAGAGCCCGGTAAGCGAGGTAGCGAAAGAGGCGGGCATCAGCAAATCACTGCTGTTCTACTATTTTCGCAATAAGAAGGAGCTCTATCTGTTCCTGTGGGAAAAGTGTGCGCAGGTCACCATTGAGTATATGAGAGAGTACGGCTGTTACGATAAAAAAGATCTCTTCGATATGATGTACAGCGGCATGCAGGTGAAGATAAGGATTATGAAGCAGTATCCAGACATGGGCGTTTTCGTGATTAAAGCTTTCTATGAGAAAGATCCTGAGGTCTGCGGAGAAATACAGAAAAGCTATCAGAAGCTGAAAGGTCTGAGTGCATCGGCAACACTGGCCGGCATCGATCCCGGGCAGTTTGCAGA
>JALFXR010000133.1 GCA_022787405.1 Bacillota bacterium
CTGGGCGTATCCAAGAAGCTGGACTCAGCAGTTGGTATGGGTGTTGCCGTTATTTTCGTAATGGTGCTTGCAACAGCTGCTACCTGGCCGATCATGCAGGTTTTAAATGCATGGGGAATCGGTTACTTACAGACAATTGTATTCATCCTCATCATCGCTGCGTTAGTACAGTTCGTTGAAATGGTTCTGAAGAAATTCATCCCTGCACTGCACAAGTCACTGGGTGTTTATCTTCCGCTTATCACAACAAACTGCGCAGTACTGGGTGTTTGTATTTCCAACATCGATGCCGGATACAACTATCCACAGTCACTGGTTAATTCCTTTGGTGCCGGCGTAGGCTTCCTTCTTGCAATGGTTATCTTCTCAGGTATGAGATCAAAACTGGAAGGAAACAATGCTATTCCTAAGCCTTTCCAGGGAGTACCTATTACATTGGTTACAGCTGCGATGCTTTCCCTTGGATTCATGGGATTCGGCGGATTAGTAGGATAAGGAGGCGATTATAATGAGTATTTTAACACCTGTATTATTAGTCGTTGCCATCGGTTTTGTCCTGGCTGTTATCCTGACTATTGCATCGAAGATTTTCTTCGTACCTGTTGATGAAACAGTTACAAACTTAAGAGCAGAGCTTCCGGGTGCCAACTGCGGTGCCTGCGGATTTGCCGGCTGTGATGATTATGCTGCAGCGCTTGCAGGAGATCCTTCTATCGGAACTGCCAAGTGTCCTGTAGGTGGAGCTGACGTTGCTGCCAAGCTTGCTGAAATTCTCGGCGTAGAAGCTGGTTCAGCAGAACCTCAGGTTGCTGTTGTAATGTGTAACGGCAACAAGGAAGCATCCAAGACTCTTATGGAGTATCAGGGACTTTCTACCTGCGTTGCTGCAAAGCAGATGTTTGGTGGCTCCAATGTATGCTCACACGGCTGTCTTGGTCTGGGTGACTGTGAAAGAACTTGTCCTTACGGAGCTATCAAGGTTTGCGACGGCGTTGCTGTTGTAGCCAGAGAGCTTTGCGTAGGATGCGGAATGTGTGCTGCACAGTGCCCTAACAAGGTTATCAGAATTGCTCCTGCAAAGAACAAGGTTGTGGTTCAGTGCCACTCAACTGATGCAGGCGCAAAGACAAGAAAAGCATGCTCAAACGGCTGTATCGGCTGCAAGAAGTGCGAAAAGGCTTGTAAGTTTGAGGCTGTTAAGGTTGAGAACAATGTTGCTATGATCGATCCTGAAAAGTGCAAGAACTGCGGTTTATGTGCAAAGGAATGTCCTACAGGAGCTATCAACAACATGAGAGCTAAGAGAAAACCGGCAGCAGCTCCTGCGCCAGCAAAAGAAGCAGAAGCACCTGCCAAGGCTGAGGCTTAAACTTTCTAAAATGAAATAAAAACAAAGGAGCGCTTTCGATGCCTGTTTGTTATGGGCAAAGGAAGCGCTCTTTATGTAAACCAACGGTCGATTGAATTTTTTTGCCGGAATCAGTATAATTATTGTAAAAGAGGGTTTAGATGAGAGGAAAATGGATAGCTACAAAATAGGAAAATTTATCGCAGAAAAACGGAAAGAAAAAAACCTAACACAGAGAGCGTTAGCAGAAAAAATCGGAGTCACGGATAAAGCCATCAGTAAATGGGAAAGGGGACTTTCATGCCCCGACATATCGCTTTTGCTGCCACTAGGCGATGCCTTGGGCGTAAATGTCACAGAACTGCTAAACGGGGGAGCCATAGAAGATATTAATGTTGAATTGTCGGATGATATTTTGGTGTCATCGGTGCAAAATTACATTCGAGACACAAATAAAAAGTCCAAAAAGATAATTGCGGCGGTTTCACTGGCTTTAGCAGCGGTGTTTTTGTTTACTTCTTTTATGTTCCATGTAGAAAATGAAAGGCAGCAACAGCATAGACAGATAGATATGGCATTTTCCGATTTGCTATGTGAGATAGAAATGTCTTTTGACTATTTCAGAGAGTTATCTATCGATAAAAATGATGATATATGCAGGCATTTAGATAAATCTACATCGGAAGTTTTGCGTTTATCGGAAAAATACAAGTCATTATTATTTATGTATTACGGAAAAAAGATGGAAGGCAATATCTGCAATGAGTTTGATAAGCTCAGAGAGGATTTTCTTTTTATACACCATTCTGTTGACTGCGACAGCGACAATTTAAAAATCGGTTTTGAAAAGGTGATTAAGGATATAGCTGATTTAGAATCGTCCTTAGACAATTCAGGCGTTTATTATGGTTCAAAAGAACTGTCGAAAACCACGCTTCAGCATTTAAAAGACAAGGACATGTATGACTGGGAGGGGATATTTTAAAAACATTGATAAGTTATAGCCAACGAATTGTTATTGATTTAATCTGAAAAGGAGAAAAGATGAAAAAGAATAAAGCAAAAAGGTTATTTGTGATGGTAATGACCTTCGTACTTGTATTTTCCACCTTCAGTGCCTTCGGTTATGCGGATGACACAGTGACGACGGTGGCAGCACCTACGGCAACAAAGGAAGAAGTTAAGGCAACAACAATCAAAGCTAAAACTCAGAATGTTATTGAAAACGACAAGTTGGCGATTAGCCTGACTTGGGAGAAAAAGGGTGCCGATGTAGACTACTATCAGGTTTTCCGCTCAGGCAAAAAGACTTTCAGCAGCAGCGCAAAGGCCATTTTTACTACATCGAACGGTGATAGAAGTTATTACACAAACACCAAGGGCATAAAAGCCGGAACAAAGTATTACTACAAGGTTCGCGGTGTTAAGGTGATCGACGGAAAGAAGTATTATACAAAATGGTCAAATACAGCCTACCGTACAGCAAAATACCCTGTAGCTGACAGCGTATGGTATGACGGTGTTATCTATACGGCGGATGACGATTTCTCAACGGCTTCCGCACTGGCAGTTGTAGACGATAAGCTCGTTTATGTAGGAAAAGACAGCGTAGCAAAGAAACTCATAGGCAAGAAAACTAAGACTTATGACCTAGATGGAAAGTGTGTGCTTCCGGGACTTATTGAGAGTCATATGCATGCTGAAAGCACAGGCTGGATGAATGTAAGCCTGAATGTTTTCTGGCTGCCTAAGGAAACCATTTTAGAAAAGGTTAAAAAAGCTGCCGAAGAAGCCAAGCCGGGCGAGTGGATTACAGGAAGCGGATGGATGAATACTATATGGGAAGGAAACAGTGACTTCCCTACAAAGGAAGAGCTGGATGCAGTGGCACCGGACAATCCTGTATATCTGAAGAGAGCCTGCGGACATATGTGCTGGGTAAACAGCAAAGCCATAGAACTTGCGGGAATTACAAACGACACTCCTAACCCGCAGGGCGGATATATATACCGTGATAAGAACGGAGAAGCAACGGGAGTATTTACCGATACAGCCATGTACCCGATTTCAGGAATTATTCCTGCCAAAACAGATGAGCAGATAAGAAGAAGCTATGAGGAATGTGCAGCAATGCTTCCTTCATACGGATTTACCAGCATTATGGATGCAGGAACTTCTCCTAAAAATATTGAATTGTATAAGCAGCTCATAAAGGAAGGCGTTTGGAAGACCAGAGTAGATGCTGAAGTCAGTGTTAACAGCATGGAAAGTGAGGGCATGAAATATGTTTTAAACAATGAGCCTAAGATGGGTCTTCTCAACAACATGCTCGACGTAATGTGCATCAAGATGTTTGCCGATGGTTCCATGGGAGGAAGAAGCGCAGCCATGCTTGAAGAATACAGCGATGCTCCGGGAAAGATGGGCGAATACATTTACAAGGATGATGAACTTAATGAGATAGTAAAAACTGCTTATGATCGGGGATATCAGGTATCGATTCACGCAATCGGTGACGGAGCTAATCATCAGGTGCTTAATGCATACGAGGCTGCAATTAAAGCAAATCCTCGTGATCACAGACTGCGTATAGAGCATTTCCAGTGTGTAACACCTGAGGATATCAAGAGAACGGTTGAATTGGGCGTAATACCTTCAATGCAGTCAATACACGCCACTTCAGATCTTCTTGTTGCTGAGGACAGATGGGGCAGTGAGAGAATCAAGAGTTCCTACGCGTGGAGAACTATTTTGAATCTGGGTGGAATTCTTCCTAATGGTTCGGACTCTGCAGTTGAGCTGGTAAACCCATACCATGGATTCTATGCTGCCGTAACAAGAACCACTCGTGGCGGATACCCTGAAGGCGGATGGTACCCTGAACAGTGTATGACAAGGGAAGAAGCGCTTAAGAGCTTCACTATATGGGGCGCATATGCAATGTTCAGTGAAGACATTAAAGGTTCTCTGGAAGCCGGCAAACTGGCTGACTTTGTAGTAATTGACAGAGATTATATGAAGTGTCCTGACTGGGAACTTATGAACATTCAGGCTCTTACAACAGTACTGGGCGGAGAGATAATCTATCAGAAGGACACCAAAACTCCTGTGGTGTCATTCCAGGGCGTTCCGGTAACATTCAATAATAAACCGTATCTCAAAGATGGAGTTCTATATGCACCTCTTAAAGATATGACAAATGCGCTTACTGCAACTGTTGAAGCGGCTGGAGCTAATAAGGCAAAGGTTACATATAAGGAAAAGAGCGTAACAATGAATATTGTCAAGAAAAACGGAGTCGAGTATGTAAGTGTCGGCAGTCTGTATAGAGGGCTTGGATTTAAGACTCAATGGCAGAAAGTAAGCAAGACAATGTCAATTGGAGCATAAATCTGTGCACATTTTCTAAAAAAGTGGTTTTCGAGATAAAATATGTCATCAGGACGGTAATCTATTAATACCTGCCGTGATGCCAAATAACCCCCGGATTGGAGCTCCGGGGGTTACTTATCAGTTTTTTACAGTATAACACATATGCCGTAGTGAAGAAAGAGTTTGACATAAAGAATGCTGTCACATATACTGTACATAATTGGAGAAACTATTTGGGGAGGATAAACACACGAAAAAGAACAGCAAATTTTGGCGATGGCATTGATCATCTGCCTGACTGCCAGCTTTTCCGCCTGCGGAGAAAAGAACATGGGCGATGCAGATGTTATGAAAGCAGCAATGGAAAACATGGAAGCTCTTACTAGCCTTACAGCAGAGACATCGATGGATATGGTCATGTCTATGGATGATGAGATTATGTCCATGACATCTGAGATGACCCAGAAGGTAATAAACGAACCTCTGGCCATGGAGATGATAATGGATATGGTTATGCAGATAAGCGGAGGGTTTCAGAAAATGCAGAGTAAGGTATATGCAGAGGCTGACGGCGACAACCTGGTTACCTATACACAGATGGATGGTGATTGGTACAAGATGACCCAGCCGGGCCTGGAAGCCATAAAGGATTACGACAGCACAGCTTCCATGGCGACTTATCTGGAAGCGATTCAGAACTTCAAGAAGGTGGACACAGAAGAGGTGGCAGGAGTTAAGGCAGATAAGTACGAAGGTGTTATCACGGAGGAATACTTCCAGAAGATTCTTGATGAGTCCGGTGTAGGTGAGCAGCTGGGTCTGGATGGGGCAGATGCAGAGACACTGAAGCAGCTTTTTGAAGGAATCGGTGAAATGCCAATTGCAATCTGGGTTGATGGTGAACGTCTTCTGCCGGTGAAGTATGATTTTGATATGACTGACATGATGTCTTCAATGATGGAAAATATGGGTGCTGCAGAAGCAGGTCTTTCCATAGACAAGGTGACCGTATCCATGACTTTCACAGGCTACGATAATGTGGATAAGATTGATATTCCGCAGGAGGCAAGAGACGCCGAAGAGCTGGAAGTGGAAGAATAGACACTATATAAAAAGCTGCTTGACGGTGTGATGCCCGACAGCAGCTTTTAAATTTTAGAGTCTTTTATGTGATTACTGTACGTCCAGAAGCTCTTTCTTAAGCCCAAAAAGGCTTACAGTAATCATTATAGTAAGTATAACTATAATGACCACCATGACCAGTGCCGGCCATGCCGCCTCAAAACGTGCTGACAGCTGTATGGTAAGCATTGCGATTGTCTGCAGAACGGTATTTGCAGTTCTCAGCTTCAGGAGATTTTCACTTCTGCCTGTGAGTCCGTATTCTGAGGCGATAGACGCCATATTGGTAAGCAGCTGAAAGTGAAAATACAGGCCGACTATACCTGCAATGAGGCTTACTACAGGGATATCGGCATGCCCGCCCAAAAGTTGAATAATCCATTCTGCGCCTTCGTATATCGCAAGCAGAAATCCAATGCTGCGAAGAAGCACCATAGACTCTTCCCAAAGACTGATGGTCGGGATGGCACTCAGAATGAAAAGATATCCCACCCAGTCGGGCAGTATGTCCAGCGTACCCAGGTTGATATTCAAATATATGAATATATAGGCTCTTGCCACAGCACCGACAGCCGAGGCAAGATTGTCTGTTGATTTAAGAGTACCGGTTTCATTGCTCATCTTGTGACACCTCCTTTGAAATGATATACTCAGTATCAAATCCGTCTATATATACACGGGCGACAAGCACTTCCGGGTTTACAACTGGCGGCAGTGAAGCGTCACCTGATGCAGATACATGTTTAAATGAATTTATTATCTCTCTTTTCGGATAGTAGCGGCCACCGGAATTTATGTCTCGGATTGTGCCGTTCCAGTCATGATTGTCATAAGTTTCGGCTTGGTAACTCCACCCTGTAGAGCTTGAGCCCCCGCCGCTCTCTTTTATAGGGGCAAAGTTTTCATCGTCCATGCGAGCTTCAGGATCTGACGGTATATCTGCCGCACTGTCATAAAACATGTTTTCCAAAGTAACATAGGAAATGTTTTTTAACTGTTCCCTGCTGCCTGTGAAGGTGTAGGTTATATCAAAATCCATGTCAGCATGTTCAAATTCGGCGTTAGTGACGGGCGCTTCGTTAAAGCTGAAGCTGTTTCCCAGAAACCAGGAAAGGTCGTTCTGAGTTTCCACGGTGTTATCTACATTGTAGAAAGTGCAGCAGGAAGCAGTAATATACCCATTTGTACCGACACCCTCATATGTGGACATAGGCGTTAAGGCAAGGATTTCTCTGACGAATCCGCGGGGGTGGCCCCAAGAGCTCTCATCAATTTCCATAAATTCCGTTTCTCCTGAAGGTATAACTACCCAGCTGCCTTTTTCCATGGTTACGGAGAGTGGAATTATGGATATACCCGGTAGAGCATCGGCATCATTGCTGGTGGAATATATAACCAGCTGACACTGAAATTCATCAGAATCTGAGGCAGCTTGTTTTATGTTGCAGACCTCATAGGGATTTGAAATTCTTACCTCCGGATTATGCGATCTGGCAAAAGCTCTTGCGCCGAGATTGTTTTCCACATGGGTATAAATCCAGCCGTCGTCCCTGCTCCGGCACATTTCATCATAGATACTTTTCTGCTCTGCAAGAGGCAAGGCTGCAGCTAAGTAAAGGCCGTTTTCGTAGATGAGCCCTTTTGCATAAGCGTCTATAGCACCTGCCATGGTACTGCAGCGGTTGATGCGCGTGGATGCCAGGTCCTTTTGGAGTATCATTTCACTGTTAGCTGCACTGTAGTCGTTTATAGACGATGCTACTCCGTGAAACTCGCTGCCGAAAAACAAAGGCTGAATCAGCATGATGCCGATGCATACGGAAACAAGCGCCATGCCCTTTGGATATTTTTTGAAATGGGCTATGCAGGCGATGCGCTTTGCTATGTTCTTGCCGCCGTTGGAAAGTGAAGTGGTGCCAAAGGCCCGCGGGTAGCGGTCATTGGCCATGAGGAGAAGGATTTTGCCATAGTCCCTTCTTTCTTCGCCTTCCAGCTTTTCAAGAACCCGTCTGTCGCAGAGAGATTCCATATCGTTTCCTATACAGTTAAAAACATAGTGCATGAAAGGATTGCACCAGTGAAGGGCGCGGAAAACTGCCCATATAACGCTTTGAAAGGCATCCTTGTATTTCAGGTGAAGCAGTTCGTGAAGAATGATCTTTTCATCGGTTAGAGTCCCTGCAGGCAGCACCAGCACCGGTTTTATAATTCCGCAGACAAAGGCAGAAGGCAGCCCGGCCATTTCCACAGCGCGACAGGCTTTGAGGCCGTATTTTTCACAGACGTGCTCTATCAGTGTCCCGTTTGCAGCGGAAAGCGGCAGTGCCTCAGATATAAGGCGTCGCAGTTTCACATATGAAACAAGGCACAGCAGCAGGCTAATAACAACGCCGGCAGCATAAATTACAAAAATCCAGTCGGTTATACTGCGAGGTGCGGACGTTATTAACGGCAGAAACCATGGGTTATCCAATGGAAAGAATACTTGCGAATATGCCGAAGAAAGGTGACTTTCACAAAGCGCTTTTAAAGTTTCAATCCATAATGGGACAGGAACCAGAATGTATCTGTTCGAAACCGCCACAGGGAGCAGCATTCTGATAATCAGGAGACTCCATATGCCATATTGCCAGCGGGGCGTCAGCTTGTCTTTTAAAAGCGCTTTGATAATCATAATAAGCCCGGATGACAGGGACACTGTCAACGTCATTATGAGAAATTCCCAGATGTTGTTCACGGGCTACACCTCCATTTCGTCCAGAAGTTTTTTCAGGCGGTCTCTTTCTTCGGGAGTGATGTGTGTTTCCTTGAGAAAGGCCACCAGAAGGTCGCCGGCTGCTCCTCCGTAAACTTTGTTGAGAAGAGCGCTGCGCTCCTGACGCGCACAGTCATCCCGGCTGACAGCGGCAGTGTATATATGAGGCTCAACGGTGCGGTCGATGTTTACGAGTCCCTTGTTTTCCATTCTGGTAAGATAGGTGTGAACCGTGTTGCGGCTCCATCCTGACTGTGACTTTACCGCATCGGTAATCTGACCGAGATTTTCGTTACCGCCCCACAGGGCTTCTAAAACGATCCATTCGGAATCTGTCAATTTATACATAAAAATACCTCCTACAAATGTAGTAACCCCTTCTGGGTACATACTACACTTGTAGGAGATATGTGTCAAGCTTTTTCTTCTACAAAAATATCCGGTTATCTGCTCTCTCTCCGCCGTACATGGCTTCCAGTTCCTCTTTATGATAAAGGTAGCCTTTATCCTCGAAGAACTTGGCACCTCTGTTGCAGCGTTTAACACAGGCATTGCATTTGATGCAGATTCCGGGAACGGAGGTTACATCCGATGGGTCAATGGCTCCCATCGGGCAGATCCTGGCGCATACACCGCAGTTCACACATTTGGAACCTGTAAAAGGCTTTACTTTGCGGATATCTATGAAATTGCCTTTTCTGTCGCGTGGCTGATAGTAGCCTGCATCCGGATTTCCGGGCACCTCGATGGCTGATGCCTCCAGATGTTCAGCTTTGCCGGCAGAGATCTTTTCTGCAATACTGTGTGCGAAGTCTTTTATTTCGCACTCATCCTCCCAGTCAGGGCGATATGCTCCCAGCTCCGTAGAAAATGAGTGCTCGCAGGAGAAGGCTCCCGCGGCCACAGTATGGAAATCGTGGCTTTCCAGAATATTTCTAAGCTCGATGAGAGAGTTGTCGAAGGCTCTGTTTCCGAAGGTCACCACAGGTACGGACAGCGCGCCCTTTCCGGAGATGGTGGCCAGATATTTAAGCATCAGGTTTGGGAGCCGGCCTGCATAGGTGGGCATGCCGAAGATTACCAGATCGCCGGATTCTACCTGAGGGAAGTTTTGGCGTGCTGACGGCAGGGTGAAGTTATATTCATCTGCAGGCACCCCGAGTGCGACTGCAATTTCTTCTCCCAGCAGAGTGACAACCTTCCTGGTAGTCCCGGTAGGACTGAAATATATTTTCCATACTTTCTCAATTTTCATAATTGTTTACTCCTTAATCTACACCCATGGCAGGGGAAATATCTTCAAGCCAATAATTCGCAAATTGACGTTGTAAAAGCTCTGTCGTCCAGCAAAATTATACAACACAGGCAGTATATCTTTATCGCATATCGGCGGGCAGCCTCTTTTCAATGTGGTATGCCAGAATGCCGATGAGAATTCCGCTGATGAGACCGGAAAACAGCAGCACCGCGAAGTATGACATAAGGCTGAATGTTGAAACGATAAGGCAGGCTGTAACAAGCTGACCGAGATTGTGCATTACACCGCCGGCCATGCTGACG
>JALFXR010000176.1 GCA_022787405.1 Bacillota bacterium
AGAAAAAATACAAAATTCCTATCGTAAATAAACGAATCAGCGTGACACCTATATCGATGCTGGTTGCCGTTAGCGGAGGAGACCCCGTAAAGTATGCCCTCACCCTTGACCGAGTTGCCAAGGACGTAGGTGTAAACTTCATCGGCGGCTTCAGCGCTCTGGTGCAGAAGGGTTTCAGTGCAGGGGACAGGGAGCTCATAGATGCAATCCCTCGTGCTCTGGCTGCCACTGACTACGTATGCTCTTCAGTCAACATCGGCTCCACCAAAGCCGGTATCAATATGGATGCCGTAAAGCTCATGGGCGGCGTCGTAAGACAGGCTGCAGAACTTACTAAAGACAGACAGTGCGTGGGCGCTGCCAAGTTGGTGGTGTTCTGCAACGCACCGGAAGACAATCCATTTATGGCCGGTGCTTTTCACGGCGTAGGCGAACCTGATGTTGTGCTCAATGTAGGCGTTTCAGGCCCCGGCGTAGTTCGTGCTGCCTTAGCTAAGCTTCCTGATGATGCACCACTTAATGAAGTGGCCGAACTGATCAAGAAAACAGCTTTCAAGATCACCCGTATGGGTCAGCTTGTAGGTGCCGAAGCCTCCCGCATGCTTGGTGTGCCTTTTGGCATAATCGACCTTTCCCTGGCTCCTACACCGGCTGTAGGCGACTCAGTTGCTCATATCTTAGAAGAAATAGGTCTTGAGCAGTGCGGCACTCATGGTACAACAGCAGCTCTTGCTATGCTTAACGATGCAGTAAAGAAAGGCGGCGTCATGGCATCCTCCAGCGTAGGCGGACTGTCAGGTGCTTTCATTCCAGTGACAGAGGATGCCGGCATGATTGCGGCGGCAAGAAGCGGCGTTCTCAGTATTGAAAAGCTCGAAGCAATGACAGCTGTATGTTCAGTTGGACTCGACATGATTGTAATTCCGGGCGATACAACTGCAGAAACAATTTCCGCTATTATCGCCGACGAAGCTGCCATCGGTATGGTCAACTCCAAAACCACAGCGGTCAGGGTCATTCCTGCCATCGGCCTTAAAGAAGGCGAAGAGCTTGACTTCGGCGGCCTGCTGGGAAGCGGCCCTATTATGAAAATCCGCAGCCAGTCTCCTGCCAAGATGATCAACCGCGGCGGCAGAATTCCGGCACCGATGCAGAGTCTGAAGAACTAGAAAAGGAGCAGTACATTGGGAAAATTCGGATATAAAATTGCACAATTCATGGCAGGCAGACATGGTATGGATCAGCTGAGCCGGGATCTTATGGCTTACGGCATGATACTTGTCGTTGCAGACATATTCATTCCGGGGCACGTGGCGACATACATCGGCTATGCCCTCGTGGTTTTCGCAATCTACAGAATCTTTTCCAGAAACAATGCCAGGATGCTGGCCCAACTCTCCTGGTACAAGACTTATGTGGATAATCCGCTGAGAGCTTTCCTCAACAGGGACAGAAAAAATTACAGGTACTTTAAATGCCCTTGCTGCAAACAGATTCAGAAGGCTCCTAAGGGCCGTGGCAGAATCCGCGTTACCTGCCACAAGTGCGGCAATGTCTTCGAGAAAAAGGTCTAGATCGCAATCAATTAATAAAGGAAAGCAAAACTGCACCCGTGCGGCCGCTGATTTCAGCCGGCTGAAGGTGCAGTTCTTTATTTATTCAACTATTGGAACTCAGAGATTTTCTTGATTCTGTCAATGGCTTCACCCAGTTTGTCAACCCCTACTGTGCAAGCGATTCTCAGGTATCCTTCGCCGCAGTTTCCGAAAGCATTTCCCGGAAGCATGAGGACGTGGGCTTTGCGCAGTATCACATCTGCAGCTTCCTCGGAGGTAAGCCCCGACTTCTTGATGTTGATAAACAGATAGAAGCTTCCCTTAGGCGGATATATGACTGACATCTTAGGCACTTCGTTAATCTTTTCGGCAGCAAAGAACATCCTCTTCTTATACTCAGCCACCATTTCCGGCTGTACCGTATCTCTGTTTCGCAACGCATAGATAGCCGCACGCTGTGAAATAGACGGTGCCGTGAAAACCACGTTTTCATTTATCTGCTGAATAGTCCTGATTATGTAGTCAGGAGCGATGATATTGCCCACTCTCCAGCCCGTCATTGTAAAGTTCTTGGAAAAGCTGTTGAGAATGATGGTTCTCTCTTTCATTCCCGGCAGGCTTGCAAAAGGCACGAAAGGATTCTGATAGCTGAAGGACGTGTAGATGTCGTCTGAAATCACTATGAGGTCATACTTTTCTGCTATGGCAGCTATCTTTTCCATAGTCTCCACTGTCAGGCAGTTTCCCGTAGGATTGCTCGGCGAGTTGATGACCAGAGCCTTGGTGCGCTCAGTTATGAGGCTTTCAAGCCTTTCTATGTTAATCTGGAAATCCTCTTCCTCATATGTCGGCAATTCCACAGTAATTCCCCTTGCCAGCTCAACCTGCTGCGGATAAGGTGTGAAATAGGGAGCCTGCAGGATTATCTCGTCGCCGTCATCCACGATGGCTTCTAAAGCAAGGTACATTCCCAGGCAGGCGCTGGCACTTACAAATACTTCTTCGTCAGCAACATCCATGCCGTATTCTTCCTTATAGAATTTGCATATCTCAGCTCGGAGCTCAGGATCCCCTCTGAAGTCTGTATACTTGGTATGACCTGCCTTTGCATCTTCGAAAGCCTTTTCTATTATGAGTTCGTGAGTGGTCAGGTCGGGATCTCCCAGGCTCAGGTTGATTACATCGTCAAAGGATTTGGCCAGCACGTCGGATTGTCCCATGGCCGTGCTCTGATCCTTCCAGTAGCGTTTCGCTATGAATTTGTGTTTCATGATAAGTCTCCCCTGTTTTTTCTAAATAAATATATTGCTAAAATACCAGGTTCGCGATCAGAATAACAATCGGTAAAGTAATAAGCGTTCTTTCAAGGAACACTATGAGCAGATCCTTTAAATCCAGCGGAATGTCGGAACGAAGGATAACTGCGCCTGTCTCAGTCATGTAAACCAGCTGAGTGAATGACATAGCCCCGATTACAAATCTGGTGATTTCAAATTCAACATTCTTTACCAGAATCGAAGGGAGGAACATATCAGCAAAACCTACTACAACAGCAGGACCTGCAACATCAGCAGCAGGGAGCTGGAACAGCTGAAGAAGCCAGATAAAAGGAATTGCAATCCACTGGAATATAGGGGTGTATTCTTCGATAATAAGGGCGAGTGTTCCCCAGCACATTACAAGGGGCATAAGTCCCATGTAGACGTCAATTACTGTCTTAAGACCTTCCATCGCGAGCTGACCCAGTGTGCCGGCAGTCTTTGCTCTTTCAACACCCTTTTCTACAGCCCAGCTTGTAAGTTTGCGTCCTTCAGGCACTTCCTCGTTAATCTGCTTTCCCACATCAGGAACATATTCATCCTTAACTCTTGTGATAGGATAGATTCTCGCAATTATAATAGCGCAGATAAATGAAGCGATACAGATTGTGCCGTAGAACTGAAGGAATACATGCTGGAGTCCGAGGAACTCTGCTACTACTACTGCGAACGGAAGTGATACCAGTGAGAAGCATACTGAGATAATAGCTGCTTCCTTAGCTGTGTAGAAGCCTGCCTTGTACTGCTTGTTAGTGATAACTACACCAACAGGACCACTTCCGATCCAGGATGCTATAGCGTCGATGGCAGCTCTTCCAGGAACCTTGAAGAGAGGTCTCATAACCTTTCTGATAAGTGTTCCGAAGAAATCCATCAGGCCGAACTGCATCAGGAAAGGCAGGAAAAAGCATGAGAAGAAGAACCATGTTGCCAGTGTAGGCATTAAGTCGTTAAGCATAGTTCCGCCGGTTGCTCCTGAGTAAATAACTTCTGTTCCAACCTGGAAATATGTAAGCGGCGCAAAGATTGCTCCAAGAACACGGAAAACAACCCATAAAGGCTTGCAGATAAATGTGCTGCTTAAAAATTCGTTTTCCACGATTGCTTTTGGTTTAGCAATATTCGCAATAAGTGTAATAACACCTGAGATTACTATTACAATCATCATAAAGCAAGGCAGATACTGGCCCACTGCAGCCTTTGCCTCACTTGCCATCATACCTACACCGATACTGAAGTCCCCCTTGTACGGCAGAGGAATGATAAAAAGGAAAAGTCCCAGAATGGA
>JALFXR010000179.1 GCA_022787405.1 Bacillota bacterium
ACCTTCCTTTTCTCCGGACACCTCCACAAAGCTTTCATCTATAATAGCTGCTGCGTTCTCTGCATCTGAAGTTATGCAGAATACCACAAATTTTCCCTTCTGAACTGCTGTCGCCTTCTGTATCTTGTCAGCTTCCTCCGGAATATAATCCTTAAATGAATCCTGCAAGTCTGCCAGGTAAGCATTTACAACCTCCAGTGCCGCCTCAGCGTTTTCCTCGGTATCTAGACTGAATATACCAAATGAATCAGCATAAGAACCGCTTCCCATATACATTATCTCTTTTTCTGCGCCTTCAAGGTCAATGAAATTTTCAACCTTTTCGTCCTTCACCTGGTAAAGTTCGCAATCAAACTGAACTTCAGACAACAGTCTGCCCGCCAGTTTCACTTCGTCAAGCTCATAGCTTTTGCTGCCTCCGCATGCGGACATGACTGCAATTATGGCCACAATCATTGCTGCAAGCGCTGTTACTTTTAATACCCCTCTTTTTTTCTCCATATTCTTCGCCTTCCTTTTTAATATTATCTTATACCATCAGTTACCTGTTCTGGTATTGTAAACTGAACACATCCCATATACATAGGTGCTACGTCTCCCTCGTTAAAAGTTACCACGAGCTGTCCGTTCTCATTTATGTAAAACTGCTGGTCTTTTTCTATTTCACTGAATTCAAACCCTTTAGCAGGGTCGTCATCCTCAAGATCTACCCAGTAGCATTTGCCAGCGTCTTCTTTAACCTGCTGCCGCATCTGTTCCTTTATATTTTCACTTATAGGTGTTATAAAGTCAGCATTTTCAGGAAAAAGATCCGAGAGAGCCATTTCCTTTTCATCAGAAATCCTTATTGTATAGTAGTGGTTCTGCTGGAACCCGCTTCCCGCTCCCTGATAAGTCATCAGTTTGAGTGTAAAATACTCCGGTGCTGTTGACAGTATTTCATAACCCACTTTTATCTCTGCTCTGCCACATTCATCTGCTTTCGCCGATTCAAATTCTCTCACCCATTCCTCTGCTATGGCACTTATCTTACCGTTTATTGACCCTGCTGCCTCACTGTCTGATTTAATCTCAGGAATATCCACATCTGCACTGAAACGGTCATCCATGTAATGGTAATCTCTGATTGTTATTACGTCGAAGAAACTTCCCAGTACCGGCAGACTGCTCATAGCCTGAGCCACATCCATGCTCACATTAGGCAGTATCACCATGAGGCCAATAAAAGAAACTGAAACCATTCTGATCATCGTCCTACGACGCGCGCGTTTAGCATGCAGTTTTTCTTCTTTCGCTCTTCCTATGGCTTCTTTTACCATGTCCAGACAGTTGCCGGGCACCCTAGCATCGTCTTTTTCTTTTTCGGTCATAAAATCACGCCTCCTATGCCGTCATGGTAAATCTCAGCTTTTCTATTGCACGGTAAAGTTTGCTCTTAACCGTACTCAGCTTAAGTCCCATGGCGTCTGCAACTTCTTCCAGCTTCAGACCCTGAAAGTACCTTAGCTGAACTATTTTCTTCTCTTCATCGGAAAGCCTCTCCAATGCATTGTAGAGGTCCATTTCCTCTGCGCAGCAGCTGCTGTTGTCGTAGGCGGCCAGATCCATATCCGTATTGTAAATATCCCCCATGACTGAAGTCTTCCTGCTCCTGCAGAAGCTGAAGATTTCATTGAGCATGATTCTGTATATCCATGTAGAAGCATGCTCCTCACTGCGAAGTGTATCCGACTTTAAAATGGCCTTGTAAGCACCCTCCTGAACTATGTCTAGAGCGTCTGCTTCATTATGAACATAACCGAGAGCCAGATGATAATACATTTTGTAATTTTCAACAAGAATATTCTCAATAATCTGCTCTTTTACAGTCGATGACATCCCCAATGCCCCTTTCATTTTAATCTCACCTTAACAACTATACATTAGATGCGCAGCAAGGTCAAATAGTTTCATAAAAAATATTTACCGGAACGCTTTTTTTGACCGTCATGTAATCTGCTCCTGTCTGACATTCATAGGCAAGTATTTTAACTTCAGATTCAGAGGCTTCTCTGAGCACATCGCCAAACTGCCTGTGAGTCTTGTCGTTAGGTCTGAATTCCTTCATTCCTTCCATCTGGATGATAAAAACTATGTAAGCATTATATCCTTCCTCCGCGGCTCTGATGAGTTCCCTTACATGTTTTACCCCTCTTTCCGTCGGTGCGTCAGGAAAGCTCGCAATTCCGCTGTCCTCCAGAGTCACGCCTTTTACCTCGATAAATGCCTTGTGTCCCCCATCATCTTCTGCATAAAAGTCAAATCTCGAATGGCCGAAGGTCTTTTCTGCCTTGACCGATAAAGATTCCTCCATACCCGGTAGCTTTATTGTACCATCGCTGAGCGCCTCTGAAACAGCCTTGTTAGGTGCCTGTGAATCCATATTTATCATCAGTATGCCGCCTTCCGTCACCTTTTCCACGCCTATAAGCGAATATCTCATTTTACGGCTTCCCATCCGTCCTTCAAAATCCTCCAGATACACGACAGCTCCCGTTATAAGAAGTTCCCGGCACCTGCCCGTATTCTTTACATGTACCTTTATGGCCTCATTACCAACCCGGCAGATTGCAATAAACCGGTTTGGTCTTTCTATAAATACTGCTTTGATTATTTTCTCATATCTCATGTAAAAATAATACCAAAGATTGATGACAATTAACAGTTTTTTTTGTATAATATAATTTGTATTTATTGTCAAAGGAGATTTTGAAAATGATTGCACCCGATCGCGTGGCTTTCACGATTTTCGGACTTGATGTAATGTGGTACGGACTGCTCATAGGTGCAGGTTTCCTGCTGGCCACACTCATATCATATAAGCGGGCTCCCAAACACGGTATAGAGCCTGACTTTATTCTGGATCTAATCATATGGATGATTCCGTCAGCCATAATCGGAGCCAGAGCATACTATGTAATTTTTTCCTGGGACGAGTTTTCAGGAAATCTGGCGAAAATCTTTGATATAAGGGGTGGAGGGCTCGCTGTTCACGGCGGACTTATTCTATGCTTTTTTGTCGGATTTTTTGTATGCAGACATTACAAGCAGAGCTTCATAGCCACTGCTGACCTTGCTGCTGTTGTAATACCTCTGGCGCAGGCTATCGGACGCTGGGGTAACTTTTTCAATGAAGAAGCTCACGGAGGGCCCACTGATCTCCCATGGGCACAGATTATAGACGGAGTAGGATATCACCCTACCTTTCTCTACGAATCCATCTGGTGCTTCCTGATTTTTCTGTTCCTGCTGTGGTTCGACAACCATCGCCGCAGTTTCGACGGTCAGATTATTTCAATGTACATGGTGCTTTATTCTTTGGAAAGGTTCTTCGTAGAAGGACTTCGCACAGACAGTCTGATGATAGGCCCCCTCAGGCAGGCTCAGGTTTTAAGCCTCTGTCTCATTGCTGCAGGACTTGCGCTGTACTTTGTTATGAAGAAAAAACATGAAGAAAAAATAAATAAGGAGAATATACAGTAATGAAATTAGGTATCGTAGGCCTGCCAAACGTAGGCAAAAGTACTCTTTTTAACGCAATAACCAAGGCTGGTGCCGAAGCCGCCAACTATCCTTTCTGTACTATTGAACCGAATATAGGCGTTGTAACGGTTCCTGACGAGCGCGTTACCAAGCTTCACGAAATATACAATTCCAGGCGTACCATCTATGCCACTATCGAATTCTGTGATATCGCCGGTCTGGTAAAGGGCGCTTCCAAAGGTGAAGGCCTGGGAAACAAATTCCTGGGACATATCCGTGAAGTCGAGGCCATCGTTCACGTAGTACGATGTTTCGAAAACGACAATATAGTTCATGTAGACGGCAAAATCGACCCCGCATCAGATATTGACACTATCAATACAGAACTTCTGCTCTCCGATATGGAAATCCTCGACCGTCGCATCCAGAAGACCTCAAAGATGGCCAAGGCGGACAAGCAGCTGCAGTCAGAACTTGATCTTCTCAACAGGATTTATGCATGGCTGGGCGACGGCAAAAACGCCCGTGCCATGGATCTTGACGAGGAAGAGGCCGAGTACGTAAAATCGCTGGGCCTGCTTTCCTACAAGCCTATTATATATGTGGCCAATGTGGCTGACGATGAAGTCGCCGATGCCGACAGTAACCCTTATGTTAAGCAGGTTCGTGAAATTGCTTCTGCAGAAGGTGCTGAAGCAGTTGTAATATGTGCCGAAATAGAAGCCGAGATGGCAGAACTTGACGACGAAGAAAGAGCCATGTTCCTGGAGGAACTGGGAATAGAAGAATCCGGTCTTGACAAACTGATTAAAGCATCTTATTCTCTGCTAAACCTGATTTCATTCCTGACCGCTGGCGAAGACGAATGCCGAGCATGGACCATCAAGCGTGGAACCAAGGCTCCGGGAGCAGCCGGAAAGATTCATACAGACTTTGAGAAAGGCTTTATCAGAGCCGAGACCATAGCCTATGACAAGCTCATGGAAGTTGGCGGAAGCCTTGCTGCCGCCAAGGAAAAAGGTTTTATCCGCTCCGAAGGCAAGGAATACGTGATGCAGGACGGAGATGTAGTAAACTTCCTGTTTAATGTTTAATACTTATAAGGCTGCCGCCTCCAGCATGGCGGCAGTTTCTTCTTCTGTCAGCTTCATGGCCTTGCAGGCTCTTTCCACCGACTCCATATCCGGCACAAAATCAGCCTCTGTACACAGCCTTGTAAAATCACTTTTGCTGATTCCTATCTGTGAAAAGGTTATGGTTCCATCTGCAATTTTTCTATCATAATATCTAAAGAACAGAACTCTGAAGCTAGGCTTTTCCATATTTCTTTTTCCTCCTGTATATTGCCTCCAGTCCGGCTGTCAATGCAGCTGTCAGACCGATTATCATAATTCCGCAGTGCATGAAAAACTCATCAGGCAGTATCTTTATCACCGGATCAGTCTTAGAATTGAATATCCAGTAATCGTTATCAAATAGCAGTCCGTGCATTGTCTCAAAAGCCCACTCCCAGTCCATAAGGATTGCCGCCAGCACAGCCACCGCTATGGCCACGGTCACAAAGCACGTCAGATGCATCCAGCCCTTCTTTTTTCTTTTAAAAAATACAGCAACCAGAACCGCTAATCCTACTAATCCCTCAATCTGCATGAATGTGAAAATTCTTTTAACCTCTTCAAAATGAATCCTCCCATGCTCAGACATCTGCATATCCGGGAATTCAAGCTCGGAAGGACCGCCGATTACATTGTAATCTATGAGCACATCGTAATTCTTTCGGCAGATTTCCTCATTGTATCCCGAATGCTCCGGTATATCCAGTAATTTAATATCCGCATAATATAGAGGTCTGAACCAGACTGTAATGCTTACTGCGAGGCAGATGACGGTCAGGGTACATAAAACCGCCAGAGGGAAATCACCTGTCGTGCACTTTTTTTCTTTCAATCCTTTTTTCCCTTTCGTAATAAAATATTTCTCTCTATATAATACCACAAATCTCAGGTGAATGCTGCATTTTTCATATTTCTCTTATACATTCCCCACAAAGTATGCTATACTATCCTCAGACAAATGAAAGGACCTTGTAAGCCATGACAGATGTAATTTCAGATAAGATAACAGCCAATTTTCATACACATACACTTCTCTGCGACGGGGCTGACACTCCGGAAGAAATGGTCGAAACTGCCATTGCCAAGGGCTTCGATACTCTTGGCTTTTCAGGTCACAGCTATACATCATACGATCAATGCTGCATGAGCCCCGATAATACCCGCAAATACAAGGCTGAAATCTCGCGCCTTAAGACCAGATATGCAGGCAGAATCAAGATTTTGTGCGGTATTGAACAGGACTTTGGTTCTGACTATACAACTGATGATTATGATTATGCCATCGGTTCGGTTCATTCTCTCTTTCCTATGGCAGGCCCCGGATCTGCCGATAACTTCTACGGGTACGACAGAAGTCAATGCTTCTGTATTGACTGGAGTCCCGCTGAAACAGAACGTACTATAAATGAGCTTTGCGGAGGAGACCCGTATGCTATGTGCGAGTACTATTTCCGTATGGTTTCAATGCTGCCTGATGTGACAGGATGTGGGATCATAGGGCATTTTGACCTCATAACCAAGTTCAGCGACCAATATCCGATGTTTGACGAGAACCATCCCAGATATATTGCAGCGGCACTGGCTGCCGTTGACAAGCTCATGGAAAAAAATATCATCTTCGAAATAAATACA
>JALFXR010000187.1 GCA_022787405.1 Bacillota bacterium
CATGGAGTCAAGTTCATCCTTGTCGATTACTGTTACAAAGCCTGCGCAGAAATAGTATTCCATGTCTGATCTGAAGTGTGAAAGGTTAAGGGTTACCTGTCTTCCGTCAACATCCATGGATTCGATATTGTTATATCCCCAGTTATATGGGCTGACATCCAGACCGTGCTGGATTGAAGCAACAACGTCTTCAGGCTCAACCTGTTCGCCTGTGGAATAGTACATTCCCTCAGGAACGTTAAAGGTTACTGTCTTACCGTCTTCGCTGATGGCCCAGTCTGTACAAACATTGTCTTCCATAGTGTTTGTCTCAGGATTCCACTGGAAGAGGGCACTGGAGTTAAGTCCCTGTCCGCCTGCAGTTTCGTCAAGCTGATAGGTGTCAAGTCCGTACCATTCACTGTCGATTATAGTGAGGTTAGTCTTGGCAGAAGCGTCATCTCCGCCTCCGCATGCTGCCATGCAAAATACCATTGCTATGCATAAGCAGATTACGATTAATTTCTTCTTCATGTTTTCCTCCTTCTTAAAACAGGATATAAACTTGGTTTATTGCAAATAAAATTACAATCGGTTAAATAGGTTTCACCGGCTTCAACCCTCCAGAGGATGGAAGCAGGCAACCTGATGACCCGGTGCCACAACGACATCATCAGGCATTGTGGTTCTGCACTGTTCGGTAACGTATCTGCACCTGTCGCAGAACCTGCAGCCCGGTCCGATTTTAATCAGGCTTCCCGGGTCTCCCGTCATGAGTTCTTTTTTTCTGTTTCTCATATTAGGATCCAGCACAGGAGCTGCATCCAGTAGACCTCTGGTATAGGGATGCTTGGCATTATTGGCAATCTCCGAGGTAGGTCCGAATTCCACCAGACGTCCCAGATACATTACAGCGATTCTGTCACTGATATACTTGATGACATTCAGGTCATGAGTGATCACCAGATATGTCAGGTTCAGCTGCTCCTGAAGATCAAGGAGCAGATTTAGTATCTGGGCCTGCACCGATACGTCGAGAGCGCTGGTAGGCTCGTCCAGAATCATAATTCTGGGATTGAGAGCCAAGGCTCTTGCTATGGCGATTCTCTGGAGCTGTCCGCCGGAAAGCTGGTGAGGGTAGCTGTCCAGATATCTCTGGTCCATTTTAACCATCTCCAGAACTTCCTTGGCCTTCTGTCTGGCCTCTTCTTTAGGAACTCCGTGGATTATCATAGGACGCATGATGGAGCTTTCCACCGTCTGTCTCGGATTCAGGTTAGATGCAGGGTCCTGGAACACGACAGCCACTTCGCTTCTGAGTTTCTTTATTTCTTCTCCCGAAGCCTCAGAAACATCTATTCCGTCGATGATTACAGTTCCCTCGGTTTTTTTGGTCAGGTTAAGTATAACGCGGGCCAGGGTTGTCTTGCCGCTTCCTGACTCTCCTACAAGTCCGACGATTTCTCCTTCATTGATGGTGAGAGAAATATCGTCCACCGCCTTGGCGAAGGTGGTGCTCTTCTTCAGAAGGCCTTTGGAAATAGAAAAGTATTTTTTCAGGCCGTCAAGTTTAATCATAACTTTTTCTTCCATCTTACTTTTCTTCCTTTCCAACCATGTGGCAGCGGCAGTAATGTCCTTCGCCTACAAAAACTGCTTCAGGATTTTCGTTGAGGCATATTTCCTTAGCGTACGGACAGCGGTTAGCAAATCTGCAGCCCGGTTTTTTCTCCGTAATACGCGGTACGGAACCGTCTATCGTCTTCAGCCTTCCTTCTGCCTTGGTCTTGCTCGGCAGAGCCTGCATCAGGAGCTGTGTATACGGATGAGTCGGATGTGCGAATATTTCGAACACGTCTCCGCTTTCAATCATCTCGCCGGCATACATAATGCCTATCTTATCAGCTATTTCGGCAACCAGTCCGAAGTTATGGGTGATGAGCATTATGGCCGTATTGAACTTATCCTTGAGATCCTTCATTATCTGAAGGATCTGCGCTTCTATGGTTACATCAAGAGCTGTAGTCGGCTCGTCGGCTATGAGCAGCTCAGGGTTTCTGGAAAGCATCATAGCTATCATGACACGCTGGCGCATACCGCCGGAAAGCTCGTGAGGAAAGCTGTTTACTCTTTCCTCGGCATCAGGCATCTTTACATCCTTGAACAGCTTTATTACTCTGTTCCATGCTTCCTGCTTATCAACTTTATCAAGCAGAATAGCTTCGGCCATCTGGTCTCCCACCTTATATACAGGATTGAGAGAGTCCAGAGGATTCTGGAATATCATTCCGATCTCTTTACCTCTGATAGCCTCCATCTCCTGACGGGTGCATTCGCGGAGGTCTTTGCCTTTGAAAATAATTTTTCCGCTTATTTCTTCGTTGCCGCCGGGAAGAAGATTCATGATGCTATGGGCTACGGTGGATTTGCCGCAGCCGGATTCTCCGACTATAGCGAATACTTCGCCCTTGTTTATGACGCAGTTTACATCGTTTACTGCAGAGAGGTAACCGTCCTTGACCTTATAGTCGATGGACAGATTTTCAAGTCTCAATAATTCTTCATTCATAAGCCTGTCCCCCTCTCTACTGTGATTTCATATGCGGATCCAGCAGGTCTCTCAGGCCTTCGCCCAGAAGGTTGAATCCGAAAGTTGTATATACAAGCGCAAGTCCCGGGAAAATGCTGAGCCAAGGTGCTCTGGTTATGTTCTCTATTCCCTTGGAAATAGCAAGGCCCCAGTCAGGTGAAGGCGGCTGAGAGCCCAAGCCCAGGAAAGACAGAGTAGTAGTCGACATGATTGTTCCCGGAAGGTTCAGTGAAACCATTACAATCAGTGAAGGAATTATGTTAGGCAGAATATATCTGACCATAAGGGAGAAATTGCTTTCTCCAAAAGCCTTTCCTGTCTCCACGAAGGCCATATTCTTCAGTGATAAGGTCTTTGCCCTGACGGTACGTGCATAGCTTGCCCATGCAACCAGAGAAATGGCGATTACCGTGTTTGTAAGACCCTTTCCTATGAGAGTTACAACAGCCAGCGCCAGAATGGTTCCGGGGATACACCAGGTAAGGTCTGTCATGAAGGACAGCACTCTGTCAACCCACTTGCCGAAGAAACCGCAGGCAAGACCTACCGCAACGCCTATTACCAGCTGAAGTGAGCCGCCCAGAAAAGCTACCCAGAGAGCGATACGGCTTCCGTACACAACCCTGGAGAAAATGTCTCTTCCCAGTTCATCGGTTCCGAACCAAAAATCGCCGGAAGGTTTCCCAAATCTCGGTCCCACATTCTGCTGCGCATAATCGTATGGGGCGATGAAATCCGCAAATAAAGCTATCAGAATAACGCTTAGCAGAATAACAAAGCCTATCATGAAATTTTTATTTTTCCAGCATTCATATACTGTTTCTTTAAATTTGCTGTTTTTAGTGTTAGTGCTCACTTAGTTGTCACCTCCGCTCAGGGATACTCTGATTCTAGGATCCAGAATGCCCATAACAATATCGCTTATGAGGTTGCAGATAACCGTTAAAATGGCAATCAGGAGCAGAACCGCCTGTACTACAGGCATATCCTGTACTATGATGGAGTTGAGGAGCAGATTGCCCATTCCCGGAAGTCCGAATATCTTTTCGATTACAACCGCTCCGCTTATGAGCCACGGAATAGACATGAACACCAGTGTTGTTACCAGCACAAGAGCATTTCTGAGAACATGCTTTATCATAACGGTTCTCTTTGGAAGTCCTTTAGCGTAGGCGGTGGTAACGTACTTCTCGTTGAATACTTCCAGCACCTCTGTTTTGGTGATACGAAGGGTTCCGCCCATGCCCGACAGAACCGTCGTGGCCACAGGCAGTATGTAGTTCTTTACGCCTGAATATCCGCTTATAGGAAGCCATCCCAGCTTGACAGCAAAGAGCAGTATAAATAGAGCTCCCAGCCAGAAAGCCGGAACTGCCGTCATGAGGAGGGAAAAGTTAACCGTAAACCGGTCGAAGAACCCGTCCTTTTTCATGGCGCAAAGCAGGCCCAGCGGCAGAGCTACAATAAGCTCAATAACCAGTGACCATCCGCAAAGTTTGAGACTGTACGGGATTCTCGCCCCCATAAGGCCCCAGACATCGCTTTTGTATCTGGTCGATCTGCCGAAGTCTCCGTGAAGAACACCCTTTACCCAGTTTTTATACTGAGTGAAAAACGGCTGATCATATCCCATTTCATGTGCAATTTCAGCCTTTCTCTCCAGAGAAACCTTACGGTCTACAACCATATCCACCGGATCTCCGGGCATCATATACATAAGGCTGAATACCAGGAATGATACACATATAACCAGAACCATTCCCAGCAGAATTCTCTTGATAATATAATCCCTAATAATTACATCTCCCTTCCTCAGATTTTTTGATATACTCTATTATAACACCTTACAGCCCACGCCTTTCCGTCTCTTAAAAAGAACCGGAAGGTGCTGACTCTTCGGTCAGGATTACTTGCACTGAATGCGGCGAAAACAGTTCCTCCGCAATACCTGAGCACAACATCCCTGCCGCCGTAAACGGCTGTCAGTCTGCCGTCTTCACAGCTCACAACGCAGTGAGAAGGCAGGCCTTCTTCTGTCATGAAATCTCCGGTCAGGGCCTCAGGTACGCTGAATTCACGTCCGTCGGGCTCTGCCCAGTCAATACGCTTATCCAGAGGCTGTCCGCAAAGAAAGTTGTAGCAGGCCCACTGGAACTCTTCTACATCAACATCCCCTTCATTACACAGAACAGCGGCGCTGTATCCTCCCTCCATGAAGCCTCCGAAGCTGGAAACTCCGTGAAGACCTCCGGAATGTTCACAAACCTCTCTTCCGTGCACTTTTCTCTTTCTGAGACCTAAGCAGTAATATGGCTCATCCCTCAGAGGAAACTCTCTTCCCGTCATAAGCTCCACGGCTTCAGCCGGAATGACCTGCTTACCTTCCCACACGCCTTTTTGTGAAAGCATCTGGTAGTAGCGGCTCATATCTCCCGCAGTTGACTTCACGCATGCACATCCTCTGAAAGGCGGGAGAACGGACCAGTTATCATCCCATACAAGGCTTCCGTCATCGTCTCTTTCAAAAAGACTGGTTATATTTCCTCCTGCTATCCTGCGTGCCTGGCTGCAGTCATAATCAAGAACAGTGCGGGTCATTCCCAGAGGCCCGAAAACTCTTTCCTTCAGGAATTCTTCCAGTGTCTTTCCCGCTGCCATATCCACCACATAGGACAGTATGGCATAGCCTTCATTGGAGTAGCTCATTATTTCGCCCGGGGCTCCCAGAGGTCTGTAGCTGCCCTCTGAAATGTATTCGATTATCTGGTCTATTTTATCCATCTTGTTAGGCGCCGTTTCCAGCATGTAGCTGTACCACTCGCTTTCTCTCTCAATACTGTTCATGGCTATGGACCATTCGAGAGGCGGCATAGGCGGCAACCCGGCCCTGTGCATAGCTATGGTTTTAAGTGTAACGCACTCATCAGGCGCTCCCGGAATGTGAAAGTCGGGGAAATATTTCACCACAGGATCGTCCAGGCTCAGCTTTCCTTCCGTATGAAGAATAGCGCAGGCCAGAGAAGTCATGGACTTGCTCATAGAAGCAATTCCAAAGACCGTATCCCTGTCAACGGGTATTTTTTCCTCGCAGTTTCTATAGCCGAGACCCTTTTCAAGGATGACGCCCTCCGGCCCGCGGAGAGAAATGGACATTCCCGGGTATCCCCTTTTTTCAAACAAATCCGTAATGTATCTATCTAAAGCTTCTGTATTTCTTTTCATTATTTTAACATTCTTTTCTTCGTTTTTATATAAGCAATACCATTGTTAGTGAATAATAATGCAAATTTTATGCCTATTGTTTGCTTTTTGTATGTCTCGTTTTTTGCCTCTGTTTTAGGGCCTTTTAAAAAGAGCAGGCAATGATTGCATCTTTTATCCTATGGTTTTTCATCATTTTTTCGTTGATTAATCCTATTTAGTCCTATTTTTATTTATTTACTTCTGCTGCTTCAGCTTCTTGCCGCTGAACAGAATCACCTTTTCTGCCAGAACCTCCATAGGGTCCACATAGTAATCGCCAAGTCCGTTATCATTCTTTATGATCGGAAGTTCCGTGCAGCCCAGTATTGCCCTGCTGCATCCTGCATCCTTAACGGCCTTTTCGATGCGTTCCCACGATGGCTTGTCCCATGGCAAGCCCGCCTTGACTCTGTCGTAGATCTGATGCATAACCTCTTTCTGAATCTCCGGCTCCGGAGCGTAAGGAACAAGCCCTGCAGCCTCCATGTGTTTCTGATAAAGGCCGGTCTTTATGGTTCCGTCAGTTGCCAGAACCGCTACCTTGGCGCCGGGTTCTTCCTCAGCAATCTTTGCCGTTGTTTCTTTTATCATGTGTATGATGGGTATGCTAAGCTTGTCAGCAATCATGTCGCCGAAGAAATGGGCCGTGTTGCAGGTTATGGCTATAGCCTCGCAGCCGCAGTTCTGCAGCGTTCTGGCGTCGTCAAGCATTCTGCTGTAAACCTCATCGTATTCGCCTTTAAGGATGGCTCCTGTTCTGTCAGGCATGCCGGAATCGCTGTAGATTATCATCCTTACATGCTCCTGGTCACAGGCTGCATCGGTCATCTCTGTAACATATTTATAGAACAGCTGGGAGGCCATTGGCCCCATACCGCCGATAACTCCTATCTTCTTGTCCACTTTATACTTCTCCTCTCAGTATCCATTTCGCACATGGCTCCCATAGGTATAGTAATCATAGGGAACCCGTGGCCCGACTGGACATTATACATAACCGGGATGTCCAGACCCTTTACCGCATCCAGAACAGCTTCCGTCACACCGTAGTTTTCGTCTTCCAGCTCGCAATCGGTGAACTGTCCCAGCAGGATGCCCTTAACTTTATCAAGTTTTCCGGCGTTTTTTAGCTGGTAGATGTTGCGGTCCATGTTGCCGATGTGGCCTCCGATTTCCTCTATAAAAAGGATTCTCCCCTCGGTTTCCATCTCATATGGCGTGCCTAGAGAAGCGCACATCACGCAGAGGTTTCCCCCTGTCAAAATTCCGCTGGCTCTACCCTCTACGGCAACCTTTACCGGCATGCCTGCGGGTGCTCTGTATTCGTAGTCTCCTTCGCACATGAGCGCTTCAAAAAGAGCTTTTTTGCTTTCCTCGTCGAAGTGTTCCAGCATGTTGGACGAAACCATAGGTCCGTGATATGTGATCAGGTCGCATTCCTGATTAAAAATCAGATGCAGAGTTGTCACGTCGCTGTATCCCAGGAAAATTTTCCGGTTGTTTCTGATAGCGTCCAGGTCCAGGAATTCCACTATGCGGTTTCCTCCGTCGCCGCCTCTGAGGCAGAATACAGCATCTACTTCTTTGTCTTTGAACATCCTGTTAATCCACTCTGCCCGCATTTTTTCGTCGCCGGCCATGAATCCACCTTTTGAAGCTGCAAGATTGTCTGCAGCCTTAACGCGGAAGCCCATGTTTTCAAGCATTTCAATGCATCTTGCTGCTCTGTCGGCAGATATGGCGGAACACGGTGCTACCAGTCCGATGGTGTCTCCCGGCTTAAGTCTTTCAGGATAAATCATGATAATCCCTCCTCGTTTTTTAACTAGCTACAATAAAAATGCAATTTATATGCCACTGCTGCTTCACCGCGCCGGCTTACGATTCCGTCGGTACGATTTTTGCTTTATATTTTTAGATATTGTCAATCCATATTCATAAAGGAGCATTAATATGAAAAAATATTTCCTAATACTGCTTTCTCTCTGTATGATGGCCACGTTTACGACTGCTTCATTCGCATCCTCCACGGATGCAGATCAGGCGCCTCACAGCAAAGCCGCTATTTTATACGAAGCAACAACAGATACTGTTTTATATGAAAAGAATGCCGACATGGAGCTTCCTCCTGCCAGCATGACCAAGGTTATGACTGCTGTTTTAGTTCTTGAACAGAATCCCGAGCTCGAAGGTGCCTTCGCTGTATCAGAAAATGCCGTAAGATCTTATTACTGCAGCAGCATGGGCTACCCTCACCTCAAGGCCGGCGAAGTCATCTCCTACAAAGACTGTATGGCCTATATGCTGATTCCTTCGGCAAACGAGGCTGCCACCGCCTTCGCCTTCGAAATCGGCGGCGATATTGAGACCTTCATACAGATGATGAACGACAAAGCTAAGGAGCTGGGCTGCACCAATACCCAGTTCAAAGACCCTGTAGGTCTTTCCGCTTCGGAGCACTATACAACCCCGAGAGACATGGTTAAAATATGCCGGTACGCTATGTCCTTCGACAGCTTCCGTCAGGCCGTTTCTGCCGATTCTGTCACAGTTCCGGTATCCAATATGCGCGATGAAAGCTATGAATGCTATACTACAAACTACGTCAAGTTCCCTGATGACAGGTACGAAAGTCCTTACTCTCAGTATGTCACCGGCGTCAAAACAGGCTGGACTCCGGCTGCGGGCTGGTGCTTCTCAGGCTGCATGGAAAAGGACGGTCTGGTATGGTATTCTGTGGTCATGGGCGGTGATGAAGAGTGGTATGACGAAGAACGTATAATACAAGGTGACTTCAGAGACACAATCAACCTGTACAGCCTGACCGACGGCGTCACCGCTGAACAGCTTGAAGCCATGCACGGCGCCGGCGACGGCAGGGCTGTAGGGCTTGATGGCGCTGCCGGCGGCGGTGTTTCCGCCTGGCTTGCAGCGGCCAGGGTTACGGCGGCTGCGCTTCTGGTAGTTCTGGCCATTATTCTTATCAAGCGCGCCGCCAGGAAGGGCAAGAAAGGCCCGAAGTCTGATTAATTCGGCTGCAAGGTGCCTCCGGCAATGTCCGAGAGACTGTGATGTTAGGTCTCGCATTGTTGTTCGGTTTGAGCTGAAATCTGAACTGAAATCTCCACCAATTTTGCGTTTTTTTGCGAAATGGTGGAGATTTTTTGTATTTTCACACTTGCTGAGTTCAGTACGAAAAATCCTCATCCGGCTTAAGTGTTGAAATTTCAACGTTTTACATATTATTACATACGGCTCGGCAGCCAGCGAGACGTGAATTTTTCCACCAAAATCGAAAAAACGTCCAAAAAGGTGGAGTCTGGGCATGTAATTCATGGCAGTCATGTAGAAAAAAACAGGCAGCCGGCTCATAACACCGGTTGCCTCATATAATTATTCTTTCTCAGCAATAGCTGCCTGTGCCGCTGCAAGTCTTGCGATAGGCACGCGGAACGGTGAGCAGGACACATAGTCCAGGCCTATCTTGTGGCAGAATTCTACTGAGCTCGGGTCGCCTCCGTGCTCTCCGCAGACTCCTGTGTGAAGATTGCTGTTTGCTTCCCTTCCGAGCTTTATCGCTCTCTTCATCAGCTGGCCTACTCCCTTCTGGTCAAGCTTTGCAAACGGGTCGTTTTCGAATATCTTGTTCTCGTAGTATGCATCCAGGAACTTGCCTGCATCGTCTCTCGAGAAGCCGTAGGTCATCTGGGTCAGGTCGTTGGTTCCGAAACTGAAGAAATCAGCCACTCCCGCTATCTCATCTGCCGTCACGCATGCTCTCGGTATTTCTATCATTGTTCCTACCTTGTAATTGAGCTCTGTTCCTGCTGCTGCAATTTCTTCATCTGCCGTCTCAACTACAATCTTCTTTACGAAATCCAGTTCCTTAACATCTGATGTAAGCGGTATCATGATTTCAGGCACCATATCCCAGTCAGGATGGGATGCCTTCACCTTGAGCGCAGCACGGATTACCGCCTTGGTCTGCATTCTCGCAATTTCAGGATAGGTTATGGCAAGTCTCAGTCCTCTGTGGCCCATCATAGGGTTGAACTCGTGCAGTGAAGTGATGATGTCCTTGATTTCATCCACTGTTTTTCCCTGGGCGTCTGCCAGCTTCTTTATGTCTTCCTCTTCTGTAGGCAGGAATTCGTGGAGAGGCGGGTCGAGGAAACGGATGGTCACAGGATATCCTTCAAGAGCTTCAAAGAGGCCTTCAAAGTCTCCCTGCTGATATGGCAGTATCTTTTCAAGGGCTGCTTCTCTTTCCTCTACTGTATCAGAGCATATCATCTCTCTGAATGCCGCTATTCTGTCCTCTTCAAAGAACATGTGCTCTGTACGGCAAAGGCCTATTCCCTCTGCTCCAAGCTCACGGGCTTTCTTCGCATCG
>JALFXR010000190.1 GCA_022787405.1 Bacillota bacterium
TCTGATATACCCTTTTAATCTTTCCCTGTCCGATGCGGAAAACCCTCGAGGATTGGCAGATGACAGCGGTGCAAAATCCCTGGCCCAGACTACTTTCCTCTCCGAAAATATTGAAAAAGTACCTGCCGCCTCTATAATCTGATCCGAAGTGCAGTCATCGGCGAGAACCACATAGTCCAGTGCTTCTGAAGCCGGATTCACGACGCGCTTTACAAGAGACCCTGCTGCCCATTCCGTAAGATATTCTTCAGGACCGTACATAAACATTACAGGTGGAAAATTCCCCTCCTTAATGTCTGCATTAAAAGTTCTGAATGCATGTTCTTTTTTACCGAAATTTCCGGCCATAGATGTGTTCACTCTCCGCTTTCTGTGACGGTATGGCACCTTATTCCCTTCCTTTTGAAAGAAAACCCTACCGCCCCATAATAATCATTCCTATACACTATTATACATTTTTTTGCACATTTTTCAATGGTTTTAGGTGAGGGATGGCCGTAGTTGTTTTTGCCTGTCTGTATGACCGCATAGGTGGGATTTACTACCTCAAGAAACTCGTCGCAGGTGCTTGTCGAACTGCCGTGGTGGCCTATTTTCAATATATCTGCCGACAGGATGTCTGTTCCTTCGTATTTTTTCATCATGTTTTTTTCGCCTTCCTCGTCCAGATCCCCCGTAACAAGTATTTTGTATTCTTTGTAAAAAATCATAAACGCAGAGCACATTTTGTTCTCATCCTGCCCTTTATCCTCAGGAATTTCTTCAGGCCACAGAGTGAGAATTTTTATTTCATCCGTCACATCTATTTCCGTCCCTGCCGTCAGTCCACATATCAGTTTGTCTACAGGATAAACTTCACCCAGTTCTGTCAGTCCCTTTATGTGGTCCATGTGCTGATGGGTAGCCACAGCAAGCTCTACAGAACCTGAGCCGGTTTTAAGAAGATAAGGTTTGAGAATTTTAGCTCCAACGTTATAGTTTGCACTTCCTCCACCGTCTATGAGCACGTCGGTGCTGCCTGACTTAATGTGAATGCAATCTCCCTGCCCCACATCAACGAAAACTATATCATCACTGCTCACAGGGCAATATGAGGCTATGTTAAGCATAAGAGCCCCTGCTGCTATACAACCGCAGCATGCAGAGATCTTTTTTACCTCTCCCCTCAGCCGCATGATCTCAAAGGTCTCTGACGCAAGAAAAAACATCAGCGCCCCGGCCGCCAGCACAATCCACAAAGGAGGAGAAACTGTATCGAATCCTCCGTGGCCTTTCATTGATGTAAACCGGTTTACAAAAAACACAAGTCTGCCCATTGCGTCAGTCAGATTTAAAAGTACACCCGGGCTGCCCATGAAGACAAAGGTCAGGAAGCACAAAACTGCCAGAGGCACAAAATATCCCGCAAGATATATCATTGGTATATTGGCTATAAGTGCTGTCAGAGAAAAGTAATTAAACTTATAAATCTGATAAGGCAGAAGGCCAAGATATACCGCTATGGTCGCAGCAGCAGCTTCCGGTATTATAGAAGGAATAACAGGTCTTAAGAATGCAATTGAAGAAATGGCCAGAAAAGACATCTGAAACCCCGCCCCAAAGATCACATAAGGATTGTTTATTATAAGAATCAGAGCCACAGTGCTCATAGCAGTCAGCATATCATAACGCAAATCAAAAAATTCAGCGGAAACTTTCATTACTATCATCAGTACCGCCCTGCTGACCGATGGACTCCATGCAGCAAGCTCTCCGTAGGTGTAAAGAATCATAGCCAGCATTATAAGCAGAGGCACACTCTTCCTCCGCCCGGCCAGTTTTTTATACAGTCCATAGATGATTCCCACATGAAGACCACTTACAGCAAGGATATGAGCTGTACCGTTTTTTCGGAACATGTCATAATCATCTTCCCCAAGATATGAAGTGTCACCGAAAAGAATCCCCATTATGATACCCTTTGTTTCTTCTGAAAGGTTATCGGCAAAGTGGCACTTCTTAACATACAGCGTCCTTTCATATTTTTCTCTGAATGTAAGGTTTTCTTCCACCGGATCTACAGTGTTTACAACGGCCACAGCGCCAACTCCCCTGCTTTTGAGGTATCCGGCATAATCGAAGCAGTAAGGATTCCTCTGTCCTGACGGATGCTCCAATTTAACAGTAAATGATACATTTTGATTAAGCAGATGCCTTGTCTCTCTCAGTTTTTTATCATCCTCACTGTAAAGGTTCAGCAGAACTCTTTCAGGAAAATCGGCCGGATTTCCGTCGGCACTTATGACCTTCACCTGGAGACTGGCCCTGCCTTCTTTTTCCTGAATTCCGGTAACTTTACCCGTATAATCCTTGCTTTCTTCGAAAAATTTCATTTCAATGGAACCAGCCAGAGGTATATCCAAAGCATCAAGACCATAAAGTAAAATTAAAACCACAATTAATAGAAAGAAACATTTACGCCTCATAATATCTCCTTTTTTCTCTTATAGATATTAAAAGCGCTTTTTCGAATCAAAACCACATTTACATTATATCCCATCAATAGCCTCTTTGCAAGAAAGTGTTTGGCAATATTGAATGAATATGGTATACTATATTCTGAGATTTTATGTTTTCATACTTTCAAAAGAAAGCGGGTGAATAATTTGAGTAATTATGATGACTTTGATTCAAAAAATGGAAGCAATTCAGATACAGAGCAGCATAGATCAAGACGGGCCAGAAAACAGCGCCAGGAAGAGCTTGAAAAAGCACAGCATGAGAAAATGCGCTCTGATAAAAAGGGAAAAGCTCTCTCTGCTGCCGAAGGCGGAGAAGCAGCAGTCAACGGAAAGAAATACAGGCTCAACAAGAAGCAGTTCTTTAAGTTCCTTATATGCATTTTCCTCGCTATCGCACTTCTTGTAGTTGCCTACACAGCATCAGTAATCATACGTGCTCCTAAAATTGAGACTGATAACATCTACAGTCTTCTGTCGCAGAGCTCAGTACTCTACGATGACGAAGGTGAGATAATAGACAGTATTTTCAGCGGTGAAAAACGTACTATTGTAAGCATTGACCAGATTCCGGATCATGTGCAGAAAGCTTTCATCGCTCTCGAGGACAAGACCTTCGAAACACATCACGGATTTAACATCATACGTATTTTCGGAGCAATAAAGGATGCTGTTTTCCATGGAGGCGGCATAAGCGGCACCAGCACTATCACACAACAGCTGGCCAGAAATCTGTATCTGGAAGATAAGATGTATGAGCGTTCCTTGAACCGAAAGATTACTGAAGCATATTATGCGGTAATCCTCGAAAGCAAACTCAGCAAGGACGAGATTCTGGAAGCCTATCTTAATACCATAGCCTTCGGATGCGGCAACGGTGTACAGACTGCAGCTCAGGCATACTTTTCAAAAGATATTGAAGACGTGACTGTTGCCGAGGCGGCGGCACTTGCTGCAATGCCTCAGGCTCCCAGTGCATACGCTCTGGTTTATTCTGCTTCAGCATCAGAAATAACTGAGGATACTCCTAACCTTATTGTAAAAAACGGAGACACTGCATACCTCTGGAATGATAAGGCTTCAGGCAGGATGAAAACGTGCCTCAAGCTGATGCTTGAACAGGGTTATATCAGTCAGGAAGAATACGATGAAGCAATGGCAACAGAAATCAAGGACATAGTTAACCCTAACCTTGACACTCTTAACTCTGTTTCCAACTATTTTGCAGATTACGTAATAAAGACTGTAATACAGGATCTTCAGGACGAGTACGGCTATGACTACGACCGCGCACATGAAATGGTTTACAGCGGCGGTCTCTGCATTTATACAACTATGGATTCCCAGGCTCAGTCTGTAGTAGAAAAAGAATTCAATAACGATGCCAATTTTCCTCAGCCTGTAGGGTATTCCAAAGATGGAAACGGCAACATAAAAAATTCTAACGGCGGAGTTCTGCTTTATGCTTATTCTAACTATATTGAAAGCGATGGCAGCTTCAAGCTCAGGAAAAGCGAGTACAAAAAAAATGAAGACGGCTCTTTGACTATTTATAAAGGTAAACGTCTTCTCATATATAATACAACAGTTCAGGGCAAAACTGACTACAGTGTGGAATTCAAGGACATGTATACCATTGAGAATGGCAAGTTCTACTCCATACCGGGAGGTTACCTGAACATTCCTCAGGAATACAAGTCGAGAGACTCTGAAGATAATCTGGTCGTATCGGCCAAGTTCTTCGAAGATTATCCGGAGTTCTTCACTGAGGAGGGTGACAAGCTTTCTACTAAGGACTTCTCACTGAAGCAGAAGGTTATCCAGCCTCAGTCGGCTATGACAATCATCGATAATAAGACCGGTGCTATCAAGGCTATGATCGGCGGCCGCAAAACCGTTGGCAGAATGCTCTTTAACAGAGCTACATCTCCACGACAGCCCGGTTCTTCAATTAAGCCTATTGCTGTTTACTCTCCTGCCCTTCAGCTCAGTTACGAGCTTTCGCAGGCAGGCAAAGAATTCACAGCAGCAGATAACGGCTTCGACCAGCAAGGGGCAGAGTTATGGGGTAATTACCTCACAACGGCATCCATTGTTGACGACGAACCGACAAAGATTAACGGCAAAACATGGCCTGTCAACTCATATCGTTCCTACAGAGGGCTTTATACCTTCAGAACTGCTCTTCAGCAGTCTGTAAACGTATGTGCAGTAAAGATTCTGTCACAGGTAGGTGTTGATTATGCCTTCGATATAGCCCAGAAATTCGGTATAACTACACTTGTTAAGGAAGGCGAAAGCAATGACCTTAACCTAGCCGCACTGGGTATGGGCGGAATGACTAAAGGCGCTTCCACCCTTGAGATGGCAAGTGCATATTCAACCTTTGTAAACGACGGGGTTCACAAGAGCTACTCCTGTTACACCAAGGTTACCAACAGAAACGGCGATGTTCTTCTGGAACCTACAGTTACTGAAACCGAGGTCCTTGATCCGGGTGTCGCCTGGATAATGAGGGACGTTCTCCAGACAGTAGTGAGTGAAGGTATCGGTTCCTATGCCAGAGTTTCCGGTATGAATGTGGGCGGTAAGACAGGTACCACTTCAGACAGCTACGATATCTGGTTTGACGGTTTTTCAGCAAACTACTCCGCATCCATATGGATAGGAAACGATGTAAACATCAAGCTTTCCTCCATGTCGCCGATGGCTGCACGACTTTGGGGAAAGATCATGGGACAGATAGATGCTGCCAAGAGTGGCACCTACTCCAAGAGACCTTCCAATGTTGTATCTGCCCAGATTGATACTAAGAGCGGACTTTTAGCTACTGAGGGAAGCACAAGTACACGTACAGAATATTTCACTTCCGGTACAGAACCTAAGGAAGCGGGAACACTGAATAATACAGTTCAGATTTGTACAGAATCAGGATATCTTGCAACACCATCCTGCTCAAATACCAAGTCAAAGACAGGTATAATGAGACCATATATTCCTAATAAAAGGGTTGGTGACTACAAGAATGAGCTTCCTCACTATTACTGCAACAAGCATAACCCTAATCCGGAAGTATACCCTACTGAACCGGGCAAGAAGGTCACAATAGTTGAAGAACCTATTGTAGATCCTGAACCTGATGATTCTGAAAATCCGGGAACTGACCCTGGCATAGACCCCGGAAATGATCCTGTGATCCCTCCGGAAACTGACAATCCTGGAGATGAAGAGGAAGAAGAAATTGAATAACTGCTGAAAAGCATATAAAAAACCCGAGTGAAAATCAATCGTTCTCTCGGGTTTAATTATTTATTAAGGCCTATTTAATAGCTGCGAAATATTTGAGTGTTCTGATAAGCTGGCAGGTATAGCTCATTTCGTTATCGTACCATGCCACTATTCTTACTTCATAAATGTGAGTTCCGCACTGCTGTGCCAGCGTCTGGGTTGCATCAAAAAGTGAGCCGTGGGTCATGCCGATAATGTCGGATGAAACCAGTTCCTCTTCGGTATAACCAAAAGACTCTGAAGCAGCTGCTTTCATGGCGGCATTTATTCCCTCAACAGATACTGAATCCGTCATGTCTTTAAGGGTTGCATCGAGAATTGTAATTGATCCCGACGGTACAGGCACTCTCTGAGCTGAACCGATAAGCTTGCCGTCCAGTTCAGGAATTACCAGGCCGATAGCTTTGGCTGCACCTGTGGAATTCGGCACGATATTGATGGCACCCGCTCTGGCTCGCCTCAGGTCGCCCTTTCTGTGCGGTCCGTCCAGAAGCATCTGGTCTCCTGTATAAGCATGAATTGTGGTCATAAAGCCTGTACGGAGTTCCCTGTATTCGTTGAGAACCTTGGCCATAGGTGCTAGGCAGTTGGTTGTGCATGATGCACCTGAAATGATGTTGTCCTCTGCCTTAAGTGTTTCGTGGTTTACACCGTATACGATAGTAGGCAGATCATTTCCTGCAGGAGCTGAAATCAGCACCTTTCTGGCACCTGCATCGATATGAGCCTGAGATTTTGCCTTTGAAGTATAAAATCCGGTGCACTCCAGAACCACATCTATTTCAAGTTCTCTCCAAGGAAGGTTATGTGCGTCTGCCTCCGCGTAAACAGGAATATTCTTTCCATCTACTGTGATTGATTTATCATCCCACTCCACCTTATGTCCTGCATATTTACCCTGTACAGAATCATATTTTAAAAGATGTGCCAGCATCTCGGGAGCAGTCAGGTCATTTATTGCTGTAACCTCCAGGTCAGGGTCATCAAATACCTGTCTGAAAGCCAATCTGCCTATTCTTCCGAAACCGTTAATTGCAATTTTAATCATTGTTCTCTCTCCTTCTCTTTAGTATCTTTAATAGCCGCCTGTGCTGCCGCAAGTCTTGCGATAGGCACACGGAACGGTGAGCAGGACACGTAGTCCAGTCCTATCCTGTGGCAGAATTCCACTGAGCTCGGGTCTCCTCCATGCTCTCCGCAGACTCCTGTGTGAAGATTGCCGTTTGCTTCCTTTCCAAGCTTTATCGCTCTCTTCATCAGCTGGCCCACTCCCTTCTGGTCAAGCTTTGCAAAAGGATCGTTTTCAAATATCTTGTTCTCATAGTAGGAATCCAGGAACTTGCCTGCATCGTCTCTCGAGAAGCCGTAGGTCATCTGGGTCAGGTCGTTGGTTCCGAAGCTGAAGAAGTCAGCCACTTCCGCTATCTCATCTGCTGTCACGCAGGCTCTAGGAATTTCAATCATGGTTCCTACCTTGTACTTAAGCTCTGCTCCTGCAGCTGCGATTTCTGCATCGGCGGTCTCTGTTACAATCTTCTTTACAAAATCCAGTTCCTTAACATCTGATGTAAGCGGTATCATTATTTCAGGCACCATCTCCCAGTCAGGATGAGCTTCCTTCACCTTGAGAGCCGCACGGATGACTGCCTTGGTCTGCATTCTCGCAATTTCAGGATAGGTTATGGCAAGTCTCAGTCCTCTGTGTCCCATCATAGGGTTGAACTCGTGCAGTGAAGTGATGATGTCCTTAATCTCTTCCACTGTTTTTCCCTGTGCATCTGCTAGCTTCTTTATGTCTTCCTCTTCTGTCGGAAGGAATTCATGCAGCGGCGGGTCAAGGAAACGTATGGTTACAGGATATCCTTCAAGGGCTTCAAAGAGGCCTTCAAAATCTCCCTGCTGATAAGGCAGTATCTTTTCGAGGGCTGCTTCTCTTTCCTCTACTGTATCAGAGCATATCATCTCTCTGAATGCCGCTATTCTGTCCTCTTCAAAGAACATGTGCTCTGTACGGCAAAGGCCTATTCCCTCTGCTCCAAGCTCACGGGCTTTCTTCGCATCG
>JALFXR010000226.1 GCA_022787405.1 Bacillota bacterium
GTTGACCGGAAGTGCCAGTTTAGTTCCTTCGTAAACCAGTTCTCTGTAAGGCTCGTCGGATATGAGAAAAATCTCCGTACCGAAACGTTCCTGCGCCTTCTCCAGGAGTTCCGACAGCTTTTTAAGGCTTTCTTCAGTCAGAACAGCACCTGTAGGGTTGTTAGGCGAATTCACTATTACCGCTGCCGTATCCCTGTTAAGCGCTCTCTCAAGGGCTTCGAAATCCGGCTGGAAGTCCTCTGTTCTCACCGGAACCTCCACGGTAGTGCCTCCTGCATTTTCGATAAACACTTTATATTCAGGAAAATACGGAGTAAAGACAATGACCTGGCTTCCCTCCCTGCATACGGAACGCAATGTTATAGTAAGGGATGCTGCCGCACCTGCCGTCATATAAAAATCAGACGGCTCGCATCCTATTCCGTATTTTTCATTCATATAGTCGCTGACGGCCTTTCTCACAGTCATATCCCCCGGTGCCGAAGTATATCCGTGAAGTGAAGCCGCCTCGGTTTCCTCAAGGAGATGCATAAAGCTTCTTGTTACTCTGTCAGGGCAAGGCACATTAGGATTGCCCAGACTGAAATCCAGCACCTTATCCGCACCTATTTCAGCCTTTCTTCTGTTTCCATATTCGAACAACTCACGTATTACGGAACTGTTTTCTCCCAGCTCAATCATCTTTTCGTTTAACATTATATCTTTTAAGTCCTTTCATTTACCCTGTTCTCTAAGTTATTTTGTAATTATAGCCTACTTTCACCTTGCCTGTCAACCGCTCCGGAGACGAAAAAGAAGAAATTTTCAGAAAATTCTGAAAAAGGTGTTGACAAGGCTTTTTCATAGGTGTATAGTTACACCATGACCGGATAATAAGTCCGCCGTTAGGGTTGTCCTTTGTGACAGCACTTCGGCGGATTTTGGAATTAAAGGTTATAAATATAAGAATTTACGGAAAAGAGGAAAAATAAAATGGCTAAAACATCAAAGAAATCAATCGCTATCTTACTTATCTGTATGCTAGTAGCTGCTCTTGGCCTGACAGGCTGCGGCGGCAATGACGATAGCGGCGACGCTGAAATGGTTAAAATCGGCATCATGCAGTTCGGTGAATTCGAAGCTCTCCAGAATGCAAACAAGGGCTTCCAGGACGGACTTGCAGAGCTTGGATATGTTGAAGGAGAAAACGTTACTTTCAACTATCTGTCAGCTGCAGCAGATACAGCTAACTGCCCTACAATTGCAGATACACTTATAAATGACGGCTCAGACCTCATTCTCGCAATCGCAACTCCTTCTGCATCTGCTGTAAAGGAAAAGACTTCAGATATTCCTGTTCTTTTCACAGCAGTAACCGATCCTGCAGGCTCAGGTCTGGTTGCAGACAATGCAGCTCCGGGAGGAAACCTTACAGGTACCTCTGATATGAACCCGGTTGCACAGCAGATTGCATTAGGCAAGCAGCTCATTCCTGACGCTAAGAAGGTTGCCATCATGTACTGCTCCAGCGAATCCAATTCCAAGATTCAGTCAGACCTGGCTGAAGCTGCTATCAAAGAGGCCGGTATGGAATCAGTAGTTAAGACTGTTTCCGCAATTGATGAAGCTAAATCAGCAGTTGAATCCCTCAAGGGTCAGGTTGACTTCATATACATCCCAACAGACAACACTCTTGCAGACGGCATGACTACTGTAGCAGCAGCTGCAAAGGAGTGCGGACTTCCTACAATCGTAGGTGAATCCGGAATGGTTAACTCCGGTGCACTGGCTACATACGGTATCGACTACTACGAATTAGGAAAGGCTACTGCAGCTATGGCAGTTAAAATCTTAAAGGGCGAGGCAACCCCTGCCGAAATGCCTGTTGAATATCAGACAGATGAAGCAGTTCTTGAAATTGCAATCAATACAGAAACTGCTGAGGCCCTCGGAATTGAAATTCCTGAGGAAATTCTCAGCAAAGCCACAATTATGCCTGCCGAATAGTTCCGGCAGCACCGCTTAGAGCGGCACACTTTTGAGACTTTAAAAAAGTCGTTTTGTTTAGGAGGAAAAAATGATTACTACAGCAACCTTGTTGAGCGGTCTGGCTCAGGGACTGATCTGGGCGATAATGACCCTCGGTGTATATATAACATTCAGAATACTCGATATTGCAGACCTGACCGTTGAGGGAACCTTCCCTCTCGGTGCTGCGGTGACAGCCGTGTTGATTAACGGAGGTATGCACCCTGCTCTGGCCATATTCATGGCTATACTGGCAGGTTGTGCTGCAGGCTTCGTTACAGGTGTTTTTCACACCATGTTCAAAATACCGGCTATACTTTCCGGCATTCTGACCATGATAGCGCTCTATTCGGTAAATATTCGAATCATGAGCGACAAGGCAACTGTGGCAATTGAAAAACCTTCTATAAAAAAACTAATGCAGAACCTGCTTCCCGAAGGTACCGCAAGCAACACCATTTCCATTATTCTCGGTGTGGCTGTCTGCATCGTAGTGGTATTGCTTCTCTACTACTTCTTCGGTACAGAAATCGGATGCGCTGTCAGAGCCACAGGAAGCAATCAGAATATGGCAAGGTCCTTAGGTGTGAAGACCGACCGCATAATCATTCTCGGTCTTATGATTTCAAATGCACTGGTGGCCCTTTCCGGCAGCCTTATCGCACAGCTTGACTACGGCTCAGCCCTTGTAACCATGGGACAGGGAACCATCGTAATCGGTCTCGCATCGGTTATCATCGGTGAAGTGATATTCATCAGAAAGGACAGAAACTTCGCCGTAAAGCTGGCAGCTATTATAGCCGGTGCCATAATATACAGAACAATTATCGCCTGCGCACTTACCTTCAGTTTCCTGAAGGCTACAGACCTTAAGATAATCACCGCAATTATTGTATCCATCGCACTTGCACTGCCTGTAATCAAGCAGAGCATTGCCGAGAGAAAGCTCAGAGCCGAAAATGCCAGAAAGCTTGACGCAGAGCTCCTCACAGCAGACATGGGAGGTGAGCAGAATGCTTAAGATGATGCACATCGAAAAGTCCTTTAACATAGGCACCATCAACGAAAAGAAGGTCTTAAACGACCTGAATCTCACCATCAACGACGGAGATTTCATAACAGTAATAGGCGGAAACGGCGCAGGAAAATCAACTATGCTAAACACCATCGCCGGAGTTTACAAGGCGGAAGGCGGCAGGATACTTCTGGATGGCCAGGATATTACTTACACGAGCGAGACAGACAGAGCCAGGTATATCGGCCGCGTTTTTCAGGACCCTATGATGGGTACAGCCCCTACTATGATGATAGAAGAAAATCTGGCGATGGCGTATAGAAGAACAAAAAAAAGAGGCCTTGGCTGGGGTATTTCGGCTAAGGAAAGGGAAATATACCGCAGTGCTCTGGCTGAGCTGGGTCTCGGTCTGGAAGACAGAATGTCAACCAAGGTCGGACTATTGTCAGGCGGTCAGAGGCAGGCTGTAACCCTTCTTATGGCCACACTTCAGAAGCCTAAGCTCCTCCTTCTGGACGAGCACACAGCAGCCCTTGACCCTGCTACTTCGGCAAAGGTCCTTGAGCTCAGTGATAAGATTATCAAAGAAAACAACCTTACGGCTCTCATGGTAACTCATAATATGCAGAATGCCATTGACTACGGCAACAGGCTTATCATGATGAACGGCGGCAAAATCATCCTCGACATAAGCGGAGAGGAAAAGAAGCGCCTTACCATAGAGGACCTCCTTAAAAAGTTTGAAAGCATAAGCGGAGGAAAATTCACTACAGACAGTGTCCTCCTCGGCTAGCTTTTACATAATTTTTCCTAAACACCTAAACATAATGCAAAACAGCAGTCTTTATGACTGCTGTTTTGCATTTTTCTTTAAAATTCTGTTTTAGTCGATCACATATACGGTAGTCCATCTGGCTCCCCAGATACCGCACTGAGCGGCTTTTTCCATATATACGTCTACCGTCTTGCCCTGTATGGCACTTCCCACATCATTGGCAACGGCATATCCGTAGCCTTCGATATACAGAAGCGATCCAAGCGGTATCAGGTTCTTATCCACAGCACAGGTTCCGTATTCGCACGGAAGACCGTATGCTCCTCTAGGATTTCCTCCAAAGTGATAGGAAACAGCCCTAACGTCAGTGAACTTTTCCTTGTACTTAAGTCCTGACGGCTTGCCGGAAAGTATCTTGGTGCCGTAGCTTATAATCTTATCTTTCTTTTTCCTTACGGTCTTGCTTTCTATCAGGGTTTTTTCTGCTACCTCACCGTCTACAAGAGTGAGTTCGTAGGTCTTTTCCTGCCGACCTTTACATCCCTTCTGAGTCACCTTGGTTTCTCCGATGACCAGACTGCTGTCAGCCTGATATCTGACTTCAAAGTCGGTAATGACTTCTTCTGTCACCTGTTCCTTGTTAACACGTTTTACCGTTATCACATCTCCGGCTCTCACTTTTTCTCTAAGGTCCGGTTCTGCTATGTCCATTTCATCCAGGGTAATTTCCAGCTGCTGAAGCACTTCTCCCGCCGTGGTCGGCAGCGTTCTGTATGTGGTTTCCTCGCCGTCGGCCTTTACGGTAACATCGTAAGCTTTTATGATGCTTATGGTCATGTCATCTGTTATTCCATCATAGAGCTCTGCATTCATTATGTCCTGTCCGTAGACATAGTCTATATTGTGATTTTCGATAAAGCTGTCCACTCTGGTGCTTGTAGTTTCATATACTGTAGTAGTAACGGCTCTGGAATCGTCAATCTTCACGATTACCGTCTTCGGTGTGGCAAACCCGACTACTATGAAACCGCAGACGCATATCATCGTTCCTGCTGAGACAATACGGGCAATTCGTGGGTGAGCTCTTCTATGAGCGTTTACAGGTTCCATTCCGGCCTCGAAAATCTCTTTGAATTCACCGGCAAACTCACGAAACCATCTTATAACCGCTTCAAGAAAGTGCTCGATTTTTCCCTTAGGTTTGTCAATCATAAGCCCTCCTTATTTACATACAAGGGCATTTTACCATGTTTTTGGCAAAAAGTCAAAAACACCGCATAAATACACGCTTTTCTCCTCGTATTATGTGTATTTTTCCAGAATTTTAATCACGAGCTGAGTACATTTTTCCATCAGTTCCGCCGCGTATAGGGCTTGTAAGCGGTTCATTCCCCAACTGTCGGATGGCCTCACGAGCATTGTCGATAATATGCATGTGAGGACGTATGATTTCAGCCATGTTGCGATAGCTTTCTTTTATGGCAATATCAGCTGTTCCCGCTCCATACCGTCTGTTTATGAATTCAGCCGCCTTTTTCATGGTTTCCTTTCGTTCTTCAAACTTTTCTCTGTCATGCTCGCGTACAAGATATTCCATAGAACAGTTCTCACAGTCACCGGATATGGACTCCAGATGGTAGAAGCCTTCATATCCTTCCGTGTGTTCCGGTCTCTCCCATGGAGGCAGCAAATGATCATACTCCATGGCAATAAGGCTTGCATTTTTCATCTGATTCTTTGCCTCACCCGGATGAGTGGTCACACCTTTAATCCTGATTGCAGCGGAAGCGGCAAAAAAGTTTTCAAAATCTATTTCACCGAAGCTGCCTCCATCTATGGTATACGCAAAGTCTGCTCCAAATTCTTCTACACTGAAATTGTCCTGACTGGCGCCGATCTCTTCATCAGGTGTAAAGGAAAAGGCAACCCTGCCGTGCTTCACTTCCGGATGATTTAGCAGGTATTCCAATGCGGTTACTATCTCTGCCACCCCCGCCTTATCATCACCGCCCAGGAGTGTATATCCATCGGTTACGACCAATGTCTGACCTTTGCAGTCCGCCAGCTTGACAGTTATATCCGGATCTATGGTCATACCGCTCTCCAGTGTGATAATGTCTCCGTCATAATTGTCAATTATACGCGGCGGTCTGGTCACGCTGGGATGAGCAGAGGAAGTATCCATATGAGCTATAAATCCTATAGTTGGAGTATCACCATTCACATTAGCAGGCAGGCTTCCGTAAATATATCCTTTATTATCAAGACGGACATCCTCAATGCCCATGGCTGTCAGTTCTTCTGTCAGGTATTTTGCAAAATCAATCTGCCCCGGTGTGCTTGGTACTGTCACAGATTCCTCATCAGAGCAGGTGTCCCAGCAGACATAATCAAGAAATCTTTCAAGTGTTGTCTTCATAAAGTGTCTCCTCCCCATTATTTCGCCAAACGATAAATTGCTTCTGTCATTATTTCCAGCCAGATTCTGAGCTTATCAATTTCGAGGCTTTCATTGGCCTGATGCATTGTGTCCTCCTGATCAGGTAAGTGGACCTGAAATCTTATCAGATAGAGCTATGCCCATTTTTTCACCGTAAAAGCAGGTTCCGAAATACTTATTATAGAAGTTCACAGTCCCCTCAAGCTCTCCTTCAAGAGGAAGGTCTGACAAAAGTTCCATCATATAGCTTACTGCATTTTTACCTTCCTGTAAATAGGCTGCATGTGCTCCCACTCCTTTTACCAAAAGAGCAATTCCATCTTCTATTTTCTCTACAGAATACATGGAAGGTTCTGAACTTTCATTAATGGCTTTCATGAGATTATCCAGATATTTCTCCGGCAAAACCACTCTGGCTGAAGACGGTACAGAATTAAAGGCATTCCCTCCTTCAAGTTCAAGTTCTTCCGCCAGCGGACGTGTCAGCGTATACTGGAGCATTCCCATTTCTGCAAAAGTAACAGGAAATCCGGAGTCAGGTGAAAATGCCAGAGCAGGCATTTCAGGCTTCACTTCATTCAGGTAATATTTCATACACTCCCAGTTTGTTTCTTCGTTTGTACCTAAAATGATACGTATTCTCCTTTTAAGAGGAACTTTCATGTCCTTTAAAATCTTCATAGCATAAAGACATGTCAATACCGGCCCCTTATCATCCAGCGTACCTCTTCCCCAGATTCGTCCGTCAGCTATCTCTCCGCCCCAGGGATCTCTTTCCCAGCCTTCTCCTGGCGGCACCACATCCACATGACCCAGAATCCCTACAAGTTCCTCACCTTCACCAAACTCGATATGCCCTGCATAATTTTCAAAATTTTCTGTCCTGAACCCCATCTTTCTGCCCATACGCAGTGCCTCTCCCAGTGCTGCCGCCGGCCCCTCACCGAAAGGCATGCCGGGCTTTGCCTCGCTTTCCACGCTGTTGATACGGCAAAGCGCAGAAATATCTTCTGCCAGAGCATTCACATATGCACCGGCTGCTTTTTTAAAATCCATATCAACCTCTTTTTTCTTTTTAAACAATGGCAACCTGGATACACAGAAACAAGGCCTCCGTCCAGGACAAAGTTTATAGACCTTGCTACACCGCAGATCAGTGCAACTCCTATCATATCACCGGCTCCCGTCATGAATTCATTTACAAGCTCTCTTTCGCTGAATCCTAATATAATACCGATGATGATTGCAGATACAAGGAATAAGGCTGGCATTTCACCGAACCACCATCCCTTTTTACTACACCCCATATCATTACACCGAAGGTTGCAAAGAAGATTACCAGCACAATCTTGAATCTCCCTGTCATTTCGGGAATGTCTGCTGCATTACAGAACTTCTGATCAATGTATGGTTTACTTTCAATAATAATTGACTTAGCCGGGTCTTTTCTTACCTTGTTACCGTAGGTAATAACATAAGCAGTACATATAATTGTGCCTACGATAAGAGCAGCAGCCCTCACGTTAAATCCGCTCATAAAGTTTATACCGGCGGCATTTGACGATATAACAGCAGAAAACGGATTGATGGTTGAACACATGGTGCCGATACAGGAGCCAAACCATACAGCCGCAATACCTACCAGTGCGTCGTATCCTGCAACAACAAAAATCGGAATCATAATTGCGTAAATTGGAACTGTTTCCTCACACATACCGAAGGAGGTGCCTCCCAGTGCAATGAGGAAGGTAACTGCAATGATGAGGATATTCCTTGCCCCTGGTAATCTTTGTGAGGGCACCCATTCCGGCTGTAAATGCGCCTGATTTGTTCATATAGGCTAGCATGCCGCCAAGTACAAAGATAAATAAGGCTATATCGATAGAGTCATATACCCCGTTTGCAAGAGCCATAACGCAGTCAACAGCAGCTTCGCATATGTGCCTGTAGGCAGAAAATGTGTTGCCATGGCTGCAATAATCAGAATTATGAACAACACCGTAAATG
>JALFXR010000243.1 GCA_022787405.1 Bacillota bacterium
AGCTAAAGGAGTAGTCAGATGTATATTGTCAGCGCATGTCTTTTGGGGCAAAACTGTAAATATAACGGTGGAAACAACCGTAACGAAGATGTTGTGGAGTTCTGCAGAACCCACAAGTACGTGACTGTCTGCCCGGAAAGCGCAGGTAGACTGCCGTCGCCGAGACCTCCTGCCGAAAAGGTGGGAAGCAAAATAATGGATAAAAATGGAAACGACCTGACGGAGGCATTCATAAGAGGTGCGGAGATCTCACTGAAATCCTGCATGGAAATGGCAAGACTCTCGGGAGAGGAAATAGAGGGAGCCATACTTAAGGCTAACAGCCCTTCCTGCGGGGTGGGACACATTTATGACGGAACCTTCAGCGGAACCCTGACGGAAGGAAACGGAGTCTTTGCGGGAATGCTGAGAAGACTGGGAATAGAAACAATAACTGAGAAGGAGAAGATAAAATGGTAAATTTTAAAGAGGAAATTGCTAAGCTTATAGCAGCTGAAGTTACTGATTTAGAGCTTTCTGAGATTCAGGGTATGATAGAGGTACCGCAGGACTCAAAGATGGGAGATTATGCATTCCCATGCTTCAAGCTTGCAAAGGTAATGAGAAAAGCCCCGCCTCTGATTGCAAAGAACATTGCGGAAAAAATTGCAGACAACGAAATTTTTGAAAAAGTTGAGCAGGTAAATGCATATGTGAATATGTTCATTTCCAAGGAAGAATTCGTAAAGGATGTAGTTGAAGACGTGCTGGAAAAAGGCGACGGCTTCGGCAGAAGTGATATAGGCGGCGGCAAGACTGTAATCGTCGAATACTCATCACCTAACATTGCAAAACCTTTCCACATCGGACATATCAGAAGTACCGTTATCGGAAACTCAATCTATAAAATATACGATGCCCTGGGATACAATGTAATCAGAATCAACCATCTGGGCGACTACGGAACTCAGTTCGGCAAGATGATCTGCGCGTACAGACACTGGGGAAATAAGGAAGATGTAATAAACGAGCCTATCAAGACACTTCTCGGATATTATACAAAATTCCACGAAGAGGTTGAAACCCATCCTGAACTGGACGATGAAGCAAGAGAAATCTTCACCAAGCTTGAGCACGGTGAACCTGAGGAGGTAGAGCTGTGGCAGTGGTTCAGAGATGAGAGCCTTAAGGAATTCAACAGAGTATATAAAATGCTGGGCATCGAATTCGATTCCTATAACGGTGAAAGCTTCTATTCAGACAAGATGCCTCGCTTCGTAAAGGAACTGGAGGAAAAGGGACTTCTGGAGGAATCCAGAGGCGCACACATCGTAGACCTTGAAAAATACGGTCTGGGAGTTGCGCTCATCACCAAGTCCGACGGCTCCACCCTTTACATCACCAGAGACATTGCGGCAGCCGTATACAGAAAGGAAACCTACGATTTCTACAAGAATATTTACGTTGTCGCTTCACAGCAGAACCTGCACTTCCAGCAGTGGATACAGATTCTGGAACTCATGGGCTATGAATGGGCAAGAGACTGCGTGCACGTTCCTTTCGGCCTTGTAAGCCTTGAAGACGGAACCATGTCTACAAGACACGGCAGAGTCGTTTTCCTGGAGGATGTTCTTAACAGAGCTGTAGAGCAGACCAAGGAAATCATCAGAGAAAAGGGCGTAAACACCGACAACATTGATGAGACTGCACGCCAGGTAGGTATTGGCGCAGTTATCTTTAACGAGCTTTCAAATAACAGAATCAAGGATTATGTATTTTCCTGGAGCAAGGTTCTCGACTTCAACGGCGAGACAGGCCCTTACGTTCAGTACACCTACGCAAGATGCGCCAGCGTTCTGAGAAACGCAGGCGAGGAAGCGGTCAAGAAGGCTATGGAAAAGGGCCTTGCGGGAGTGAATGCCAAGTATCTGACAGGGGAAAGTTCCTTCGCACTGGCTAAGCTTCTCTACAGACTTCCTCAGGTAGTTGTCGAGGCAGGTGAGAAGTTCGAGCCGTCCATCGTGACAAGACACATAGTGGATATCGCCCAGAGCTTCAACAGATTCTATCACGATGAGCATATTCTGGTAGATGACGAGGAAGAAAAAGCAGCTAAGCTGGCTCTGGTAATTGCAGCCAAGACTGCCATCAAGAACGGATTGGCACTGCTTGGTATGGAAGCCCCTGAAAGAATGTAGCAAGTAAAAAGGAGAATAATATATGCGATATGTAGGCGATATATACAGACCTCCAAGTGAGGCCTACAGCCTGCTGGTGCAGGTGACAATAGGCTGTTCCCACAACAAGTGCACCTTCTGCAACATGTATAAAGCCAAGCAGTTCAAGGTTCGCAAGCCTGAAGAGGTGCTGGAGGATCTGGCATGGGCAAGAAGCCATTACAACAGAGTGGAGAGAATATTCCTCTGTGACGGTGATGCCCTGTGTCTGGCTAACCATAAGCTGCTGGTTATTCTGGACTATATCAAGGAGAACTTTCCTGAATGCGAAAGAGTCACCACTTACGGCAGAGCCACCGATGCTCTCAGAAAGACTGATGATGAACTGAGAGAACTTCGCGAGCACGGTCTGGAAATGGTCTATATCGGAGCAGAATCGGGAAGTCAGAAGATTCTGGAGAGAGTGAAAAAGGGTGAAACAAGAGAAGAACTGATACAGGGTGTTCAGAAACTGGAAAATGCGGGCATTAAGACATCCGTAACCTTTATCAGCGGCCTTGCAGGTCCTGATGACTGGGAGGAGCATGCCATAGAAACCGGTAAGATGATAGCCGAGATGAATGCTTCCTATGTCAGCCTGCTTACCCTTATGCTGCAGCCGCCTGCACCGCTGCTGGAAGACTATAGAGAAGGCAAGTTCAAGCTGCTGACTGCCGAGGAGGTTCTGGCGGAGACATGTCTCATGCTGCAGTATGCTCGACCGTCCAAACCTTGCGTTTTCAGGAGCAATCATGCATCAAACTATGTTTCTCTCCGCGGCAATCTGCCTATGGACAACGAATCCATGATAAAGTCACTTAAGAGATGCATGGAGGACAGAGGGCTGCTTAAGGATGAAAGGTTCAGAATGCTGTAATGAAAATTTTACTCACTACATTGAATTCCAAATATGTGCACTCCAATCTTGCGCTGAAATATCTCTACACAGTGGTGGCAGGAGAAAACAGCCATGTTGATGTGCGCGAATTTACGATAAATAACGACCCGGGATACATTTTCTCGGAACTGGTAAGAGCAAACTATGATATGGTTTGCTTTTCCTGTTACATATGGAATATTGAGCAGATCAAGGTGCTGGCCAGGGATGTCAGGGAGGCCCGGCCGGAGATGAAGATACTGGTGGGCGGGCCGGAGGTCAGCTACTGCGGACCTGAATTTATGAGGGAAAACCCCTGGGCGGATTTTGTGCTCTGCGGCGAGGGTGAATACTCTTTCTACAGGCTCTGTCAGGTACTGGAAAGCCCCGACAGGCGTTTTGACACAGTGCCGGGACTGATTTACCGCCAGGAAGGAAAAATCTATGTAAACGGCCTTCTGGAGCCAATGGATTTCAACATGATTCCTTTCCCTTACTCAGTGCTGGACTGTGAGGAGGACAGGGTTGTCTACTATGAGTCGTCCAGAGGCTGCCCTTTCAGATGCTCCTATTGCCTTTCTGCTGCAGAGACCTCTGTGCGATTTCTGGATATGGACAGAGTCAAGAGTGAACTGGGATATTTTCTCTACAAAAAGCCTGCTCAGGTGAAGTTCATCGACAGGACTTTTAACTGCAGGCCGCAGAGGGCTTATGAGATCTTCAAGTACCTCATAGACAACGACAACGGAGTGACCAACTTCCACTTTGAGATATGTGCAGATCTGCTGGACGATGAAACGCTTCGTTTGCTGTCAAAAGCGCGCAGGGGACTTTTCCAGATGGAAATCGGCATACAGTCGGCCAACCCGGCCACTCTGGCTGCCATAGGACGCAAGGAAAACGTATATCCGGTGCTTTATAACACGGAAAGACTAATAAAGCTGGGGAATATTCACACCCATGTGGATCTGATAGCCGGGCTGCCCTATGAAAGCTACGAGATTTTTGCACGATCCTTTGACAAGGTATATGACCTGAAGGCAGACATGCTGCAGCTTGGATTTCTCAAGGTTCTGGCCGGCACACCCATATATGGACAGCTGGAGGCCCATGGTATAAAATACCGCAGCCATGCTCCCTATGAGGTGATTTCCACTGACTACATAAAAGCCGAGGAACTGGTGCGGCTCAAGATGATTGAAAACATGGTGGACATATACTATAACAGGGGCGGTTTCGGAGATACGCTGGATTTTCTTATTGGTGCTGTGGATAAGGGGGCCTTCGGGTTCTACGAGAAGCTGGCTGATTTCTATTACGAAAGAGGATATCAGCACAGAGAACGCAAAAAAGAAGACCAGTACAGAATTCTGCTGGAGTTTGCCGGAGAGCTGGAAGGAGCGGGCTGTGGTGAGAACCTTAAAGAAAGGACTCGCCAGCTGCTGGAGACTGACATGGAAAAAAGTACAAACCCGGAGATATTTAAAAGATTTTTGAGAAAGGGCTGGGCATTGGCCCGGTAGAGTGAATGATGACATGGATTCATTGAATATGGGTTTTGAACAAAGGGACAGGATAGGACAGTATCTGGTACCTCATCTTTCGGAAATGGTTTTTGACGAGCTTTCGGATGGATACCTGAAAAAAGCAGGCATTGCCGACATCATGACAGGAGTACCGGTGCCTATCAGAAAGGAAGAACTTAACAGCATATCAACGCTGGCTATTGCTAGAAATATGGCTTTTGTCATAGGCTGTGACCCGGGATTCCAGTATAAAGAAAACTATATATCATATATTCTGCGCACCTTTGACAAACGCTTCGCAGAAGGTCTGATAGCTGACGGCGTGGAGGGCGCTGCCAGAAACGACTTTGAGTACGCCTGCATACAGTTCAGAGCTGCCATGCAGATTGACCCTGAAAATGCCAACGCATATTACTGCTACGGCAGAGCCTGTAAGGATGCCTATGAGGCATGTGAGGAAGAAGAAATGGTAGGACGCTACAAGGCTGAGTCACTGGAGGCCTTCGAAATCGCAACGATTAAGGATCCTCAGCTGGCAGAAGCCTTTTATTTCCTGGGTTATGGCTATGTGAATCTGGGACTGTACATCAAAGCCAAGCTTACATGGGATGAGTTCATGAAGCTGAGCACCGATGAAGAGCTTAAAAAGGAAATCGCAGGAAGGCTGGCCCAGCTGGAGCAGCCGGTAAAAATAGAAAAGGGATATAATCTGGTTCTTTCCGGCAAATTCGAGGAAGGAATAGCCGCCCTTTCACCATATACAGATGGAGAATATGCTTCATGGTGGCCGCTGTGGTACTACCTTGGCGCCGCTTACGAAGGCCTGGAGCGCGATGAAGAAGCGGCAGCATGCTTTATCGAGGTCCTCAGATTTTCACCGAGCAATGCAGAGGCAATGAAAGAACTGATACATATTTATGAAAAACTCGGCGATGAGGAAAAGGCATCCAAGTATCGCAAAAAGCTTGAGATAGTACAGGAAAACGCCAGAAAGGACAGAGCTGACGCTGAACTTCTGAGACGTGAGGACACCAAACTCAACTAGCTGGCGGGGATGTGAATATTTTTCTGAATTTTTGGGCAAAAAAATAGAAAATAATGCGAAAGAGGGGTTGACATGATGCCCCTCTTAGGTTATAATCTTTATTGTTGTCGGCGGTGATAAGACCGATGAATAAGGCGTTCCGGGGTAGCTCAATGGTGGAGCAGGCGGCTGTTAACCGCAAGGTCGAGGGTTCGAGCCCCTCCCCCGGAGCCAAAATTTAATCAGGCCCAAAGAATGCCGGAGTGGCGGAATTGGCAGACGCACAGGACTTAAAATCCTGCGATCCTTACCGATCGTACCGGTTCGACCCCGGTCTCCGGCACCATCTATAGTTTTGGCATGAAGGTTTGGGCATAAGCCCTATTTTTATTCATATAATATATATGAGAGATATCGCGGGGTAGAGCAGTTGGTAGCTCGTCGGGCTCATAACCCGGAGGTCGTCGGTTCAAATCCGGCCCCCGCAACCACGAATATTCAGACGCTTTCGGCATGTGCCGGAGGCGTTTTTTGTATAGAAAATCCCGTTTGTTATATGATCACACGGGATTTTCTGGGTATCCGAAGTTAATTGGAGTTTTGCAGTTTTTATTCAGGTCACTCGCTGGGGTTTCGGCCCGAAGCCATTTTACTGGCCAACGATTTATTGTTTTATGCAAAAATGTCTCACCAAACTCGCAAACATTGAAAATAAGCCCGAGGTGAGACACAGTGCCCAAAGCCTCCTAGCAAAATAATCCAATATATTCAAAATATTGACATATATGGGCGATATTCTATAGCTATAAAGCCATCAAAATGTGAATCGAAGCGATTCGAGAGTTACCTGTGTCTCATTTTAACCTTTTTTGTGGCATAGAGCGTTTCGGGGGACAAAAATGTATAAAAACCAGTATAGACCTTTCGCAAGCAGAAAATGTATGAAGTTCTACTTTCCTTCGTTACCCTAGCGAGTACCCCCCTGTTTAACTGAGGCCCCAATTAACTTCGATTAATACCTCTGCAGCGCGCCACAGCAGGCTTGGTTTGCCCGCATTGCAGCCTTCAGTAAGTGAGAAAATGCCGAACACCCGCATGAAAGTGCCTATAAATTCACCTAGAAATTCTCTTTTCATTATGGATTATGCCTCATTTCTTTTTTATTTTTACAAGCTTGTAACCTTAAATACCAGACCAAGTCTGATGATAGATTATACCAGAAATAATGACGTTTAAAGTAATATTTAGTTTTTTTAGTAAAATTTTATGCAGCTTTTACCGGATAACGGTGCATCTTGTATAAAAACCACGGAAGAGATATAATGAAAAAGTAAGAACCAATTTATATTAATATGAGGACCACCAATGGATATCAGAGAACTTGCAGAAAAAAACAGAAATTACATAATAGAAAGAAGAAGATATTATCATCAGCACCCGGAGCTTAGTCTGAAGGAATATGATACTACAGAAGCCATCAGATCCGACATGGAAACCATAGCATCAGAGGAAGGTGTTTCATCATACCTTGAAATCAGGACATTTGAAGACTACCCCGGTTTGACAGCCATGCTGGACACAGGTCGTCCGGGAAAAACCATTTTGCTGAGAGCAGATATAGATGGTCTGCCTATTCAGGAGTGCACCGGGCTCAGTTTTGCCTCAAAAAACCCGGGCGTTATGCACGCCTGCGGTCACGATACCCACATCGCCATGCTGCTGGGCGCAGCGAAGATACTTATGGAACCTTCGGTATTCGGAACCCTACGCGGCAGGGTAAAATTCATTTTCCAGTCCGGAGAGGAGACGGCCAGAGGCTCAAAATACTATATCGACCACGGCATACTGGATGATGTAGATGCGGTGTTCGGCCTGCATACCTGGGGAACACTGGAGGCTCCGTACCTGTGCGTAGACGGAGGCAGAAGAATGGCATCCACGGATAATTTCACCATAAAGATAAAGGGGCTGAAGGCCCATGGTGCCGCCCCCCATCTGGGACATGACGCCATAGTAGCCGCTTCAGCAGTAGTAATGGCACTTCAGAGCTTCGTCAGCAGAGAAAACGACCCGCTAAATCCTCTGGTACTGACAGTAGGAAAATTCCACGGCGGCAATATGTATAACACCATATGCGGGGATACGGAACTGGAAGGTACTATAAGGACCTTTTCCAATGAGCTCAGAAACAAGCTGAAGGAAGAACTGACGGCGATAGTTTCCAACACGGCAGCTGCTTACGGATGTACGGCTGAGATTGAAATAAGGCATATGCACCCTGCAGTGATAAATGACCATAATGAGCTTAACTATATCGCCCGTAATGCCGCGCTGAAGCTTTACGGCGAAGACGG
>JALFXR010000116.1 GCA_022787405.1 Bacillota bacterium
ATCTGCCTTCATGACAGAACCCGTAAAGCTGTAGGACGGCGCGATCAGTACATCGCTGTCGTAGACACCGCGCAGGGTGTTTGCCATGGCGGAAAAAGACTCGTTGCCGCCTTTCTTATGAAAGATATTAGAATACCCCTGTTCCAGAGTCAGCACGGTTTCGGCTGTGTTATCCTTGGGCTGCCTCAGCTGTGCGTCAAAAGACTCATACGCCTGCTTCGCATCGTATTCTCCCCGGATCATCTTGGAAACAACATCCTGGGACACCGCAAAAAAGTCATTGGAGGCGATACGGATATACATGTGGTTCTGCTCGATCAGCGTCCTCAGGTTTTCCAGACAATCTGTAAGATGGATGCCGACATCCTGACTGTAGCTGAGCACATCCTGGCCGGTAGGAAGTATCGTCTGCCCTTCCTCGGAAATCATCACATCCAGGACCTTCATCGCCTTCTCCCGGCGTGATTCATCCTTTTCCAGATTACGGTTCAACGCTACCTGTAAATAAGGAGTGGTCATCAGCCACTGCTCGCCATTCTGGCCAAAGTATGGTAGGATCACAGTATCAATTCCCTGGTTTCTAAACTCCGATACCCTTGCAGAACTGCCGCTGATCATGGCTGCCTCGCCATTTGCAAACATATTTACCGGAACATCGTAGCCATATTCCAAAACCTCAGGGGTCAGGTTCACATCCTGGATGAACTGTTCCATCTGCTCAAAGACACCTGGCCATACGGCATCATCCAGTCCGACACGATCCGTACTTGCAGGATCTGAATATGCTGTACGCCACTTAACTCCTTCCATGGAAGTAAGCTCCGGAATGGACAGACCCTGCAGGGTTTCCATACAGGTATAGTCATAGGCATAATCGCCGACATAGCCTCGGATGCCTACATCTTCAAAGGCCCGGCATGCGGAGACGAAGCTTTCGTAATCCGTAGGCAGGGGAATATTGTATTTATCAAACAGCGCCTTATTAGTAATAAACCCGTGCACATCGGCGCACATCGGCAGCCAGTTGACACTGCCATCCTCGTTGGTAAAGCTGGTGAGATAGGCATCATATATGGCACCGGCTTCAGAGGTAGTGGACAGATCCATGAGACTGTCCTTAAGAGGTGCAGCATCATGCAGAGAAAAACGGCAGCAGGTGATGATATCCGGCAATTCTCCGTTCTCATTTATGAATTTGTAGAAATCAAGATCATTGTTGCCCACCACAAACTGGATATTTATATCCGGAAGCTGGGACTGAATATAGGGTGCGTATTTTTCATACATTGCAGTGGTCCACAAATACACGGTGATTGCGTCCGAATCTTCTTCTGCGGTATTGTTTGCACCACAACCTGCAAACAGCGTTACAACCATAGTGAGAACCAGCAGTAAACAAATTTTTTTCTTTTTCATTCTGTTCGCGCCTTGCCTTTCATTGTCACATTTCTCGGCTATTGCAGGAAAAACCATACCCTGTTACAAAAGCCAAAACTTTGTATAATACACCAAATTACATTATATCATCCCCACATATAAACAATCAAGATATGAAATGCCCAATAGTTTTTGTTTACGAAAACTGTCACGAGGGTTATAATAGAACCACAGATAGAAATACTAGGAGGCATATAAATGCAGGTATATTATTTTTCACGCACCGGAAAGAGCAAGGCAATTGCCGAAGAGATGGCATCACACTGCAATACTGAGGCAAGGATAATTGATGATCACAGAAACTGGAGTGGAAAAGTAAATTATATTAAAGCCGGGGCAATGGCTCTCAGCGGAAAAACCATACCGGTAGACTATATTGAACCGGATGCTGATGACGAAATTATTGTCGTGTTTCCTCTCTGGGCAGGAACTATGCCTCCGGGAGTGAAGACATTTGTGGACAAGGTGGGAAAAGAAAAAATAACTGCTGTTGTTACTTCTTTGGGAAGTACGATGAAGCAAAGGGATGGATTCAAAAAAATAATCGATCTGGTGGGAGAGGACATTACTGCTCCGGATATAACATCTCTTGCCTCTAAAGAAAAATAGCCATAGATCGAGTCAGCATTCTCAATAATCTCAGACTGGAGGGCTTAAAGCAATGATATATAGAACTAATCCGCGAAACAAAGAACAGCTTTCCCAGCTTGGGTTTGGCTGTATGCGTTTTGACCGGGACGACAGGGAAGTCGAAAAACAGATAGCTTATGCCATAGAATATGGCGTGAATTACTTTGATACTGCCTATGCATATCCCAACAACGAGGAGCGTCTGGGGAAAGCGCTGGCAGCATTAGGATATCGGGGTAAAGTTTTCATCGCAACTAAAATGCCGACTTATCTGATCAGCAAACCGGATGATTTTGATAAGATGTTTCAAACACAGTTAAAACGCCTGCAGACAGATTATATCGATTACTACCTTATGCATATGCTTTCAAATGTGGGAGAGTGGGAGCGGGTATGTAATCTTGGCATCCTTGATTTCATAAATGAGAAAAAGAAAAACGGGCAGATAAGAAATATCGGGTTTTCGTATCATGGCGGATTGCAGGAATTTAAGGATCTGATAGATATTTATGACTGGGATTTCTGCATGATTCAGTTTAACTATCTGGATGAGAATAATCAGGCCGGAAAAAGCGGCTTGGAATATGCGGCGTCCAAAGGGCTGCCGGTCATGATCATGGAGCCTTTGCGCGGTGGAAAACTGGTGAACAAGCTGCCGAAAGAAGCAATGAAAGTATGGGAAAATGCTTCTGTAAAACGCTCACCCGCAGAATGGGCACTGCGATGGGTGTGGAATCATCCGGCGGTTGTTACTGTATTATCGGGTATGAATTCTATGGACATGGTAAAGGAAAATATAAGGATTGCTTCTGAAGCAAAGGCAGAAGAGCTTACACCGGCCGACCTTGCATTTTATGAACAGGTCTGCAAAATAATTCTCGGCAAAGATACGGTGCCATGTACGGGCTGCGGTTATTGTATGCCATGCCCGCGAGGTGTAGATATTCCTCTGTGCTTTACCTGTTACAACGATAAAAAGTCCGGCATAGAAGGCGGAATAAACTCGCAATTTCATTATATTCAAAGAACCCATAATCATCAGGCGTCTTTATGCATCGGATGCGGAAAATGCGAAGGACATTGTCCTCAGAATATAGCAATCAGAGAGGAACTTAAGAAAGTCAGAAAAGAACTGGAGGGACCGATTTATCGTCCGGCTCGGTATATTGCAAAAAAGATCCTGAAGTTTTAGGGGTGAGGAGGGAGAATAATCAACGAGTTACCTCGACTACGAAGGAAATAGTTTTTTTATGAAGAAACAGGAGAGGGCAAACCTTTAATATTGCTACATGGGAATACAACATCCAGACAGGTTACGTGGGTGACCGACAGATTTGAAGGCATCAAAGCAAGCTCATCCATTACCGAACAAATCAGTATTGGACGTAATTATGCAAAATTGAATGAAGGACTTTGCTCGATGTTGAAAGTGATGTACAAATAGGGATTGATTTTATTGGTTTTTAGAACATTCTCTGTTTATGGTAAAGACATTTTGCGGTCTATGATGTAGAATTAAAGCCATCACGTAAGCGGAGGCGATTAAATGAATATGGCAAAGATGGGAAGCTTTCTGGCAGAGCTTCGAAAAGAACATAACTTAACACAAGCAGATTTGGGAGAAAAGCTAGGGGTAACGAATAAAACAATCTCTCGTTGGGAGACAGGAAATTATATGCCACCTGTTGAGATGTTAGAAGAGCTTAGTAATATGTATAACATGACTATTAACGAACTTCTAAGTGGTAAAAAATTATCCACGGAGGAGTATAAAGAGATGGCAGAAACGAACATTAAGGAATCTTTGAGGGCAAGCACTTTTGACCTGAAGGAAAAACAGATATTTTTTAAGAAGAAATGGAGAAAAGAGCATTTGTCAACAATTATTGCCTGTACAGTAGCATGGATAGTCTTAATGATTGCATTAAAAGTACAAGGTGCTGAAACATATTTAATTGGAACAACAGGAGGGCTACTTGCTGTTTTATATTATGCAGTATTGAATAATCGCATGATGGCTTATGTAGAAAATCATATATATGGTGGAAAATGGAATGAGTATAAAAGTAAGGATGCAGAGAAGGAAACTTGAGATTTTCGCTATGTAAAGAAACCCATAACTTCCCGTTTATCTAACAATCGCATATGAGCCAAAAGACAGCTTCGGCTGTCTTTTTTAGTAGTGGAAAACCTTGAGGAAAAGTAGTATAATGTTTATAGGCTTTATCCGGCCGGGCTATACACGGGCATGAGCGTGCAAGGATGAATGCGGTGAATCCGCAGCGTACTTGCGCGTTTTGTTGATAAAAATAACAACACGCAAAAAATGCGTGTTGAAGGTGTTAAGCAGCTAGTACCGTATTATACACTAGACGTCATCATCTCTGTCGGTTATCGTGTCAAATCCAAACGCGGAGTCGAGTTCCGCAGATGGGCAAATTCCGTCCTTAAACAGTACATACTGCAGGGATATGCAGTAAACGACAAACGCATTGCCCAGCTGGGTGAAGTTATAAAGATTATGAAACGGACTGAAAACACTCTGGACAGCAGGCAGGTGCTGACAGTAATTGAGAAGTACAGCGCGGCACTTGAACTTCTTGATTCCTACGACCATCAGAGTATGAATCGGCCGAAGGGTAACGATGCGACATACGTGCTTTCCTATGAGGAGTGTATGGATGTTATTTCTCATATGCGATTCGGCGATGAATCAGATTTATTCGGCAGAGAGAAAGACGACTCATTCCGAGGCAGTATCGGCAATATCTATCAGTCTTTCGACGGCAAAGAACTGTACCCAAGCCTCGAAGAGAAAGCAGCACATCTGCTTTACTTTATCACAAAAAACCACAGCTTTCTTGATGGCAACAAGCGGATCGCGGCGACCATGTTCCTTTACTTCCTCGACAGGAACGGGGTGCTGTTTGCAGATGGAGAGAAGCTGATTGATGACTTTACACTGGTGGCCCTCACCATTATGATTGCAGAATCAAGACCCGAAGAAAAGGAAATGATGATTACCGTAATCATGAATTGTCTGGCGTAAAATCGGATAGGTGTCCTCCTCTCAAAGGTTTGTGTTGAAGAGCAGGGTATCAGAAGCTATAATAGAAGTACAAGCATAAGCAGGTTTAAAGCAGAATGCAGCATTTAGTGGGGGGGTAAAAGATGAAAGAAAATATAATAGAAAAGCTGACATAGCGGAAACTGAAAGAATCTTGCAAGCTTCGTTAAGCTAACACACTGTGTATTCGGTGCGGGCTTTTAAAGTTTAATCATGGCGTTGTATAATATGACCTAAAACGAGAATTTTTACAACATTACGACTACATTGGACCTTGAATGGGATCTGAAAAAGGTGTGATGTTGTATAAAAGTCGGTTCCTTTGATTTTTATACAACATCAATCTTTAAATTCAAAAAGGGGCAGCAGCCCCTGTAATTATTATTCAGTCATCTTTTCCTGTTTTACCTTGTGATCGATAACGTGGCGTGAAGCCAGCTCGGCTTTGATATCATCCAGACTGATTCCGGCCTGAATCATGAGAACCATTACATGGTACACGAGGTCTGAGATTTCGTAGATGGTCTCAGCCTTATCTTCAGCCTTTGCAGCGATGATGACCTCGGTGGATTCCTCGCCCACCTTCTTGAGAATTTTGTCCAGACCCTTTTCGAAGAGGTAGGTTGTGTAGGAGCCTTCCTTCTTCTCCGTGCGGCGGCCTTCGATGAGTTCCATGAGGCTTTCCATGGTGAAGCCGGCATTTGCAGGATTCAGATAGAGAAGGTCATTGAAGCAGGAGTCTGTGCCCAGATGGCAGGCAGGACCGTCCTTGGTAACGGTCACTACCAGAGCGTCTCTGTCGCAGTCGGCTTCAATGCTGTAGATGTGCTGGTAATTGCCGGATGTATCGCCTTTGAGCCAGAGTTCCTGACGGGAGCGGCTCCAGAAGCAGGTGAGACCTTTTTCCATAGAAATCTTAAGGCTTTCCTCATTCATATATGCCAGAGTAAGGACTTTTTTACTGCTGTAGTCCACCACTATGGCAGGTATGAGTCCCTTATCGTCAAATTTTAACTGATCTATTGTCAACATGTCGTTTCTCCTTATTTTGCGTTATATCTTGCGTTTTACCTTACGTTAATTCCTTGCCTTTTCAGTTCGTCTTTAAGGTCTGAGATTTTGACTTCTCCGAAGTGGAAGATTGAGGCCGCCAGGCCTGCGTCCACCTGCGGAATAGTTTTGAAAAGCTCTGTAAAATGGTCTATGCAGCCGGCACCGCCGGAAGCTATTACAGGAACAGGTGAAATGTCACAGACCGCCTGAAGCATTTCCAGGTCGAAGCCGCCCTTGACACCGTCGGTGTCTATGCTGTTGAGAACAATTTCACCGGCACCCATGGATATACCTTTCTTTATCCATTCAAGAGCGTCCATACCTGTGTTTTCTCTGCCTCCTTTGGCGAAGACACAGTATCTGCCGTCAACACGCTTTGCATCTACTGAAAGCACTACGCACTGGTCGCCGTATTTTTTTGCCGCATCAAGAATGAGACGAGGGTTTTTTATGGCACCTGAATTTACGCTGACTTTGTCTGCTCCGCACTTGAGTACACGGTCAAAATCGTCAACTGTATTGATTCCGCCGCCTACGGTGAGAGGGATGAATATGGTTCGGGCAACCTCCGTGAGAATATCTGTGAAGAGCGCCCGTCCTTCTGCAGAGGCGGTGATATCGTAAAAGACCAGTTCGTCTGCACCGTTGTCGGAATAATATCTGCCCAGTTCAACAGGTGAGGATACATCGGCAAGTCCCTGAAAGTTTACGCCTTTTACGACACGGCCGTTTTTCACGTCGAGGCAGGGGATAATTCGTTTTGTAATCATGCCTTGTCCTCCTTTACAATTTTGAGAGCATCTGCAAGGTCTATTGCTCCGGTATAAAGGGCTTTGCCGAGAATAGCCCCGTAAATGTTCATATCTGCCAGAGCCTTTATATCTTCAAGGGTGGAAACTCCGCCGGAAGCCATAATATCAAGGCTGAATTTCTGTGACAGGTCGCTGTAAAGCTGTCTGTTGGTACCTTTCATGGCTCCGTCCCTTGAAATATCGGTGCATATGATAGTCTTCACGCCGACGTCCTCCATGGATCTGCAGAAGTCATCACAGGTTGTTTCCGTAACCTCAGTCCAGCCTTTAATGGCAACCAGACCGTCGCGGATGTCAACGCCTACGGCAATGGCATCGCGTCCGAATTCCTTTATGGCCTTTTCCACAAAGCCAGGCTCTGTAATAGCAGCGGTTCCCAGTATGAGACGGTTAACTCCGATATTAAGATAAGTCTCGATGGTTTCAAGGGACCGGATTCCGCCTCCCAGCTCCGTGTACATGCTGGTCTCACTGATAATGTTTTTTATGGTTTCCAGATTGGGTGTGGTGCCCAGCTTGGCGCCTTCCAGATCAACCAGATGGAGACAACCGGCACCTGCCGCCGCAAATTCGGCAGCGAAAAGGGGAGGGTTGTCGCTGTATACGGTCATCTGGCTGTAGTCTCCCTTATAGAGTCGTACTGCACAGCCGTTATATATATCTATGGCAGGAAATAGTTTCATATTTTTACTCCTTAAACTCTTTATAATTCCTATAATTGGCAAAATGCCTTAAGAATAGCAAGGCCTGTTTCACCGCTTTTTTCAGGATGAAACTGGCAGCCGTAGACGTTATCTTTCTGGACTGCTGCAGTGAGCAGACTGCCGTATTCCGTGTATGCGATGACAGATTCATCACAGTCGGCTCCGTAAAAGGAGTGGACGAAATAAACGCAGTCACCGTTTTCGATATATTTAAAAATCGGACTCCTCTCAGAAGCAGAAAGGCCGCCTCGGTTTTCGGGAAAAATCAGGTGATTCCATCCGATGTGAGGTATCTTGTAATAGCAAGGTACAGTGCCTTTCATTGAAACCACCCGCCCGGGAATCAGCCCCAGACCCCGGTGAGTTCCGTATTCTTCGCCGATGTCGAACAAAAGCTGCATGCCCAGGCAGATGCCCAGAAGGGGTTTGCCGCCTTCAGCCTCTGTCGTGACCACCCGGTCAAGACCTGTGGAACGGAGCTTATCAGCCGCATCTCCGAAGGCGCCTACGCCGGGGAGAATAATCTTATCGGCTGCCCTCAGCTCCGAAGCATCTCCTGTCACAGTCACATCTGCTCCTATGTATTTCAGTGAGCTTTGGAGGGAAAAGAGATTTCCTACGCCGTAATCTACGATGGCAATCATCTACAGCACTCCTTTCGTGGACGGAATCTGACCGCCAAGAGAAGGGTCAATGGCAGCGGCCTGCTTCATGGTTCTGCCGAAAGCCTTGAAGGCTCCCTCAATTACGTGGTGTGAGTTGGTTCCGGAAAGCTGCCTCAGGTGCAGGGTGATTCCGGCCTTGCGGACGAAGGCAAGGAAAAATTCCTCCACAAGTTCTGTGTCAAAGGTGCCTACTTTTTCAGTAGGAATCTCAAGGCCGTATTCCAGATGGCTGCGTCCTGAGATATCTGCAGCGCAGAGGATAAGAGCTTCGTCCATAGGAAGGATGATATTGCCGTATCTGTTGATACCGCCTATGTTTCCAAGAGCTTCGGCAAAGGCCGTGCCCAGGCAGATGCCGATATCCTCAGTGCTGTGGTGATCATCTATGAAGGTGTCTCCGCAGCAGCTGATTTCCAGGTCGAAACCGCCGTGACGGGCAAACAGAGTCAGCATATGGTCCATGAAGCCTACTCCGGTGTTTATAGTGGATGTTCCTCTGCCGTCAAGGCTCAGTTTCAGAGCTATCTGTGTTTCGGCAGTATTTCTGGTGATTTCTGCATAACGCTTAGCTTCGGCATTTTTCATTGTCATCCTCCTCTAAAATTTCTTTAATTTTTTCGAGCATGGCTTCCATTTCTTCACGGGTGCCTATGGTAATGCGGTTATAGTCTGATATTCTTTCTTTGTCAAAGTGACGTATCAGGATGCCTTTGGATTTGAGTTCTCTGTAAAGTCTGCCTCCGTCAATGCGGTCGGATTTCGCAAAGATGAAGTTGGCGGCAGAGGGCAGAACCGAAAAACCCAGCTTTTCCAGTTCCGACTTTGTGTAGGCTCTGGTTTCCATGATTCTGCGGCAGTTATCCATGAAATAGCCGTCTGATTTCAGAGCAGCTACGCCGGCGGCCATGGTAAGCCTGTTGATATTGTAAGGGTTAGTTGAATACTTTATTTTGTCCAGGTCCTCAATGAGCTGAGAGTCTGCAGCAGCAAAACCCAGACGCGCACCTGCCATGGAGCGGGATTTGCTGAAAGTCTGCACAACCAGCAGATTATCATATTTTTTCGTAAGAGGCAGAGCCGAATCGGCTCCAAAATCCACATAGGCCTCGTCGATGAGAACCACCTTGTCCATATTAGACTTCAAGATGTCCTCAATCTGTCCGGAATTCAAGGTCAGACCTGTAGGAGCATTGGGGTTGGCAATGCATATGAGGCCGCCGACGTCAGGCAGACTGCAGTAATCGGAAGGGTCAACGGTAAAATCTTCTCTGAGAGGAACCTGAACGGCGTTAATTCCGTAGAGGTCTGCGAATACCTGATAAAAGCCGTAGCTGATATCGGGGAACCATACTTTGCGCCCACCTGCTGCAAAAGCCAGGAAGGCGAAGTTCAGTATATCGTCGGAACCGTTTGAGAGAAAGATGTTCTCCCTGCTGACACCGTATCTTGCTGCCAGGGCATCCTTTAGGACTGTGGTTTCCGGATCGGGATAAAGCCTGAGCAGCTCAGCTTCGCCGCTGTTTACTGCTGAGAGGACTTCCGGCGAAGGCGGATATGGTGATTCGTTTGTATTAAGTTTGATGTATTTCATATCTCTGGGCTGTTCGCCGGGAGTATAACTCTCCAGACCTGCAAGCCCGGGATTAAGGTATCTGCTCATAGATAGTTAATCTCCTTTTTAAGTCATGTGTACTCTCTAGTGTATGCTGAGAGGGAAGTGAGGATATTTCTTGTCGGTACATCTTACGCTTATGCTGCGGGCGTGAGCCGAAAGGCCCTCTGCCTCAGCAAAGTATGCCACGTCTTCTGCAGCTGCCCTGAGGGCATCATTGGTGTAGTAGGTGTACTGATATTTCTTGACAAAATCATCCACGGAAAGAGGGCTGGAGAACCTGGCCGTACCGCTGGTAGGAAGGGTGTGGTTAGGACCTGCATAGTAGTCACCCAGAGCTTCCGGACAGTTCTTTCCCAGGAAAACAGAACCGGCGTGACGAATCTGATCCAGGTAGTCAAAAGGATTGTCCACACAGAGTTCAAGGTGTTCCGGAGCGATTTCGTTGGCAATATCTATGGCCGTGGTAATGCTTGGTGCCACTATGATTTTGCCGTAGTCATCGATGGAAGCCCTTGCGATTTCTGCTCTTGGAAGAGACGGTATCTGGCGCTCAAGTTCACAGCTTACGGCAAGAGCCAGATCCTGAGAGTCGGTTACCAGGACAGCGCTGGCCATCTTGTCGTGTTCTGCCTGGCTGAGCATATCAGCGGCGACGAATTCAGGGTTGCAGGAACCGTCGGCTATTACGAGGATTTCACTCGGTCCGGCAATCATGTCGATAGCAACTTTGCCGAAGACCTGCTTCTTGGCCTCTGCCACATAGGCATTTCCCGGCCCTGTGATTTTGTCTACCTTTGGAATGGTTTCCGTACCGAAGGCAAGAGCGGCAATTGCCTGTGCACCGCCAACCTTGAAGATACGGGTGACTCCGGCAATCTTTGCTGCGGCCAGAATTACAGGATTAACCTTTCCGCCCTTGGACGGGGTTACCATTACAATCTCTTTGACTCCTGCTATTTTGGCAGGTATAGCGTTCATCAGCACAGATGAAGGATAGGCTGCCGTGCCTCCCGGAACATAAAGGCCTGCTTTATCAAGGGGAACAACCTTCTGACCCATGACCACGCCGGGGCGGTCTCCTGTGCTTATCATGAATCCGTTTCTCACCTGTTTTTCGTGGAAAGTACGGATGTTAGCTGCTGAACGCTCCAGAACCTCAATAAAACGTTGTCCTACCGCCTCAAAGGCCTCGTCAAATTCTTTATCGCTCACTTCAAGACAGAAGCCGTCTTCTGTTTTCATACCGTCAAATTTCTCGCAGTAACGCAGCAGTGCCTCGTCGCCGTTTTCCTTTACATCTGCCAGTATGGCGGAAACAACATCCTCCACATCTGTCTTTTCAATGACTCTTGCAAATATCTCACTGTTTGGCACCTGGCCGTATTTCATTATCTTAATCATTATTTATGTTCCTCCGTATCTTTTTTACTATTGATTCGATTTCTTTATTTTTAAACTTAAAGCTTGCCTTGTTGGATATGAGCCGGGCGCTGATTGGAACGATTTCCTCCAGAACCTGGAGGTTGTTTTCCTTTAAAGTGGTTCCTGTTTCCACTATATCCACGATTACATCGGAAAGCCCGAGAATAGGGGCCAGTTCTATGGAGCCCTGAAGCTTTATTATATCTATGTCACGACACTGGCCGGCATAGTATTCCATGGCTATATTGCTGAACTTGGTGGCTACTCTCAGGGTTCTGCCTGTGTTGTCTCTGAAGCCTGCAGGTCCTGCCACAGCCATTCTGCATTTTCCCATACCGAGGTCCAGAAGCTCGTATACCTCGGGACGGTACTCAAGGAGAATATCCTTTCCCGCGACTCCTATATCAGCAGCACCTCGCTCGACGTAGATGGCCACATCTGAGGGCTTCACCCAGAAATACCGGATGGCTGCATCTTCGTTTTCAAAGATCAGCTTCCTGCTGTCCTCCTTTATCTCAGGACAGGGAAAGCCTGAAGCCTCGAATATATCGTAGACTTTTTCGCCAAGTCTTCCTTTGGGAAGGGCGACATTGATTATTTTCTTTCCTTTTTTATTCTCCGATGTCATGGATTACCTCCTTAATCCTTTCTCCATCAAATTCAAGCAGTCTTCGGTATCTCAGCTTCTCCGGAATTCCCTGCTGAGCTTGTACGGTGTTTCCCTGCTCAACAAGCTCCTGAATAGCATCTATAAGTGCTGCAGGCGAGGCTGAACTGTCATAAAGAAGCAGGATATCGGTATCGTAGCTGTCTGCATTGGTGTCGTAGTCCTCCAGCAGGCTGAGGTTTATGGCAAAGCCTATGGCGCCTGATGCTTTACCCATTTTTTCCATGAGCTCATCGTACTGGCCGCCGGAAAGGACGCCGGTAGGAATCCCTTCTATGTATCCGCGGAAGAGGAAACCGTTATAATATCCCATGTCTCCCTCTATGGAAAAGTCAAGATGCACATTGTCGAAGCCCTGTTCTTCAAGAACGCCGCAGACTGTGGAAAGTTCATCTATGGCTCTGTCCATGGTTTCGTTCAGGCTTATGCTTTCCAGCGTCTTCAGCACGGAATCCATGTTTCCGTAGGCCGATGCCAGGGCGATTGCTTTTTCTCTGAGCTCATCATCTATCTTAAGACTGTCAAAGAGCGTCTGTATGCCGTGACAGTTCTTTTCCCGCAGAAGGCTGAGAAAACGCTCTTCGTGACGGGGCTGAAGATTAAGTTCTTCGAGAAAACCTCTGATAACTCCCATATGAGAAAGATCCAGTATATATCTGTCACTCAGGGCTTCAAGGCTTTTAGCGGCAAGAAGAAGGACCTCGCTTATATGATAGAGATTTAAATCTCCCATACACTCGAGGCCCATTTGCATGAGTTCCTTATAGGTTTTCGTACTTTTTGACGGCCGGTAAATGTTTTCGTTGTAATAAACTTTCTGGACCGTGCCCACCGTATCCCGGTAGTTTTTCACAATGGACAGGGTGACATCCGGCTTCAGAGCCAGCAGCCTGCCGTTGGTGTCCGTAAATGTAATTATATTATCACCTGACAGAAAATCCTTATTGGAGACATACAAATCATATTCTTCAAATTTATTCATCTTGTAGTGGACAAAGCCGTACTGCTCGTATAAATGTCGAAGGCTGAGGATGTTTATGTCTTCTTTTTTCAGGTTGATTCCATTATCAAACTTCATAGGACCTGTTTGTTCCTTTCGTAAAAATAGTGAAAATAGTGCCTTGGAATTTCGCACGTTAATAAGATATCACGTTAATGCAATAAAGTAAAGAGGTTTTTGGAAGATTTTGATGTCTTTTTTTCAGTACATTCAAAGGGAAAAAATTCAGTTGACAAATAGGTGTAATAAGTGTA
>JALFXR010000156.1 GCA_022787405.1 Bacillota bacterium
TGTAACCCCTTGAAGGGGCGAGCAACAGAGGTAATGACAATAAGGCTTGAACAAAGAGAAAGCCCGCGCCTTTAGACGCGGGTCGGTAACAAGGGCTTATAGCCCTGAGCGAACCACCCGTTTGACGGGTGGAAGCGATTGCGTTATTAGATGGAAACGGCTAAACATGTTGAAAATACAGGGGCCTGCATTGGAATAATGCTCAGAGAAAGGTGGCACGGCAGTTGCATTATAACATTGTATAACAAAAAACAGGAGGATGCCATGAAAATCGGTTTACCAAAAGAAATTAAAGAAAATGAATTCAGAGTTGCAATTATTCCTTCCAATGTGAGGAAACTTGTAGATGCAGGACATCAGGTTTATGTAGAGAAGGATGCCGGCCTTGCGGCGGGGTTCGCTGATGAAATGTATAAGGCAGCAGGAGCTGAAATTGTTCCTGATGAAAAGACTGTGTTCAAAGAAGCAGAGCTCATTATTAAAGTAAAAGAAATTTTACCACAGGAATTCGGACTTCTTGAGGAGAGACACACCCTCTTTACATATATCCATTCAGCAAACAGAAGACCCCAGACAGAGGAACTGCTCAAGTCAAAATGCGTAGCCTTTGCATATGAGGATGTAATGGATAAGGACGGACATTTCGTGCTGTTGGAACCTATGAGCAGAATGGCAGGCGAGGTAGGACTTCTTACAGGTGTTTTCTATACCTTTACAACTACAGGAGGAGCAGGAAAGCTGGTATGCGGAGGCCCCGGGATCAAACCGATGAAAATTGTTATTTTCGGTGCAGGAAATGTAGGCGTTTCAGCTGCAAGACTGGCCATGGGCCTTAATGCTGATGTGGTACTGATGGATACAGATCTTAGAAAGCTGGAGGACGTTCTGGCAAACAAGCTGCCGGGAGTCAGAACTCTTTACTCCAACAGAGCTAACGTAGAACAGGAAATTAAGGATGCAGACATTGTGTTCAACTGCGTAAAGTGGTTCCCTGGTCTGACTATCATCTCAAAGGATATGCTTAAGCTGATGCAGCCGGGCTCCCTGATTGTGGACATTGATGCGGAACCGGGCGGAGCTATTGAAACCAGCCAGTACACAACTCATGAAAATCCACTCTTCGAAGTAGATGGCATCAGACACATAGGCATCGCCAATCTTCCGAGTGCTGTATCAAATTCAGCTTCTGCGGCGCTGTCCAACGCCACTATCAGTTTCATCAAGGAAATCGCCGACAAGGGCTGGAAGCGGGCTGCTATGGAAAACGATGAGCTCTGCTGCGGGCTTGATTTTGTAAAGGGATATCTGACCTTTAAGGATACATCTGAAGCTTTCGGAATCGAACTGACAGACAAGAAATTCGTATTTGAAAACTGCTGATAAAGATGAAAAAGAAGGAGCTGCCGGAAGGCAGCTCCAATTTGTTATAAGCTATTCAACCCTTACGCTTTTGCCGTCAAATGCTTTGACATAACCGACAATTTCCGCTGCCGCGATGGAATCCTTGAGCCGCCTGAGCAGCTGCTGGCTTTCCTTTTCGGGAACTGCTATGAGAAGTCCTCCTGATGTCTGAGGGTCAAACATTATATCCGTAACGGCCAGCGGAACTTTTCTTGATGAGGCTACGCTGCATCCGATCCAGTTTCTGTTGTTATAGGCACCTTTTGGAACTATGCCCATTTCAGCCATTTCCAGGGCCTGAGGCAGAAGAGGAAGATGGGAGCTTTCGATAACTATGGTAACGTCGCTTCCTGAAGCCATCTCGTGGGCATGTCCCATGAGACCGAAACCGGTAACGTCTGTGCAGCCGCTTACATGATAGTCTGCCATGATTTCAGCGGCAGTCTTGTTAAGCGTGGCCATGGATTCGCACAATGCCTTCTCTGATTCAGCCGTAATAAGCTCAGCCTTAAGTGCGGTATTGAGTATGCCGGTTCCAAGAGCTTTGGTGAGGATCAGCACATCGCCTTCTGCAGCACTGCTGTTCTTCAAGATATGGTCTGGATGTACGAAACCGCTTACACACAGACCGTACTTCGGCTCGTTGTCTTTAATTGTATGACCTCCGCATATTATGGCTGAAGCCTCCTTGCACTTGGAGTAGCCGCCCTGGAGTACATCCAGAAGCACAGACTTTTCCATGTCCTCCGGCATGCAGAGAATGTTCATAGCAAGTTTTGGCTTTCCTCCCATGGCATAAACATCGCTGAGAGAATTGGCTGCGGCAATCTGGCCATAAAGGTATGGATCATCTACAACCGGCGGAAATATGTCTACAGTCTGAATAAGAGCTGTATTGTCATCGATTTTGTATACGGCGGCATCATCGCTGGTATCAAATCCGACCAGAAGGTTAGGGTCATCGAATTTAGGTAACTGACACAAAACTTGTGACAGGGCACTAGGCTCTACTTTGGCCGCTCAGCCGCCGTTCTGGGTCAGGCTTGTCAGTTTGATATCTGCCATAATCAACACCTCCTACTTGTTCTTATAGAAATATTATACATGCAACAAAAAATAAAACAACTTAAAATAAAACAATACAATACGGCGGTTATATAAATTTTCTATAATATTTGACAAATTACTGTCGAAAATAGTACCATTTAAAGTATGAAAACATTAATAATAACCAATAATCCAAAAGTGAATATAGAATTTTCCAATAATTCCATTAAAGAGGAAATCGACTTCAGACCTGATGCTGGGCAGGAGGACATTCTCAAGGCGTCCAGAGATCTGATCCATCTTGGCGCCAGGCTTGTAATGCATCCGATGATGGGCAGAATCAAGCCCCATGAGACGCCGTACAAGTCCGTTTTTCTGGAAGTGCCGGATGAGCCTTGTGAACTTGATACAGAGAGTCTGATAATAATAGAGGACAGCATTTCTGAAACCGAAAAATACCTGAATAATACCTTTATGAAGAAGTATGACGACAGCTTATTGCCGGATCTGCAGTATATCGATTTGCTGCTGCTGAAAACCGGCATGGAAGAATACAGGAGATAGACAGATGGCAACCAAAGAAGAACTGATGTTAAAAAAAGCTGACTATGTACTTGTAGTTAACAAAGATTTTGATATTATTTACAACTCCAGATTTGATCCGCGTATGGGAAACAAGTCCGACCTGAAGGAATACAAAAATCTGTTTGAAATGTATCCTTCCCTAGGAAAAAATAACAGCTCCATTGCGAAGACTATGTCAACCGGAGCCACAGTTTTCAATGACGCACAGGAGTTTGCGGATATAAACGGCAGGGTTTATGTTACTCAGAATCTGACAATACCTATTTTTCGCGAAGGACAGGTTGTAGGAGTGGTGGAACTGACCAAGGACCTGACCACGGTAGGTGACATTCAGGGTAAGAGTGACTATCTGAAGAGCATAAAGGTGGAGGGAAAATTCCATCCAAACAGAGAAAGTAATGATAAGATAAGTTTTGATGATATCCTTACCATAAACGATCGTATGCTTGATGCCATTGAGAAGGCAAAAGTCTTTGCTTTAAACAACAATCCTGTGCTCATTTATGGAGAGACAGGAACAGGCAAGGAAATGTTTGCTCAGGCAATGATAAACTATGCTGCCAGCCCTAAGCAAAAGACCATTATACAAAACTGTGCTGCCGTGCCGGAGAATCTGATTGAATCTATTCTTTTCGGAACAACCAAAGGGTCATATACAGGTGCGGAAAATAAAAAGGGCCTTTTCGAAGAAGCTGACGGAGGAATTTTTTTCCTGGACGAGCTTAACGCACTGCCTTACCATGTACAGGGCAAACTGCTCCGCGTAGTTCAGGAGGGAACATTCAGACCGATAGGAGCCAACAGAGAAAAGAAAGTAAACGTAAAGATTGTGGCAGCCATGAATGTGGATCCAATGGAGGCTATTGACAAGATGGTTCTCAGAAAAGACCTGTTTTACAGGCTTTCAGGCAACATGATATATTTGCCGCCTTTAAGGGAACGAAAAGATGATATTGAATACCTCATTGACAACTATATAGATTATTTCAATGATGTTTACGGCAAGAACGTAAAGGGTATCTCTGAGGAACTCAGGAGCTTTTTCCTCGAATACGAATGGGAAGGCAACGTGCGCGAGCTCAAACATGTTATTGAATCAATGATCAGCATGACAAAGGTGGATATTCTCCAGTTCAGTGAACTTCCTGTTTATCTGCACGGCAAAATGAATGGTTCCGGAAAAACTTTCGATTCTGCTGCTGACAGCGAAGACAGCATTGTGACTGAACTGAAAAACGGCGGATATGATCTGCGGAGCGTAGTGGAGCAGGTGGAAAGAGATCTGATACTTAAAGTGCTGTCAAAAACCAAGGGTAATAAGACAAAAGCCGGAGAAATTCTCGGAATACCGCGACAGACGCTGAAGTATAAAATGTCGAAGCTGGGTATTGAAGACATAGAGAAGTAAGCTTAAAATAAAACCGGATATACCGGAGACATGCCATATACGACAAAAAATTGGCGGACTTTCGACGAAAAATTATCGCAAGACGGTATATATATGATGTGCAATCTGTAAAATACTCTGCAAATAGCTTGCAAAAATGTGATTTTACTTGGCATGAATTTTGCGTGATTGTATTGATGCGTATTATAGAAAAATCGGCTGTGCCGATTAAACCTAAAACAAAGCAGCATTTAACATCACCAAAACTATGAAGAAAGGAAATATCCAACATGAATTTGGAACTAAGAAAAGTTGCAATTAAAGATATCCAGTTCAGCGAAGAGTGCAAAGTTGAAAACGGATGCCTTTATGTGGACCCAAAGAAACTGGAAGAATTAGTTCTGGAAGACAGCAGGGTAAAGAGCGTTTCATTTGACATTGCAAGACCAGGAGAATCAGTAAGAATTGTCCCTGTAAAGGATGTTATTGAACCTAGAGCCAAGCTGGAAGGCGGAGAAACTTTCCCTGGCCTGTTCAGAGAAGACATGCAGGAAGTGGGAGAAGGAATTACTGTAGCCCTTTCCGGAATGGCAGTTACAAGCACCGGACCTATTGTAGGTTTCCAGGAAGGCGTAATCGACATGATGGGACCGGGAGCACAGTACACCAAGTATTCCGAATTGTGTCATCTTGTCATGATTATTGAGAAACAGGATTATGTCGACCAGCATGACCATGAAGAGGTTGTAAGACTTGCAGGCATTAAAGTTGCCAAGGAAGTAGCTACATACGGCTTCGAAGCAGAATATGAAGCAGAACACTACGAATGGAAATCCATCGGAGAAAAATATGATGAATACCCTGAACTGCCGAGAGTTGTATACATCTACAATGTAATGGCGCAGGGACTTCTTCACGACACTTACTTTTACGGCAGAGATGCCAAGGTAATGGTTCCTACGATGGTTACTCCTCTCGAAGTAATGGACGGAGCTATCATTTCCGGTAACTGTGTATCACCTGGTTCCAAGACAACCACTTATATGCACCAGAATAACGCAGTAATTGAAGAGTTATTCAAACTTCACGGAAAAGAAATCAACTTTATGGGCATCGTGGTAAATCCTCTGATGACCACACTGAAAGAAAAGTTCAGAGACAGAATGCTTACCGTAAGAGAAGCAAAGATGCTGGGAGCTCAGGGTGCAATCATATCTCAGGAAGGTTTCGGAAATCCTACTACAGACCTTATGATAGTGTGCCAGGAGCTTGAGCAGAACGGTGTAAAGGTTGTTATTATAACCAATGAAGATGCCGGTGTGGACGGAATGTCAGAATCACTTCCAGACTCTGTTCAGGAAGCTAACGCAATCGTTTCAACAGGCAACTCCAATGCTACTGTTATGCTTCCGGCTATGGAAAAGACCATCGGAAACCTTAAGGAAGTTGAGAGAGTATGCGGCGGCAATATCACATCCATTCAGGATGATGGACGTCTGCTCCTCGAAATCCACGGTATCATGGGATCCCATAACTTACAAGGCAATACTAAGCTCGGTGCCATTACTTTATAAATTTTGAGGAAAGGAGAAACGCTCAAATGGCTGAGATGAAAAGAATTTTGTTTTACACCAACCAGTTCTTCGGACAGATCGGTGGAGAAGAATTCGCATATCAGACTCCGTTCGTAGAAGAAGGAAAGCGTGGTAATGCCAACGCATTTGCACCGTCAATCAAGGGCGGCGAAATCGTAGCTACCATCGTCTGCGGAGATAACTACTTTGTAGAAAACAAGGAAGTCTGCTTGGAATTCATTAAAGAACAGGTAGAACAGTGGAAGCCTGACATCCTCATCGCAGGACCGGCTTTCAACGCAGGCCGTTTCGGTATCGCATGCTGTGAAGTATGCAAATTCGTTCAGGGAACATACGGAATCCCTTCAGTTACCGGTCTTTACTGGGAAAACCCTGGTGTAGAAATGTATAAGGCTGATTGCTACATTATGGAAGTGGGCAAATCTGCCGCTACTATCAGAAAAGCAATTCCTCTCATAACAGGATTTGTAAATAAATTAATATCCGGCGAAAAGCTGGGAACTCCTAAGCAGGAGCATTACTATCCGAAGGGACAGCGTGTAAACGTTTTCCATGAAAAGAACGGTGCACAGAGAGCAGCAGAAATGCTGGTAAAGAAACTGAAAGGTGAACCGTACGATACAGAACTCGAGATTTCTGTGTACGAAAAGGTTGCTCCTGCGGCTCCGGTTGCTGACCTGTCAAAGACAAAGATTGCACTTTGCACAACAGGCGGTATAGTTCCTCTGGGAAATCCGGATCATATGTATGCAGCTACGGCTAAGTTCTGGAAAAAGTATGACCTTGCAGGCAAGGAAGATCTCACCGGATTCGAGTCAGTTCACGCAGGTTACGACCCGGTTTATGCAAACGAGAGCCCGGACCGTGTAGCTCCGTATAAAATTCTTAAAATGTTAGAAAAAGAAGGAGTTGTTGGAGAAGTATATCCATACCTTCTGACTACAACAGGAAACTCAACTTCTGTTGCAGATGCAACCAAATTCGGTCAGGAAATGGCAGAGGACCTGCTTGCTGCAGGTGTTCAGGCAGCTGTCCTGACAAGTACGTGAGGAACATGTACACGTTGCGGTGCAACAATAGTTAAACAGTTAGAAAAGGCAGGAATCCCTGCAGTTCACATTTGTACAGTAACTCCGATTTCAGCTACTGTCGGTGCTGCCAGAATCTCAGGCGCACAGGCTATTCCTTATCCTACAGGTAACCCTCAGTTACCTCCTGAAAAGGAACTGGCAAGACAGAGAGAGATCGTAATGAACGCTTTAGAATTGCTGACAAAATAAACTGATGAACACAAGGGGGCCGGGTCGGTCCCCTTGCGTAAAATATGGGGGTAGATGGGTGCTGGTGTACCCTCTGGTCTTCAAAACCAGTGCGAGGGGTTAGGAGCCTCTTGGGTGGGTTCGATTCCCACATACTCCCGCCAAAATAGAATATGGAGAAAAATATGGACAGTAATTTACTTAGAAAACTACCGAGAATTGATGACCTGTTAAACGCTCAGCAGATCCAGGAATTTTCACAGGAACTGCCGCGTGAAGTCATAGCGGGTGCGGTCAGAGCAGCAGTGGAGAAAAGAAGGGAAGCCATTCTTGCAGGAGATGCATCATGTGATGAGTCTTGCGTTGCTTTTGAAGCAGTAGTGGATGAAGTGGTGACTGCCCTTAATTTTTTGAAGATAAAAAGTCTGCGCCGGGTTATTAATGGAACCGGCGTTGTTTTGCATACAAATCTGGGAAGAGCTAATCTCAGCGTCAAAGCCGCGGAGGCAGTGGCTGAAGTTGCGGATCATTACTCCACTCTGGAATATGACCCCAAGGAAGGAAAACGTGGTTCCCGCCATAGCCACGTTGAAAACTTGATAAGAGAGATAACAGGTGCAGAGGCTGCAATGGTTGTAAACAACAATGCTGCAGCTACTATGCTTTGTCTGGCGGCAATGGGCCGGGGAAAAGAGATTATTATTTCAAGAGGTGAACTGGTAGAAATAGGGG
>JALFXR010000157.1 GCA_022787405.1 Bacillota bacterium
TGTTAAAGAGTCATAATCTGTTATGCATAAATCATATTTTATAAATTTATCCCACAAATTAAAATCAGGTTCTTTACTATAATATTCAGAATTGAATTTTAATTCTGAATATTTTTCACCATATGCAATTGAATTCAAAGGAATAATTGCATCAAAAACCATAAGTATTGAAACAGACAGGGCAAATATTTTATTTTTCATAATTCCACCTCTTTAAATCTTATGGACGATAAGGAGTACTTCCATTATTTGTTTTATTTCCATGCCAGGAATCATATAAATTAACGTTTTTATTTATAATGTAATAATTTGCCTCTTCATAATTTACTCTATTATTATTATCATCAACATATTCTGCAATATTCTCATCACATAAAATTATATTGTTATCAGAAAAAGCTTTATTTGTAATCTCACCTAAACTTGGTTTATGTGACCACATACTGCAATTTCCACCATGTCCATTTAAACAAGTGCCATTTCCATTCCTAACATAAAAATGATATTCACAATCTCCAAAATGCATTGCAGTTGTCATTGCAATTATTCTCTCTGAACTCGGATTAAAATTAGAAGGTAATACAAACTTTCCGTTTTTAGCATCAAATGGTAAACTTATACTAAAATTAAGTGCTTTAGCATCTTCTTTCATTCTTTCCTCAACAAATTTTCTACGATCTGAACTTAAGTTAAAATTGTAATTTGATGGAGAATCAGCATAATAATTTCTTAAAGTAGTATAATAACTCGTTAAATTACTCCTTAATCCGCAAAGCTCAACTCCAAAAACAGTAACGCAGCCTCAATATCTATTGTGAAGCAAAAGTATTATAAAAAATCAATGTAAAAAGCCGATGATTAAAGCAAAAATGGTACAACCCAGAGTCAAAAGAACATAGAAATCCCCTCAAAAAGTCGGATTTAAAAAATCAAACTTCTGATAACACACGTAATATTTTGAGAAAAATATTGACGATTACTAAAGTTCTATTATAATACTATTTCCTTTAACATTTGCTTCATAAGACATAAATCAAATACATTTATAATATTATCTTCATACAAATCGCCTGCTTTCCAATTGGTCAAATCACCTTTGCAAACCAGCCATTTCTGCATCATGACAATATCGGAAACACTGAATACGCCGTCTGAATTGATATCTCCTTTGACTATTTCTTTTTCAGTCATTGCCAGAACAATATAGTTGACACAGTTTGCAGACTGTCCGTTACTGCCGAGGGTTACATTTTCTCCCTCTTTAAAACTCTTTTTGTACAGTTCAAAGGTAACATCATTCGAGCTTGCAAAGGAGAGTGGCGTTTTTTTCCACTGGCTAAGCCAATCCGGAATCGGACTTACTCTTGCATCCATTGCAATGTAAATGTCAATATCTGCGCCGGCTGTAAAAGTACCGAGTGTGTCAGTATAATTTTTAGAATCACAGGCAGTCTTTATATATTCTGCACCCTCAATTTCTAACGGAATATTAACAACGGTAAAAGTCCTATCGCCGTAAATCAACGAAGCGTTTTCCAGTTCTTCGCCAATCATCCAGTCTGCACTGTTTTCAGAATCGTTGACAACAAGATTTTTTATCAGCTTTCCGCTAAGCGGAATTGCCTCACGTCCGAAAACAAAATTGTTGATGTTGAAAAGATAACCCTCGCCGCCCGTAAATTTCAGATAAATCGTATGCTTGCCTGTGACTGCGGCTGTATTGCAGAAAACGTCAGTCCAGCTCTGCCAGCCACCTGTAGACGGAATGCTGCACTTGGCGATTGGTGTGCCGTCTAAGCTATCAACATAGACCTCAATCGCACAGCCATCCTGACCACCTGCAACACGAGCGGTAAAGCTTTTCGCACCGTCCTCAAAATCCACATTTCGGAACATGATATAATCATCGTTTTCAATGTATCCGATATTCTGTCCGCCTTCGGAACAGTCCTCTGTCTTAATGCCACTCTGCTTATCGAAATTTTCTGCCTCTATCGTTTCAAAGGCTGAAATTGGTTCAACCTGTGTTGTTTCCGGCGAAAGTGTAACTACCCCCTCAGGAAACGAATTTACAGTAAGATCATTAATATAATACTCTATGTTTGTATATCCTTGACCACAGTAATCACCGTTTGCATCTGAGGCATCCTTGGGATTCAGTCCTCTTGCCAGTTCCCATTCATCAGCCATCCCATCATTATCAGTATCTACAATCGTTTTTGTAAGTACTGATGATGGATATTCATATGTCACGCCACACTGTATATTATACTTGTCAAGGTTTGTTTCAGAAGCATCATAATCAGAAGTACCGCTGCATGAACCAGTGCCGTTTTTTGTTTCTTCGGCACACTGAAGATCAATAGCCGTACGCTTGTCCGAAGTAATCCCATTTCCTGCAAAACTGATAACGTGTTCATAGGAATCTTCTGCGGATTCCACATCATTTACAGAGGAAACATCTGTTCCATTGATAATAGTCTGGAAAGGCGTTGAAGAATAAAGATCATCCTTGGTGATGCCAATACTTGTTTTGACGGAAACGCCAGACCAGTTGTCATTTGTGATTTCATGAAGTGAGCCGTCTTTGTTTATCAGACGGTTCCCGTCGCAGTAAACTTTAAAGTTTTCAGGAGAGGTGCTGCTGTCAACATTCATCCAGTGATATCCGCCGGTTGTGGAGTTGCCTGCTTTAAGGGTGTTGTTGACATAATTCAAATGTCCTATTGTACCATATGCGGTCTGATAGCCCCAGTCATAGATGATATTGTTCGTGAAGTCTGCGGTATATGTACCCTGCACCTTTCCACGAAAGTTTCTTGATACATTGTGTATAATCAGATTGTGGTCAAAGGTAAGATTTCCTTTTCCCATCATCATACCAAATCCATGCAATCCCTTTTTATGACCGCCCCATGAATCAGCTGGACCTATTACAGAATACTGAACGGTATAGTTCATATTATTTGAATACAGTCCCCATTGCTCGTCTGTTGTCCAGCCCATAGAACAGTGGTCGATAATAGAGTTAGAACCTGCTGCACCACCCCATGCATCATTGCCTGAACTTGTTGCGGCATAGGGACCGGGACGGGAACTGATATATCGACAGATAATGTTATCACCTGACATCCCCATTTTATAGTTTTTCAGGGTAATGCCTGAACCTCCGGGAGCAGTCTGACCTGCTATGGTAATATTGCTCTGGCATAAAATATTACTTTTGAGTTCAATCGTACCGCTGACATCAAACACAACAATGCGGTTTGATTTACTTACAGCATCACGAAATGAGCCTGTTCCGCTGTCATTGAGATTTGTAACATGATAAATCTCTCCGCCACGGCCTCCTGTCGCATACTTTCCGCCACCTACCGCACCCGGAAAGGCAAGTATATTACTTGAAGCAGCTTCAACTGTTGGAGCGTTTTCAGTAAAACTAACTCCTGATGGAACTGACAGCAGTGTAATAACACCTATCAATGCTGCAGCTCCTCTATTCAGTATTTTTTTCATTATTCCACCTTCTATTCAAATATTGAAAACAGCTATAACCACTGCCAAAATTTCTGGCAGTTTGTTAAAATTACATTTAAATTTAAACATCATTGCGATTTTTGAATTAACTGGCGTTTCATGATACACAAATCAAAAATATTCAGCAACCCGTCTTCACAAAGATCGCCAGCCTTCCAGTTCGCAAGTTCTGTATCCGGCACAGCCAGCAGCCATTTCTGCAGCAGAACAACGTCTGCAATGTCAAATTTTCCATCTATATTCAGGTCACCTCTTACTTCGCTGGTCACATTGTCAGAAGCAAGTATGATATAGTTCATGCATCCTGCTGACTGTCCGTTTGCACCAAGGGTGACGGTTTCTCCTGCTTTCAGTTCCAGTGCATAAAGATCAAATACAACGTCATTGCTTGTAGAAACTGACATGCCTGACTTTGTCCAGCTGTCAAGCCATGCGGGAACAGTGGCTACACGGCTGTCTACACCAACAAATAAGGTAACATCTTTGATTGCCGTCAATTCCGCCTGTATATTGCCAGAAGCCTTGGCATCACAGGGTGTCAGAATAAGCTCCGCACTCTGAATATTGCTTGGGATCTGGGAAACAGCACATTTTTCAGCACTTCTGTCGCCAAATACCGCATCTCCGATTTCAAGGCTTGTATCCATCGCCCAGCTGCTGTAATAAGCAGTGTCAAGCACCTCTACGCTGACAAGGTTCCCGGAAATGGGGTCATAGCTGATATTGCCGTTATATTCAACAGGATCTCCCGCAAGCTCATTCAGATACATTTCCAGATTGGTATAATCATCTCCTGACAGAGATACAATAGGTCCATCAGAATCGTCATTTGGATTCAATCCGTGTTCAGTTTCCCATGCGTCAGGCATTCCATCCTGGTCGGTATCTTTAGGAGCAGTGCCGCCCTTAAAAGTGCTGTTATTCGGGTAACCTCCGACATCTTCCTGACTGTCGATGATACCCTGCAAATTATCCTTGCTGCCTATGTATGTATATGTTCCATTTGTTACCTCATTCAGATAACGGCTGTCAATGTAGTCAAAGCTGGGTTTATTTGCTCCGGCACTTGCTGTAACAGATTTATATGCGTCCTCTGCCGATTGTGTATTGACGTAAGATTCAAAGAAAGGCGTATCGCTCCTGACATCGTCATTGGTGGAGTTCTTACCGCCGGACTTCGCCTTGCCTGTTGCCCATTCGTCCTCATTTGCACCAATCAGGGTTGTTCCGTTCTGTGCGACCTTCATATTTCCTGATGAATAGAGCATTTGCATATCACCGGTGTTCAGCTCGTTTCCGTCAACTGCAACCAGATGAAGATCCGTATTGGACACGGGTCCTGCCTTGTAGTAGTTATTCACAAACTGCACACGCCTTGCACCGCCGTCAGTCGTTCTGTCCTTCCAGTTATAAACAACATTGTTCCGGATATCCAGCTGACCGCCGTATGTGACAGCGTCCTGTTCCATTGCACCGGCAAGCGACCAGTTTCTGCCTGTGTTGTGGATAAGAAGATTGTGGTGGAAGCTGCCTGTGTAACCGCTTATGGATGCCGCAAAGGCATGACGTTCAACATCATTACGGTCATCGGCGTTGTAGTGAACTGAATTGTTAAGCGATTCAGCAATAATGCTCCACTGGAATGTGATATTTGCTGCACTTCGTGATGAGAAACCTTCGTCAGTTCCCCATGATATGGAGCAGTGGTCTACAATGGAATTGTTGCAGCTTCCAAGACCCATACCGCCCATGGATTTTCCGCTGACA
>JALFXR010000200.1 GCA_022787405.1 Bacillota bacterium
TGACGATGCCATCCAGTTGTTGCGGGACTATGATGCTGTTGCATCAAAGCGCTTTCCATCACGCATTATTTTCTTTCCTATGAATTCGAAGAATCCAGACATTCCCATTTCACCTGACATGCTGGATTATCATTTTCATAAGGTGTGGGATAAGGTTAACGGGTCATCAGCGGTTCCTTATGATTTCCGACATAATTATGCGATAGAAAACATCAATTCATGGATTAATTCCGGATTTGAGTTCCATGATAAGCTTGTGTTTTTGAGCAAAAGTATGGGGCACACATCCCTTGAAAGCACCAAATACTACTATTCCATCGTCCCTGCACTGGCAGATATTTTACAGAAAACAACCGGAGCCGGGTTCGATGAGATCGTACCGGAGGTGCCGGATTATGAGTAGGATCAATTCAAAATCTTTTGACCTTGCACGTGCCATATCGGAATTCCTTACGGATTATGCACCAATGCACCTTACCAACAGCGAGCACACATTGCATTCTTATGAGACGACCATAACCCTATATATCGGGTATCTTGAAAACGAATGCGGTATAAAACCGGCAAACTTCAGCCCGCAGTGCTTTGAAGAGACAAAGGTTGAAGGCTGGATGGAATGGCTTTCGAATGAGCGAGGTTGCAGCCCGCAGTCATGCAACACGAGGCTTTCCTCTTTCCGGAAGTTTATAAAATATCTTTCGTCAAGGAATCTGAAATATCTGTATCTTCTTGATGAGGTATCGAAGGTTCCTCTCCGCAAAAAAACCAAGAAAAAAGTATCTGGACTTAGCCGTGAGGCAATAAAGGTAATTCTTGCCGAACCCGATACCACACATAAAACGGGAATTCGCGACCTTGCCTTAATGGTCATTCTTTATGCGACAGCGGCGCGGATTGACGAGATCCTTTCTATCCGTATAAAAGAGCTGAAGCTGGATATCGAAAAGCCTTATGTCGTAATCATCGGTAAAGGTGATAAAGTACGGACACTTTATCTGCTACCCAAGGCGGTGGCGCATATCAGGCTATATATAAAGGTTTTTCATGGCTCGAATCCAAAACCGGATTCTTTCCTTTTTTTTTCCAGGAATAAAGGAACTATGGAAAAGCTGTCCCAGTCAGCAGTCCGGAAGATGATGAAGAAATATGCCAGTGCCTGTCATGAAAAGTGTGCAGATGTTCCCTTGGACCTCCACGCGCATCAGTTTCGGCACGCAAAGGCTTCACACTGGCTTGAGGATGGTATGAACATCGCACAGATTTCATTCCTTCTTGGCCATTCGCAGCTTGAAACAACCATGATTTACCTGGATATAACAATGGAACAGGAGGCTGCGGCACTTGCCACCCTCGAAGATGAAAGTGACCGCAACGCTGTCCCGAAGTGGAATCCCGACACTGATAGTTTATCTTCAATCTGTGGTTTGAGAAAGTTGCAGTAAAATTAATCAGCACCTTTTCGTATGATAATCCAGACGAATGGTTTCATCAAGACAAAAGGTGCTGATTTTTATAAGGTGCTGATAATTCGACCGATTCTAAAGCAAAACCAGACGACCGTGCTTATATTGTGAATGAAATAAGCACAATCGTCTGGTAATAGGCATAAAAAATCCCCCAGCCGTGCACAGCTGGGGGAGAAAGAAGGTGGCCCGGAGGCCATCTTCCCGGCCTCGTACCTCGCAAGGTTACCGAAACCTGATCACTGTTGAAAGTATAGTCGATTAGGCAGAGAAAGTCAATCGAACTTTTCGTGCTTGAGAACTCTCTTCTGGGCAAGTTCGTACACTTCTTCATCAGCACGGACTCCAATGACAATAATCATCATAGATGTCTCAGTGCGTCGAAGCTGATAGACAATGCGCAGACCTGCAGAGCGGAGTTTGATTTTCAGAAGTCCTGCAAGGTTAGTGCTGTTGTGATTGCCAAGCGGTTTGCCGTAGCCCTGTTCATCAACAGGCAGTGGATTTTGCTGAACTTTTTTGATGGCTTTCAGAACAAGATTGCGCTGGCTACCATCTAAACCTTTGAGGTCTTTTTCTGCTTCAGGGAGGTATTCAACTTTCCAGCTCATTCGATTTCTACCTCGTCAAAACCGGCGAGATCGTCTTCTGTAACACCGAGACGGCGGTTCATTTCTTCCTCAGAAATCAAAGAGGTGGGATCAAAGTGTGCCATACGTTCAGATGCAACAGCCAGCAGACGAGCATCATTTAATTCATCCATTAAACGGACATATTCGTCCGGGGAGATGAGAACGCATTCAGCCGCATTGTTCTTCATAACAACCTTTGCACCGCACTGTTTGACATCCTCAAAAATTTTTCCGGCAAGACCACGGTTGAATTGGGTGATTGGAACGGTATTAGTAATAGCACTCATAACAGAAGCCATAAACGTCAACTCCTTTCTTTACTTGCATTATAGCACAGGTTGGCTAAGATATCAACTGGTTGGTCGATAAATTCACTGATAAATATATTGTATGCTGAAAGATCGGTTTTGATACACAGTTAATAGAATTTTACCAGTTTAGCCTGTCTGTCCTGTGCAGATGGGCTTTTTTCATGCCCCAAAGGAGGTGGTCATCCACATGGCATCCAGAATCCAGGGCATCACCGTTGAGATTGGCGGCGATACCACAAAGCTCTCCAAAGCACTGGAAGGTGTAAACAAATCAATCAAGGGGACGCAGTCCGGACTGAAGGATGTCAACAAACTCCTGAAACTGGACCCCTCGAATACAGAACTGGTCGTCCAGAAGCAGAAGATGCTCAAGGATGCCATTGAAGCCACCAAGGAAAAGCTGGCAACCTTAAAGACCGCTGCGCAGCAGGCCAATGAGCAGCTTGCCAACGGTGAGATCACCCAGCAGCAGTACGATGCCCTCCAGCGTGAGAGTGCGGAGACCGAACAGAATCTGCGGTCTTTACAAGACCAGGCGGCGACCACGAATGCGTCCCTTGCCAAGATCGATGAAGCTGGAGAAAAGCTCCAGAACATTGGATCTTCTGTGGAGAATGTCGGTAAGAAGTTCCTGCCGGTGACTGCCGCTGTAACGGGTCTTGGCACTGCCGCAGTGAAGATCGCAGCCGACTTCG
>JALFXR010000026.1 GCA_022787405.1 Bacillota bacterium
AACTATATCGCCCACCTCATATCTCGGGTCGATTTCTCTGGCTTCTTCCAGTGAAAGCTGGGTAAGTTCGTCTTCGATTTCCTCAACTACGTCCATTCTCATGTACACGTTGATATCTCCGGTTTCCTGGTTGATATCAACTCTCACGTTCTGTGAAGTTCCATAGTTTTTCTTATATGCAGATACCAGTGCGGATTCGATGGCTTCGATCAGAATATCCTTAGATATGTGTCTTTCCTTTTCTAAATCCTCAATAGCCTGAATAAATTCCTTGTTCATCTTTTTTATTACCTCCTTAGAAAATTACGGCAAGTCTGGTCTTAGCCACCTGCTCCCTCGGGAATTCAATCTCGCTTCCGTTTTCGTCTGTAATTACAATTTTATTATCCTCGGTGAGACCCTTCAGTATGCCCTGATAGGCCTTTTTGCCGTCCATGGCCTTATATAAGCTTATGTCGACCACGTGTCCGCAAAACCTGATAAAATCTTTTTCTTTGATTAGCGCTCTGTCAAGGCCCGGTGATGATACCTCCAGATAGTAGTTCTGCTCGATAGGATCAAGCCTGTCAAGCTCTTCGGAAAGAAATCTGCTCACCTTTTCACAGTCATCTGTTGACACATACTGCTCCTTGCTTTCACATCCGTCGGCGCCTTCGCCTTCAAGAGGCAGTCTGTCGATGTAGACTCTCAGGAACCAGTCCTTGCCTTCCTTCACGAATTCGCTGTTATAGAGTTCAAGCCCGTTTTCCGCTAGAAAATCAGCAGTGATTTCCTCCACGATTTCCGTTATTTTTTTCTTCGCCATTATTCAATTTTCTCCTAAATAATATTGAAAGAGTGGGCTGAAACCCACTCTTTAAGTCTTACCTTATATCGTCATACGTTATGATATCACGAAATTGTTGATATTGCAAGGTTTTTTTGCAATTTGGCCTACATAAACAGGCACAGCACGATGGGAATGAACACTGCAGGCATGTAATTCATTACCTTCAGTTTGGTAATTCCAAGAATGTTCAGGCCGATGGCCACTATCAAAAGTGAACCTACACAGGTCATCTCCGCTATCACAGCATCGCTGAGGAAAGGCTCCACAGCCTGAGCCAGCAGAACAATTGCCCCCTGAAATACAAAAACGAAAGCTGCCGACAGCATTACACCGATTCCTAAAGATGCGGAGAAAATAATAGATGAAATGCCGTCCAGAGTCGCCTTGGTAAACAGCATCTCGTTATTGCCTGTAAGCCCAGCCTGCAGTGAACCGACTATAGTCATAGCGCCCACGCAGAAAAGCAGGCTGGCAGTTACAAAGCCTTCAGCGATGGTCACGTTTTCGCCGGGTTTTTTAAACCTGTTTTCCAGTCTTTCGGCAAAATTGTTCAGGTGCTTGTCCAGATCAAGGGCCAGTCCGATGACAGCACCCACAGCCATGGAGATTATAGCTATCAGCGTATTCTGCCCCGACATGGCTCCGTCGATTCCTATGTATATCACACAGAGTCCGATACCTTTCATTATGAAGTCGGACCAGCCGTCAGGAATCAGCTTCTTGGCAAGAAGACCGATTATGCTTCCGACAACTACGGTGAGAGTATTAACGATAACGCCTATCATTATTCTGTAGTATCTCCCTTAGCTTCTTCTGCTTCTGCCTCAAGCTTGGCAATCTCTGCAAGATGAACGTCAATCTCTGCCATAAGCTCATCAAGTCTGGACTGATCAAGTTCTCCGCCGTTCTTAAGAGTATTGTAGACATATCCGCCAAGTTCTTCCTTGCCGTCCTTAACTTTACCCTTTTCCAGCAAAATCTTTCCTTTGGTCTTGCCGTAGTCGATAGTATCTCCGGCGATTTCGGCGGCCTTCCCTGCCATCTGACCTAATTTATCCATAAATGCCATATTTTCGTCCTCCTTTTCGGTCATTACTTCGTTCCCATTTTATCACTAATACATCATTGCGTCAAAATGAAAATGATTATTTTCTGAAAAGGGAGATGAATCTGTCGATAAATGACGCTTCCTCTTTTTCTTGCTTCTCTATTTTGACCTCTTCCTTAAGGTCAAATGAGCCTGCGGGTATGATATAAGAACAATTACACCCTCCTTCAGGCTCAAATCTTTAAAAATAATTATTTTGTCTCTTCTTTTTCAACGGCATCTGTCTTGTAGATAAACTTGACACTTCCGTCTGTGCCGTCACATATTCCTGAGAATGATTTATAGTTTCTGGCGGCCTGGCCAATCATTTCAAATCTGTCTTCCAGTCCCTTAAGGTCTCCATTTATCAGATCAGTCAGCGTCTCTATCCCTTCCGTCTGGAATTGTTTAAGGCCTTTTGAAAGCTCCATGACACCATCGCGAAGTTCCGGCATCTGCCCAAGGCCGTTTTTCATCTGCTGAAGACCTTTCAGAAGTTCATCTGCCCCCTCCGAAAGCTGTGAAGTCCCCATCTTCAAGTCGCCTGCTCCTGTCTTAAGCTGTGCTGCCCCTGATGCCGCATCTGAAACTCCTGATGTATAGGCCTGGAGTCCCAGGTAAAAAGCATTATAACTGTCCAGAGATTCTTTAAGGGAGATTACAGATTTTGCTCCTTCTGTAGTTTTGTTCAGCTGTGACTGCACCTCCTCTGAGCTCATGGCCTCTGAAACAGCCTTTTCCGCCTGAAGCTCAGTATTATCAGCAATAAGCTTTTTAATCTCATCACTGTTCATCTGTTTCTCGAGATTGCTCTTTATGGCCGACTCTATGGCGTCCTGCTGCTGCTGAGAAATCTGTCCTGCTTTTACTGCTGCTTCGTATTCTTCCGCTGTAATTCCTGCAGCCTGCTTGATAACCTGCTCACGGACCGCAGCCTCGGTCTGCTGACGTACTGCCTCAGTTACCTTGGCCTTTATTGTATCACGATTTGCGTTTACCTGAGCTGTAACTTTATCAAGAGCCTTATTATAAGCTGCAGTCTTATCAAGTGAAGAAATAACATTATTCAAAACTTCCGCGTAGTTTTCTATAGTCAGTTCCGGTACATCCATACCCGCCTGTTTAAGCTGGCTGTCAGCAGTTGAAAGGAGCGTTTCAAACACCTGCTTTGCCCCGCCGTTAAGAGAATCTCTCTTTGAATTCAAAGTATCAAGTCCCTCTGAAAGCTGCTGTGCTCCGGCAAGAAGCTTTTCTGCCCCGCCATCCAGAGAATCAGCCCCATCCTTAAGCTGCTGCACTCCGGCGGCCAGCTGGTCAATTCCTGAAATCAGTTCTCCTGACTTTTCCAGCAGTGTACATACACCGTCGTAAAGCTTTGACGAACCGTCAAGCAGCTGATCCATTCCAGAAGTCATACCGTCAATGGCACCGGACATCTTCTCTGTATCAAGTCTGCCGGAATCAAAATTACCTAAAACCTCTGTAGTTGCAAGGGTCATAGTAGTGCTCATTTCAAAATTCTCAACATCTGCGCTTATTTCCACATAATCGGGAATATCAATTTTATCTCTTCCCACCTTCAGGTCTTCCTGCAGTCCGGGAAAAGCAATTCCTACTACAGCCGTTCTGTCTCCGTCGTTGATCAGCTTTCCGTTGGAAACGCTCACGTTTCTAAAACTGTCTGTGTCCAGAAGCATTCCCGTCATCATAGTGAACGGAACATACATGTTCTCAGTTCTGCCTCCCGCACTGACTGTCGTAGTCTGAAGATTCTTATAGTCAAAGCGAATCGTTACATGACCGCTCTTTCCTGCAAGAACTTCAGGAGAAATGCTCTTTCCATCCAGTGTATAACTTACGGTCATCTGTACCGGAAGCTCTTTTTCTATGTTTCCTTTGTAATATATATCGTTGCCATCTGCATCCCAGATACAGCTGTTGTCACCGTCAAAGGTACAGCTCTCGTCACCTTTGACCGTTTCTATATCCGAAAGCCGGGTCTTATCCTGGATTAAATCTTCCTTTATGGAATTCTTTATCCAGTCACTGACGATAACCTTATGTACTTCACCATCTGCACCGGCTATAACATACACTGTTTCGTCCTTATATTCTTCATTTAAACCCGCGTCGGAGGTTTCCCGAGATTCACTGTCATTTGCCGGCTTCTCCGCAGCAGAAGCAGAAGCGGAAACCGTCACGCCAAAAACACCTGTTGTCAATGCTGCACATAATACTGCAGCAGTAATCATTTTTGCTTTTTTCTTCATTGCGCTTTAACCTCCACATCATTTTTTTCATTTATCTTAATTTCTCTCATGCCCCTGGTAGTTCTGCAAATCGGTTTATCACACAGCATAAGCATTGCAGGAAGTATAAGAATTACTGAAATCATGCTCACTACAGCGCCTCTTGCCAGCAGCATGCACATAGAACTGATGATATCAATATTTGAATACAATGCTACCCCGAAGGTGGCAGCAAAAAGCCCTGCTCCTGACACTATAATGGACGGAATTGAAGTGGAAAGGGCTTTCCAAACGGACTGTTTTCTGTCCTCTCCGCTTATTCTCTCCGCTTTGTACCTTGTTGTCATAAGTATTGCGTAGTCAACTGTCGCTCCAAGCTGAATAGTACTTATGCATATAGGCGCTATAAACGGAAGGTTCTGCCCCAGATAGTGAGGCAGCCCCAGATTTATAAATATCGCAAACTCTATTACGGCTATCAGGATAAACGGCAGCGAAAAGCTCTTTTCCACCAGTGCGATTATTACAAAGATCGCGATTATCGAAATAGCGTTTACCACCTTAAAGTCATGAGCAGTAGTCACAATCATATCCTTCATACATGGAGCTTCGCCGATCAGCATTCCGCCCTCATCGTACTTCTTGAGGATTCTGTTAAGTTCTGTCACCTGATGATTGACCTTGCTGCTGGCGACCTTATACTCGGAGTTTATAAGCAGAAGCTCCCATCTATCGCTTTTCATTATATCAACTATCGAATCAGGCAGAACCTCTTCGGGAACACGTGAACCTACTACCGATTCAAGACCCAGAACATACTTCACTCCATCCACCTGTTCCATTTCATCTATCATGCTTCGTACATCTTTTGAAGGCACATCAGTATCAACAAGCAGCATATGTGTGGAAGCAATGTCAAAGTCCTCAGCCAGTTTGCTGTTTGCTATCACATAATCCATATCTTTCGGCAGGCACTGACCCATGTCGTAATAAACTTCATCGTTGGTTCTGGTGTAACCGTATAATGCAGGGGCAATCATGAGAACGAATATGACCAGAAGTACAGGAAATGCCCTGATAATTTTCTTTGCAGCTTTTCCCATGTCCGGAATAAGCGATCTGTGTTTTGTCTTCTGCAGCGGCTTATCAAGAATCAGAATCAATGCAGGAAGAACCGTAACACTGCCCAGCACGCCTAAAAGAACACCTTTTGCCATGACTATTCCAAGGTCTCTTCCAAGGGTAAAAGACATGAAGCACAGAGAAATAAACCCGGCTACAGTAGTAACTGAACTGCCTACCACACTGGTAAGAGTTTTATGTATAGCGTTCTCCATAGCCACCGTCGGCTCTCCGTACTTTTCCCTTTCCTCGTTATAGCTGCTCCACAGAAAGATGGAGTAGTCCATGGTAACTGCCAGCTGAAGTACTGCAGAAAGCGCCTTGGTCACATAGGAAATTTCCCCCAGGAAAATATTAGTGCCCAGATTCAGAAGAATCATCATTCCTATAGAAATAAGAAAGGCCACCGGCACAAGCCAGCTGTCCAGCAAAAGGAACATAGCCGCACATGCAAGAATGACAGCAATTCCAACATAAATCGGTTCTTCCCTCTCGCAAAGATCTTTAAGGTCGGTAACAAGAGCTGACATCCCCGAAACATAACACTGTCTGCCACATATGGAACGAATTTCACGTACAGCATCCATCGTAACGTCAGCTGAAGTTGCACTGTCAAAAAAGACAGCCATCATCGTGGAGTCGTCAGTATTGAATTCTTCGTATATCCTATCCGGCAAAAGTTCCATAGGAACTGAAAGATCAAATATGGAATCATACCAGATAACTGTATCCACATGTTCCACATCTTCAATCCGCTTCTTGAGGGCAGCCACATCTTTGTTTGGCATATCCTCTACTATGATAAACGAAAACGCACCTTTGCCGAAATCGTTCATAAGTTCGTCCTGTCCGATAACGGTTTCCATGTCCTCGGGCAGATAATTCAACATGTCATAATTAATTCTGGTTCTGGTCATTCCTATGACCGAGGGAATCATCAGCAGAACAGCCAAAATCAGAATGGGTATGCGGTATTTCACTACTTTTTTTGAAAAATGCATAATTATCTTCACATCCTTTCTACTCTGCATTTAAATTATAAAAGTTAACTTTTTTGCCCCGATTTACCCATTGTAAAACCGTTGTGCTTTTAATTACACAGACAAAAATAACCCCTTTGCCTGAAAAACAGGCAAAGGGGCCATTTTGCACAAAAGAATTTTTTAGTTTTCCTTTTCTTTATCCTTCTGAATCTCTGCAAATCGTTTAATCTTCATGGTACTGGTCTTCTCAAACTGATCAGTCTTGATTTCAAGTTTCTTGACGCACTTGTAGTTGGTCAGCTTGCGGTTCACCTGCTTGATCTGATTCCAGATTATCTTGTAAATCTCGTCTTCGGTGAAAGGTCTTTCCGGATCCTTCTTCTCCTTGCCGTGAAGCTCGTTTATGGCATCATAGTCAGGGATTACCTTGGCGGTGATAATGAGCTCCTTCTCGCCGGAAACCTCCTTGCCGTAAACCATACACTCGGCGATTTCAGACACCTTGCCCAGAAGTCCTTCGATTTCCTCAGGGTAGATGTTCTTGCCGTTCTGAGTAACGATTACGTTCTTGCTGCGGCCCGTGATATAAAGGAATCCGTCCTCATCCATGTAGCCGATATCACCGGAATTGAACCATCCGTCTTCCATTACCTCTGCAGTGGCCTCAGGATTTTCGTAGTATCCCAGCATTACGGTCTTGCCCTTAATGAGGATTTCGCCTTCCCCTCTCTCGTTAGGATTCTTGATCACTATCTCATCGCCGTGAACGGCCTTTCCTGCCGAACCCACACGAGTGTCAAAATCAGGTGTCAAAGCTGCAATAGGCGCCGTCTCAGTCAGACCGTAACCCTGCAGGAAAAGAAGTCCGATGTCCTCAAACCACTTTCCTACCTTCATATCAATAGGTGCAGCGGCACTTACCAGAATTCTCAGTCTGCCTCCGAGACTTGCATATATATCCTTGAAAACCTTTCTCTTTATATCAATCCCTACGTTTCTCAGACCGTTGGTAAGACGTATCATGGTGTTTACCATGGATGTCTTGCCGCTCTTGTCGATGGTCTGGTTTATCTTCTTATGTAAAGCTTCCAGAAGGAGCGGTACTGCAATGATAGCAGTAGGCTTTGTAGCCTGAATGTCGGGAACAAGATGCTTGAGTCCCTGGCACACAGCTATCGATGCACCCACAGACATCGGATACAGGAATCCGATTGTTGACTCATAGGTGTGGTGCAGCGGCAGCACAGAAAACAGCCTGTCCTCCGGATAAAGCATCACGTAAGGCGTTACCGCGTTTATATTGTACGCAAGGTTGGTGTTGGAAATCATTACGCCCTTGGATGCCGAGGTGGTGCCGCTGGTAAAGATGAGCACAGCAAAAGCATCGGGGTCGATTTCCTTATCCATGAGGCTGGTATCACCCATGCCGGTAAATACACGTCCTTCTTCCATTACATAATTGAATCCCACGAAGCGTTTGTCCTTTTCGTCGAAGCCTGCATCAGACTTCATTTCGATGCAGTATTTCACCTCCGGACACTTGGCTGATGCCTTTTTAACCAGATCCTTCATCTTAGGTGAGAAAATTATGGCCGAAGCTCTGGATCGTCTGATGATGTTTTCAAGCTCGTTTTCCGGCAATTCCTTGTCGCAAGGCACAGCAATTCCCGCACCGCAAAGCAAAGCAACGTATGAAACATACCAGTTGTAGGTGGTTTCACTGATGATGATCACTCTCTCCCCTTCCAGTTTCAGTGCTCTGGTGAGGCCTGTCCCGAAATCTATTACGTCTTTGCGGAACTGCCCGTAGGTGATTTCTTCAAAGCCCTTTTTCTTATTGAAGGTCTCCAGTATAAATCCCTTATCAGCATAAAGAGTTGTGGAACGGTCAAAAAATTCTTTGACCGTCTTGTAGTCAGTTCCTGGGTAGCACTCGTGATGTCCGCGTTTTCCCGGAAGCTTTTCCTTCATTCTGTCAAGGTCTTCTGCTGTATATAAAGTTTTAAGTTCCTCTATCTCCTCGAATTCCTTCATCTTGAATTTTGGGAGTTTAAAATCAGGTATCTTCTTCAAAATTCTTGCCATTTGTGTTCCCCCTAACTGTTGTGCATGCTTAAGTCTTGAAGCCGCAGGCCGCAAGTCTTATGCCATATGCACATACTTAGTAATATATTTTATCATGATTTAGTACGAAAAATCAACCTTTTTAATGCAGCACCGTTAAAAGGTATCAGCGGATAAATATATGAGTGCCCTGAGAGAGTTTTAGTCGATGCCATAACGATAAAGCTGAGAACTGCAGCAGTCGCCGCACCGGCTATACCGAAAAGCTGCGCACCTATGAGCATGAGAATCCGTCCGAACTTCATGGCGTAGCTCAGCTCTATGCTTGGCTGAGTAAAGGCGGCAAGTGCCACTACCGCCATACAGAGGATGGTCTGTGAAATGAACCATCCCGAGTCTATGCTGAACTCACCCAGTATCAGTGCCCCTATGACAGAAAGGGACATGCCTAAAGACGTGGGCGTATTAAGGGATGCCAGCTTCAGGCCGTCCACTGCTATTTCAAGCAGAATAAACTGCCAGAAAATCGGTATTGCATAATCTTCTGCAGGAACAAAAAAACTCAGTACCTCCGGCGTAAAATCCTGACTCTGTGCCAGTATCAGATACACCGGTGTCAGGAAAAGTATAACAAGGAAATTAATGATTCTTATCATCC
>JALFXR010000028.1 GCA_022787405.1 Bacillota bacterium
CCATGGGTATCCGTGTTGATTCAGAAGCTATGAAGAGACAGCTTGAAGCAGAAGGCTGCCCTGAAAGAGCTGAGCTTGATTTCCAGAAGGCAGTTATCGAAGACAGGCTTCCGTACACCATCGGCGGAGGTATAGGCCAGAGCAGACTCTGCATGTTCTTCCTCAGAAAAGCTCATATCGGAGAAGTTCAGGTTTCCGTATGGCCTGAGGATATGATAAAGGAATGCGAGGCTCACAACATTCACCTGCTGTAATACCTGATGTAAACCTTTCATCGGATCCCGAGCGGATCTAAAGGAGATTTATGAAATATATCAACATAATCATCGAGAACAAAAGCCGCCATACGGACAATTTCTTTACATATCGCACGGATTGTGATGATATTTGCGTCGGCGCCAAGGTGCTGGTTCCTTTCGGACCCAAGGACCGTCCAAGGGAGGGTTTTGTATTCGGGATTACAGACAATCCAGAATGTCCTGAAGAAAAGATTAAGGATATTCTTGAAATAAGAGAAAATGAATCTCTCACAGAGGAGATTATAAAGACCGCAATCTGGATGAAGCAGAGGTATGCCGTCAAGTATTATGACGGTGTGCGCTGCTTTATACCGGGCGGCAAACCTGCCAGAGAAGGCAAGGAAAAGGAACCATATAAAGACATAGAAGGAAAGTATCAGCAGCCGGAGACCCTCACTGACGAGCAGCGGAAGGCCGTTGATGAAATAGGCGCAGCCGTGGATGAAAACCGTAAAGAGATATTTCTCCTTCACGGTGTCACCGCCAGCGGCAAGACTGAAGTATATATGGAAACCATCGACAGGTGCCTGAAACAGGGCAAAACGGCCATTATGCTTGTGCCGGAAATTTCCCTTACAGGTCAGGTGATAGAACGCTTTGCCGGTCGTTTCGGCAAGGATAAGATTGCGGTTATGCATAGCAGACTGTCGACGAGGGAAAGATATGATGAATGGCAGCGCATAAGGAGAGGCAGCGCTCCAATCGTTATAGGTGCCCGTATGGGCGTGTTTGCGCCTCTCCAAAGCATCGGCGTCATAATAATGGATGAAGAACATGAGGCAACATACAAAGCTGATATGACGCCAAAGTACGACACTGCGGAGGTTGCGGCCAAGAGGCTGCAGTACTACAGCGGTGTACTTCTCCTAGGAAGCGCGACCCCGTCTGTGACATCTTATCAGCGATGCAGAGACGGTATATATAAACTTATAGAGCTTAAAGAAAGATATAATAAGACACCTCTTCCTGAGATTAAGATTGCAGACATGCGAAAGGAGCTCAGAAAGGGCAATGTCACTATTTTCAGCAGCAGCCTTTATGACGCCATGTCAGAAACTCTGGCAGCCGGCAGGCAGGTGATTCTCCTTCAGAACAGAAGGGGCTACTCCAACTTTGTTTCCTGCCGTGAATGCGGTAAGGTAATGAAGTGCCCTGAATGCGGTATTTCTCTTACTTATCACAGACATGGCGACGGTGGAGAGGCTATGGTGTGCCATTACTGCGGACGACGGTTTCCAGTGCCTGATAAATGTCCTGAATGCGGGAGCAGGTACATAAAGTATTTTGGAATCGGCACAGAGCAGGTAGAAGACGAGGTAAAAAAGTATTTTCCTCAGTCCAGTACCGCAAGGCTGGATCTTGATTCAGTCAAAACCAGAAAAGATCTGGACAGAATTTTGAAAGACTTTTCAAAGAAAAAGACAGACATACTTATCGGAACCCAGATGGTGGCCAAGGGCCTTGATTTTGACAGTGTAGGTGTGGTTGGAGTAATTGCGGCTGATGTGACACTGAACATCCCCGATTACCGCTCTGCAGAAAGGACTTTCCAGCTGGTGACTCAGGTTGCAGGACGTGCGGGACGCGGCATGGAACAAGGGCTGGTAGTCGTTCAGACCTATGACCCGGACAACTATGCGCTTACAGCGGCAGCGAACTATGACTATGAAGGCTTTTTCCAAAGAGAGACTGCGGTCAGAAAATTTATGGAATATCCGCCTTTCGGAGACATAATAATGGTGAATCTGACATCGCAGAGCGAGGAGACAGCTGCGGCATGTGCGGAGAGATGCAGACTTTATATGGAAAAGGCTGAGAACATAAAGGTGCTCTCACCTAAGTTAGCTCTCAGCTTTAAAGGCAAGGACAGCTTCAGATATTATGTTCTGATAAAATGTCCGAAAGGTGAGAGAAACCGCTGCGTATATTATCTTGATAATTTCGGCAGGATTCTGCTTAATGATAAAGTGGATTGCACTGTAGGAATAGACGTGAATCCATACAGCTTTTATTAAAACGGAGGAATGAGTTAAATGGCAATCAGACATGTCGTAGTTGAAGGCGACGAGATTTTAAGAAAAAAATGCAGAGAGGTGACTGAGGTTACCGACAGAATAAAAATGACCATGGAGGATATGCTGGAGACCATGAGGGATGCTCACGGTGTAGGGATAGCAGGACCTCGGGTGGGAATAATGAGAAGAATGTTCGTAGCTGAACCTGAACCTGGAAGAGTTTACTTCATGATCAATCCGGTTATTCTGGAAAAGAGCGGCAGCCAGGTTGACGATGAGGGATGTCTCAGCGTACCGGGAATGATAGGCACCGTGGAAAGACCGGACTACATCAAAATAGAAGCCACTGACCTTGAGGGCAATCGTCAGATATATGAATTCAGAGATTTTGATGCCAGAGTTATGTGCCATGAAAGCGACCATCTGGACGGAGTTCTGTTCACCGACAAGGCTACTAATATAAGAGATGCAGCCGATGAATATTACGATGATTACGAGGATGAGGACGAGGAATAATGAAGACAGTATTTATGGGAACTCCTGATTTTGCGGCAGTCATACTGGATGCCCTTGCAGGAAGCCGTCATGATGTGGCCTATGCAGTGACACAGCCTGACAAGGCTAAAAACAGGGGAAAGAAAGTACAATACACGCCGGTCAAGGAGCTGGCACTTGCAAAAGGCATAGAAGTGCTGCAGCCGGAAAAAGTACGGGGTAATCAAGAATTTATCGCTCTACTCAGAGAATGTGGGCCGGATATTATGATAGTAGCCGCCTATGGACAGATTCTGCCTGAGGAGGTACTTGAAATTCCCAGATACGGCTGTATAAATGTCCATGCGTCACTGCTTCCTAAGCTCAGAGGTGCTGCGCCTATCCAGAAGGCTATTATCGACGGAGAAAAAGAGACAGGCGTGACCATAATGCAGATGGCAGAAGGCCTTGATACAGGCGATATGCTGCTTAAAGAGGCGGTTGAAATAGGCGGAATGAACTACAGTCAGCTTCACGACAGACTTGCTGAGATAGGCTCAAGGCTCCTTCTTAAGACGCTTGACATGATAGAAGAAGGCAGAGTGCAGCCGGAAAAGCAGGATGACAGCCTCTCGACTTACGCTCATATGATTTCCAAGCAGGACGGCAGGATTTCCTTCCAAAAAAGTCCTGAGGTAATCGAAAGGCTTATACGCGGTTTCGATCCGTGGCCGGGGGCATTTTGTCAATTTGGAGATGCGGTTATGAAGCTCTGGAAAGCAGAGCCTATTGATGAGAGCACAGGTGAGACAGAGCCGGGAACTGTCATTTCCGCTGACGAGAAAGGTCTGAAGATTGCATGCGGAGGCAGAGCCCTTATGGTTACAGAAATTCAGATGCCGGGAAAGAAACGTGTAAGCGTGAAAGAGTACCTGAAGGGCAATAAGATAGAAAAAGGAACGATTTTGAGATAAAAAAGACAAAAACAGGGAGGAACAGATTATGACATATTACGGTTCAATGATTATACTGATACCCGCCATACTTTTTACCATGTATGCGCAGGCTAAGGTGAATTCAAATTTCAGGAGATATTCTAATGTAAGAAACGCAAGAAACATGACCGGTGCAGAGGCGGCGAGAAGAATGCTTGACGCCAACAGACTGGGAAATGTGCAGATAGAGCAGGTGAGGGGCAGTCTGACTGACCACTACGACCCGAGAAAGCGTGTGCTCAGGCTTTCACAGTCAGTATATGGGGTTAATTCAATTGCTGCAGTAAGTGTAGCCTGCCATGAAGCCGGCCATGCAGTTCAGCATGCCGAAAGCTATAAGCCGCTTACAATCAGAAATTCCATAGTGCCTGTGGTGAATTTTGCATCAGGTCTGACATGGCCGCTGGTGATACTGGGAATAGTGCTTCTGGCAAACGGCAGCTATATGGGAGATGTTTTATTTAATATCGGTGTGATTACCATGCTGGCAGTAATTGCTTTCCATACCATTACTCTGCCTGTAGAGTTCAACGCCAGCAGCAGAGCACTGAAGCAGATGGATGAGCTGGGCATAATAACTGAGGAGGAAAATACAGGAGCAAGCAAGGTTCTGAAGGCTGCAGCCATGACCTATGTGGCAGCTCTTGCTACAGCTATAGCAAACCTCCTGAGAATCCTGGCAATGAGAGGAAGCAGAGACTGATTCAAAGGTAGGATAAATGGATATAAACAGGAAGACGGCTTTTGATGTTCTTATTGATGTGGAGAAGAACGGAGCCTATTCGAATCTTTCCTTAAACAACTATATAGAAAAAAACAGACCTGACAGCCCTGCTTTCGTCAGAGAACTGGTATACGGCGTACTTAAAAACAAGATGCTCCTGGACTGGTTTCTCAAGCAGCTGGTGCCCTCGGGACTTAAAAAAGTGAAAATGCAGGATTTAATGCTGCTCAGAATGGGAATATATCAGATTTCCTATATGGACTCTGTACCGGAATATGCAGCTGTCAGCCAAACCGTGGACATGGCTAAAAAACTGGCTAAGGGCCGCGAGGGTTTCATCAACGGAGTGCTGAGAGGTTATATACGCAGCAGGAACATCCTTAAAACACCTGAAAGAGGAGCAGATGCGGCAGAGTATCTTGCTGTGGTTTATTCTACGGCAAAGTGGATAGTACAGCTGTGGATAGATGCCTACGGTGAAGAGAAGGCGGAAGAACTGCTCCGGGCATCCAACGAGACTCCTGAGCTTTCCATAAGAGTCAATCTTATGAAAACCGACCGGGAAAGCCTGAAAAAAGAACTGGAGACTGCGGGTTTTGACACTCAGGAGTCACCATTATCTCACAGGGCGCTTATAGTCAGTGGAACAGGGCTTTTAGAGAGTGAACCATATATGAAAGGATTGTTCTCTGTGCAGGATGTGGCTTCCATACTCGCATCGGATGCGTTGGGTGCTGAACCTGGCGACAGTGTGGCAGATGTCTGTGCAGCTCCGGGAGGTAAAACCTTTGCCACAGCTGAGCTTATGGCAGGAAAAGGTGTGATTTACGCCATGGATAAATATGAGCACAAGCTTAAACTGATGGAAACGCAGGCAAAGCGTGCAGGTATAGATAATATCAGGCTTTTATGTCGCGACAGCAGGCAGCCCCTGGATGAATTGAGGGGGCGCATGGATAAGGTTCTGGCCGATGTGCCATGTTCCGGTCTGGGAGTCATGAGAAGGAAGCCTGAGATAAAATACAAGGGGAAACAGGAACTTGATGAACTCATAGAACGCCAGCAGCAGATTCTGAATGCAGCGGCAGACTATGTGGCTGATGGAGGAATCCTGGTTTACAGTACATGTACCGTAAATCCTTGGGAAAATGAAAAACAGATAGAAAAATTTTTAAGGGGAAACAGGGAATTCAAAGCATTGGAAGAGAAGCAGCTGCTCCCGGGAGGGGGTACCGACGGCTTCTTCATATGCAGGATGAGAAAGGAGCAATAAAATGCAGGTCGGTTTTAAATCCGATAAAGGCTTAAGACGCAGCAACAACGAGGATGCTTGTTTTGTGCTGCTGCCTGACAAGGTGTATGTCGTAGCCGATGGGGTAGGAGGCGGAAATGCCGGTGAGATTGCCAGCAGGACCGCTGTCAATGAAATAGCAAATTATGTGGTAGAGCATCCTATAGCTAACACAACCAATAAATATGCTGTTGTGAACTATCTTCAGAACTGCCTTGATGAGGCAAACAGCAAGATTTTCAGAATGGCCAACACCTATGAGGAAAACACGGGTATGGCTACCACCGCAGTTATCGTCTATGCAGCTTTCGGAAAGGTGTTCATCACTAATGTGGGTGACAGCAGAGTATACCTTTATAGAGGAGGGCAGCTTGTTCAGCTTACTGAAGACCATACATACGTGAACACCCTTGTAAAGGCCGGAATTCTTTCCAAGGAGCAGGCCGAAGTAGATGAGCGCAAGAATGTCATAACCAGAGCTCTGGGAGCGGAGCCGACTGTCGAACCGGATTTTTTCCAGGTGGAGATAATGAAGGACGACATTTTCCTCATCTGTACTGACGGATTGTAT
>JALFXR010000216.1 GCA_022787405.1 Bacillota bacterium
ATTCCGATATATCCTTCGTCGAGGCCGATATGCTTCATAAGAAGCTGGCAGCCTGCTATCAGGTCTTCAGCGTCTTCCAGCATCAGTCTGTGGTCGGAAGTGATGAACGGTTCGCATTCAGCCGCATTTACGATCAGAGTGTGTACTTCGTCGATGTTCTTCGGATTGAATTTGATGTGTGTCGGGAATGATGCTCCGCCTAAACCTACCAGACCGCTGTCTCTGATGGCTTTGATGAATTCAGGCAGATCCTTTGCTTCAGGAACCTTGATTCCCTCATAAACTTCCTGTTTCTTGTCTGCTTCTATTACTACAAGTGTGTCCATTCCGCCGGCTGCTGAGCGCTGCTCTTCAATGCCTGTAACGGTACCGGAAACACTTGAGTGGATAGGTGCGCTGACAAAGGCGTCGGTATCGCCGATAAGCTGGCCTACTTTAACGTAGTCCCCCTTCTGTACCAACGGCTTACAAGGTGCTCCTATATGCTGAGACATGGAAATTTTTACAACATCAGGTACAGGCATTACTTCGGTAGCACAGCCAGCAGTGTGCTTGTAATGACTCACATGAATGCTATGTAAATGTTTTTGACTCATTTGTGTGAGACCTTCCTTTCTAAATTTTATACAAAATCATACGCAATATATTATACTATAAAATGTTACAAAAATCACTATAAATTTTTTGCTTATATTTCCCCGCTATTTCCCGCGGTTATAATAGTCCTTCATTTCTTCCTCAGGAACCATGCTTCCACCTGTGGCCCAGAGAATGTGGGAGGCATTTTTCATCTTGTCAGCAAGGTCTTTTTCTTTCAGCCAGCCTGCAGCAGCAGCTGTCAGAGAAGGCCCCGGAAAGCTTGCACAGGATGACGGTTCAATGAATATGTTCTCGCTGTCCGCAAGTCGTGTCAGGAAAGGATAAAGTCTTTTATCCTCTATTGTATAGCATCCGTCCAGCAGAGTTTCCATAACATCGCTGACAAGTACAGAAGCTCTGCCTACCGCCAGACCGTCAGCCTCAGTTTTTCCATCCAGTCCGATGTCAGAAACGGCAATTTCGTTCTTAAGCCCTGTTATCATGCTCAGTGTCATACACGGAGCATGGGTAGGTTCTGCGAAAAAGATATGAACGTTTTCACCGTAAACTTCCTTCATCCCGAAAGCCACTCCGCCTGGGGCTCCGCCCACGCCGCATGGTATATATACGAACAGGGGATGCTGCTCATCAACGATAATTCCCAGTTTTTCAAGCTGTGCACCGATTCTTCTGGCAGCCACCGAATATCCCATAAACAGGTCCTGTGAAGCTTCATCGTCTACAAAATGGCAATACGGGTCTGATGCCGCCTCTTTTCTGCCCTCGGCAACGGCCTTCTGATAGTCATCAGGGTATTCAACCACAGTGACACCCTTTGACCTGAGAAGGTCTTTTTTCCACTGGCGGGCATCTGCCGACATGTGAACAGTCACCTTAAAGCCCAGCTTGGCGCTGATTATTCCGATGGAAAGTCCCAGATTGCCTGTGGAACCCACTGCTACGGAATACCTTCCGAAAAGTTCTCTGAAGCGCGGTTCCGTAAGCACAGAGTAATCATCTTCTCTGGAAAGCATGCCTGCATCCGTTGCCACCTTTTCGGCAAACTTCAGGACTTCGTATATCCCGCCTCTGGCCTTGATGGAACCCGATACCGGAAGATTGCTGTCACATTTCAGATATAGCCTGCCGCCGAATTCACCGCACATTTTCTCCAGTTCCTTTTTCATATTTGGGATCTCCACCAGTTCAGATTCGATTATTCCTCCTGATGCTGCTGTTTCCGGGAAAGCCTTTGCAATGTATGGAGCAAACCTCCTCAGCCTTGCCTCCGCATCACAGATGTCTTCCATATTAAAAGGAAGTTTTTTTTCTTCTCCCGACTTGGGATTGGTCCAGAAGATTTCTTTGCACTCCGCCATTTGTGCTACTTCGCGGTACGCTGTCTTCAGCTTTTTAACGTCCATCTTTATTCTCCTCCCTTGTGAAACGATGTATATTTACACCTGTCTACCCACGCATACTGTGTCTTCTGCAGTAAGCCCGATCACCTTTTCTCCTGCCCCTCTGCGAGCCTTTACGTATTCTATCACGGCTTCATCTATTACTTCACCCGGGCATACTATAGGAATTCCAGGCGGATAAGGTATTATGGATGAGCCACAGACTCTGCCCGCTGCTTCATCGATTAAAACGAATTCTTTTTCAACGGGAACAGCCTTTTTCTCAAGAACTCTGGTCAGTACTTCAGGCTGCCCCGCCGGCCTGATTGCCTGTCCGCCCGCCTTATTTTCTCCGAGCTTCGCCGCAATTTCCTTCAGGGACTCGATGAGCCTTTCATAATCTCTGCGTGTGTTGCCTATTCCTGTCATGCACATAACAATATTACCTGTAACAAGTTCTATGAAAATATCTCTTTCCATGAGCAGCTCTTCCAGTTCATTGCCGTTTATGCCGTATGCTGACATATCTATGTTAATTTTCGTCCTGTCCATATTCTGCGGCATGATTACTCTAAGCCCCGGTATTTTCTCAGCCTCTGTATAAAAATACTCCAGATTGTCAGTCCACTCCTTTATAAGCCTTTCCCCGCTTTTTTCCAGCAGGTCGGCGTTTATGTCCAGTGTGGCCATCAAAAGATATGACGGGCTGGAGCTTTCGATGGTCTGAAGCTTGTCCTCCATCACGAAAGGATTAACTCTGTCCGATGTCAGGTTAAGCAGCGCGCTCTGGGTGAAGGAAGCAAGGGTCTTATGTATGCTGTTTATGACAATATCGGCCCCTTGTGTCTCGGCAGATTCAGGAAAACCGCACTCTGCACAGGCACATCCGGCGCCGCTTCCGGCATACTTTTCAAAAAGCCTGAGATGCGCTCCGTGAGCCTGGTCCACTATGAGAACCTTTCCCCTCTTATGAACCTCCTCCGCTATTTTCCTTACATTGCTGCATATTCCATAGTAATTAGGCGATGGAAGTATAACAGCGTCTGCATCAGGATTATCATCCATGCATCTTACGATTTCTTCCGCAGTTATCTCTCCCAGAATTCCGCAGCCTTCCGCTTCTTCGGGGTACGCATATACCGGCTCAATGGATGCCAGGCCCAGTGCATTGAATATTGACTTATGGCTGTTTCTCGCCATGATAAGCTTGCCCCCCGGTCTGACACATGCCAGAATAGCAGAAATAAGCCCCCCCGAACTTCCGTTTACTAAAAGATAGGATTTTTTCACCCCGTAGAGCCTTTCGTATTTTTTCATGGTCTCTGCGATTATACCCTCAGTCTGAAAGAGGTTATCTGCCCCTGGGATTTCAGTGATATCGCAGTCCATGATTTTATCGAGGAAATATCCATAACCGTTCTCTCGGTATATGCGCGAGCCCTTGTGACCCGGCATGTGGAAAGACACGGGATTTGTGTCCGCGTGTTCTGTTAAAAAAGTCGTTATTGCCTTGTTCAATGTCTGCTGCCCTTCCTTGTTATTTCAACGAAGTACTCGTTGCTTTATACCTTTACAGAATACTTTATTATGCCGAAAATATCAAGGCTTTTAAGGAAGGCATCTGAAAAAAATCCGGCTTGTATCATCAGCTGACACTCGCCGGATTTTTTCTTTTCTGCCTGTTTTTTGTCTTCTTGCAAAGAAAAATGCCTCAAGAGAAAATTTTAAATCATATTAGTATAATTCATCAGATATCTGTCCACTTCACGAGCGCAAGCTCTGCCCTCCGCAATGGCCCACACCACAAGAGACTGACCTCTGCGGCAGTCACCTGCAGCAAAGACCCCTTCTATCCCCGTGCGGAAAGCATCTTCACCCTCTGCCGCAGCAGCCAGGTTGCTTCTTCCGTCTGTCTTGATGCCAAAAGCTTTGGAAATGTATTCATTAGGCCCCAGGAATCCTGCCGCTATAAGAAGCAGATCCGCCTCCATTTCAGTTTCGCTGCCCTCAACATCCTGCATAACCATACGACCTGTCTTTTCATCCAGGCAAGGGGCAAGCTGAACCGTCCTGATAGCCCTGAGCTGCCCTTTTTCATCGGCAAGAAGTTCTTTAACCGTAGTCTGATAGATACGCGGGTCGGCACCGAACTGGTCTATGGCCTCCTCCTGTCCGTAATCCACCTTAAGCACCTTAGGCCACTGAGGCCACTGATTTTCCGGTGCCCTTTCCACAGGCGGCTTAGGCATCATCTCCAGCTGGCACACCGACCTGCAGCCATGTCGTATCGCTGTGCCCACGCAGTCGTTACCTGTGTCACCGCCGCCAACTACTACAACCCTTTTACCTGCCGCAGATATAAATGATCCCTCCTGTGCGTCTTTCAGAGTTGCAGCCCGGCTGCCGCCCGATGCCGGGGAACCCTCAGTTTCGGCCGCAAGCAGTGCCTTTGTAGTGGATTTCAGGAAGTCCACAGCGAAGTAAACACCCTCCGCCTGTCGGCCCTCCACCTTCAAATCACGAGGATTCTGAGCGCCGCAGCAGAGAACCGCAGCATCAAACTCCTTCATGAGCATCTTAACATCGTTTTTAGTACGAATATCCCTGCCTGTGACAAACTTGACACCCTCTTCAGTCATCAGATCCACACGCCGCTGAACAATGGATTTTTCCAGCTTCATATTTGGTATGCCGTACATTAGGAGACCGCCGGCACGATCCTCTTTCTCGAAGACCGTCACATTGTGTCCCCGTCTGTTAAGCCTGTCAGCGCAGGCAAGTCCCGAGGGCCCGGATCCTATGACAGCCACCTTTTTATCGGTGCGTGCCTTAGGCGGTCTGGGCTTCATATACCCTTTCCTGAAACCGTATTCGATGACAAAAAGTTCGTTTTCCTTTATGGTCACCGGGTCATCATACATGCCGCATGTGCAGGCCGCCTCACAAAGCGCAGGACACACCCTGCCCGTAAATTCCGGAAAGCTGTTGCTCTTTAAAAGTCTCGACAATGCATGGCTCCAGTTTCCCTGATATATTTCATCGTTCCATTCAGGTATAAGATTGTGAAGAGGGCAGCCGCTGACAGCTCCGTGAAGGGTCATGGCTGACTGACAAAAGGGAACGCCGCAGTTCATGCAGCGCGCCCCCTGTTCCTGTCTTTCCTCCTTCAGCAGCATAGGATGAAACTCGTTAAAATTGTTTATTCTTTCAGCCGGACTTACAGCCGGATTGTTTTTCCTGTCAAACTCCAGGAATCCTGTTGATTTTCCCATCAGATGACCTCCCTATTTCCTGGTGATTTTATAAAAGGCTTCAAGCTCTGCCCGTTCATAGCTAAGTCCCTTTTTCTCAAAATGTCCGATAGCTCCCAGCATCTTTCGATAATCGTCGGGAACGATTTTTTTGAAAAGCGGAATGTAGTAACCCAGATTCTCTAGGATTCGCGCAGCCTTGGCAGAACCCGTAAGCTGACTGTGAGTTCTCAGCATAGATGTTATCTCTTCAATATCATGTTTCTCGCTTACATCCTCCATGGATACCATCTGTTTATTGAGATTCAGATAAAAATCATGGTGTTCATCCAGCACATAGGCTATACCGCCGCTCATTCCGGCAGCAAAGTTTTTGCCTGTAGGACCCAGAATGAGCACCCGGCCGCCAGTCATATATTCGCAGCCGTGATCTCCTATACCCTCTGCCACAGCTCTGGCTCCCGAGTTACGGACGCAAAATCTTTCCCCTGCTACACCGCTGATGTAAGCTTCACCGGAGGTCGCGCCATAAAGCGCCACGTTGCCTATTATGATGTTATCTTCTGCCTTAAATACGGACTTTTCTGGAGGTGCGATTACCAGCTTTCCACCTGAAAGACCTTTGCCGAAGTAATCGTTACTGTCTCCTTTAACCTTTATGGTCACGCCCTTAGGAATAAATGCTCCCAGTGACTGACCGCCGCTGCCTTTGCAGTTGATGACGAATGTATCATCAGGAAGAGTGTTCTGATACCTCCTGGTTACTTCGGAGCCGAAGATGGTTCCCAAGGTTCTGTTAGTACTGGAAATTTCCACATCAACTTTCTTGTGCTCTTTCTTTTCCAAGGCCTCTGCCATGGCAGGCAGAATAACTTTTTCATCAAGAGTCTTTTCCAGTTCGAAGTTATAAACCTTGGACGGCTCGAAGTGAACATGGCTTTCGAAGGCAGGCTCACCTGCAGCGTTCTTATAGAGTATTCTGGAAAGGTCCACCGAAGCTGCCCTGTCAGTTATCATGTGATCTGATACCTTGAGGAATTCCGTACGTCCTACCAGATCGTCCACCTTGCGTATTCCCAGCTTTGCCATGATTTCACGAAGCTCCTCTGCAACAAAAAGCATGAAGTTCATCACGTACTCCGGTTTGCCGCAGAAGCGAAGTCTTAGGGAAGGGTTCTGTGTAGCCACTCCCACAGGACACGTATCCAGATTGCACACTCTCATCATAACGCAGCCCATGGTTACCAGCGGTGCTGTGGCAAAGCCAAACTCTTCAGCGCCCAGCATGCAGGCTATGGCCACGTCTCTTCCTGTCATCAGCTTGCCGTCAGTTTCAAGGATTACTCTTGAACGCAGTCCGTTTTCTATGAGAGCTTTATGAGTTTCGGCAATCCCCAGTTCCCATGGAAGTCCTGCCCCATGGATGGAACTCTGAGGTGCCGCACCTGTTCCGCCGTCATATCCTGAAATGAGTATTACCTGTGCTCCTGCCTTAGCCACGCCTGCCGCAATGGTGCCTACTCCGCATTCAGACACCAGCTTGACGGATATTCTCGCCTGCCTGTTGGCGTTTTTCAAGTCATATATAAGCTGCGAGAGGTCCTCTATGGAATATATATCGTGGTGAGGCGGAGGCGAAATCAACGATACCCCAGGCGTGGAATACCTGGTTTTGGCTATCCACGGATAAACCTTGGAACCCGGCAGATGTCCTCCCTCACCCGGCTTTGCGCCCTGCGCCATTTTAATCTGTATTTCTTTGGCGCTCATCAGATATTCGCTGGTCACGCCGAAACGTCCCGATGCCACCTGCTTGATGGCACTGTTTTTAATAGTTCCGAATCTTTCAGGGCGTTCACCGCCCTCACCGGAATTGGACTTGCCGCCTAGAGTGTTCATGGCCACAGCCATACATTCATGGGCTTCCTGTGAGATGGAGCCGTAGGACATGGCACCCGTCTTAAACCGCTTTACTATCTCCGAAGCAGGCTCTACCTCATCCAACGGTATTCCGCCATCCGGGTCGAAAACTATGTCTATGAGACCGCGGAGAGCGTGTGGTCTGTTCTTCTCATCTACCACATCCACCATGTCGCTGAATTCCTTGAAACGCTTATAATCCCCTGTCTGGGCAGCCTCTCTTAAAGCGATTATGGTGTTCGGATTGTACATATGGTCTTCCTTGTCTCCGCCTGTTCTCAGCTTGTGAATTCCCACGCTGTCCAAAGTCGTGTCAACTCCCAGCTCCAGCGGGTCGAAGGCATGGTTGTGTCTCCATTCCACACCTTCATTTATCTCTTCCAGACCGATGCCTCCTATACGGCTCACGGTATTGGTAAAATATCTGTCTATTACATCCTGTTTTATTCCCACCGCTTCAAAAAGCTGTGAGGATTGATATGACTGCAGAGTGGATACTCCCATTTTGGATGCGATCTTTACGATTCCATGAAGGACCGCCATATTGTAATCGTTGATTGCCGTGGTCACATCCTTATCCAGCATTCCTATGTCTATCATCTCGGCTATGCACTCGTGAGCCAGGTATGGCTGCACCGCCCGGGCGCCATAGCCCAGGAGAGCCGCGAAATGATGCACGGTACGCGGCTCGGCGCTTTCCAGAATTATGGAAACAGCAGTACGTTTCTTGGTTCTTACCAGATGATGCTCTATTGCCGAAACTGCCAGCAGAGACGGTATGGCAACGTGATTTTCATCAACTCCCCTGTCGCTTAATATGAGAATGTTGGCCCCGTTCTTATATGCTCTGTCACATGCAATAAACAGGTGGTCCAGCGCTCTGTCAAGAGGCGTGTTCTTATAGTAAAGCAGGGATACCTCCTCCACCTTGAGACCCGGCTCATCTATAGACTTAATCTTCAGCAGATCCACGGCTGTAAGTATAGGATTGCGTATCTCAAGCACACGGCAGTTTTCTGGAGTCTCCTCCAAAAGGTTTCCGTCAGAGCCCACATAAACGCAGGTGTCCGTAACGATTTCCTCACGTATGGCATCTATAGGCGGGTTGGTTACCTGGGCGAAATTCTGCTTGAAATAGCTGAAAAGACTCTGGTGCTTTTCGCTGAGCACTGCCAGAGGAATATCTATACCCATGGAAGCTATTGCCTCTGAGCCGTTCTTCGCCATAGGAAGCACTGATTCCTTAATATCCTCATATGTGTATCCGAAACATTTGTACAGCTTGTCTCTTTCCTCCTGACCGTACATATCGACACGACAGTTAGGTATAGGAAGCTCCTTGAGGGTGACAAGCTTCTGGTCCAGCCATTCTCCGTAAGGCTTTCTTGTAGCATAATATCTCTTGCATTCCTCATCGCTGATAATTTTGCCTGCCGCAGTGTCCACCAGAAGCATTTTACCCGGCTTGATTCTGCTCTTCTGCACTACCTTTTCATCAGGTATATCCAGCACGCCAACCTCTGAGGAAAGTATGAGCTTATTGTCATCGGTAACGTAATATCTAAGCGGGCGCAGACCGTTTCTGTCCAGCACTGCTCCCACCTGCTCTCCATCAGAGAAAAGTATTGCCGCCGGTCCGTCCCACGGTTCCATCATGGTGGAATAATAGTGATAGAAGTCACGTTTTTCTCTGCTGATATTCTTATCATTTCTCCATGGCTGCGGAATGGTCACCATTACAGCCAGAGGGAGAGGCAGACCGTTCATCATGAGGAATTCAAGGGTGTTGTCCAGCATTGCCGAGTCGGAACCGGAATTGTTTATTACAGGCAGGATTTTATCCATATCTCTGTTCTCAAATACAGTACTGGTTATAGTTTCCTCTCGGGCCAGCATCCTGTCCGCATTACCTCTGATAGTGTTTATCTCGCCGTTATGAAGAATGTACCGGTTCGGATGTGCTCTCTCCCAGCTTGGAGTAGTGTTGGTGCTGAATCTGGAATGAACCAGTGCTATGGCACTCCTGTACTCCTCGTCCTGCAGATCCGGGTAAAAGCTTCTCAGCTGCTTTACCAGGAACATCCCCTTATATACGATGGTTCTTGATGACATTGAAACCACATAGGTATTGTCGTTGCTCTGTTCGAAAACTCTTCTGATTATGTACAGCTTTCTGTCAAAGTCCAGGCCTTTTTTTATATCACGAGGGCATTTGAAGAAACCCTGCATTATATAAGGCATACAGTCCCTGGCCAGCTGCCCTAAAACATCTTCTCTGGTCGGCACTTTTCTCCAGCCGATAAACTCTACGCCTTCCTTTTTAGCGATGACCTCCATCATCTTCATTGCCTGACTGCGCTTTAGCTGATCTTGTGGGAAGAAAAACATTCCTACGCCGTAATCTCCTTCCGCTCCAATTGCAAAACCTTCACGGGCCGCCGCATCGACAAAAAATTCATGGGAAATCTGCAGCATAATTCCTACTCCGTCACCGGTTTTACCTTCGGCATCCTTACCTGCCCTGTGCTCAAGCTTTTCTACGATATCCAGCGCCTGTGTGACAACCTGGTGCTCCTGTCTGCCGTCAATATTGACAACCGCCCCGATTCCGCAGGCGTCACGCTCCCGCGTCGGATCATATATTCCTTTGTAGTTTTCACAGTCTCTTTTTTTCATCGTTCTATCTGCTCCAATCCGAATAATAATTACCAATTTTATTACATTAAAGTGCCAATGTCAACGTTATATTGTTGATTTTCACAATAAATACTGTATACTTCTTGGTTTTCTGCACAAATATATTAATGTGTCAGCCGATTGAAACTTATTACCTTCAAAAAGTCAACCTTGGCCTATCATTTTTCAATGGTTTCGGAGTACGCAAGGTTGACTTTTGACAAAACAATAAAATTTGCCACTGTCTCCCCTTGCATGCTCGCCCCAGCTATGGTATACTATTAGTATACTTAATAGAATGGAGGTTTAGTTATGGGCAGAGAAAATAAAAAAGAAAGCGTTGCAGCGCTGCACAGGAAGGTCATTCTCAAAGCGTCTGAGAAGCTTTTCATAGAAAAAGGATTCGGCGAAACCACAATATCGGACATATCGGCTGCCTCCGGATACAGCAGGCGGACCATCTATGCATATTATCTGAGCAAAGAGGATATTCTTCACCATATAATTATGCAGGGGCTCTCTTTCCTTAAGAACGACATTGAAACCGGCATGGCGGAATCCAGCGATTTCATTACGCGTTACAGTTCCATTTGCGCGGCAATGAAAAAATATTACGAAGACTGCCCACTCTCCGCTAAAAGCGTAATAACTGCAGACACAGGAAAGATTTCATTCGAAACTCTTTCTCCTGCCGTCAAAAGAATTCTCAATCTTGGGGATGAGATCAACGGTCTTCTCGTTGGATTTATCGGAGGCGGGAAATCATCCGGTGCAGTTAGAAGTGATGTCGAACCGATGCCTACGGTGTATATCCTGTGGTCATCAATTTCCTCACTGCTTACACTGACCGGAACCAAAGGTCGATTCCTGACCCAATCCCTCTCCTTTACCCGTGATGAATTCCTGGAATACGGTTTCAGGCAGATAATTAATTCCATTCTGACGGAAAGGATATAAAATGGACGATAAAAATTACAAGCTTGCCCTGTTCATGGGCAATGAACCTGAAATCATGCAATATGCTGTAAACTCCATCCTCACCTGCAACGAACAAACCACCCAATACGGACTTACTCTCACTGCAGAGCAGGCCGCTGCGCTGGTAATTTCGCGAAACGAAAGTCTCAAGTCATCAGGCCGTGTCGAATTCGGCGGCGGAGTAATCGAAAAAAACATACATGCCTTTGCAGATTCCCCCTATATTAACCCTGAAAACTACGAAGAAACTCTGCATCGGCTGATCGATATCTTTTACAGCTTCAAAAGTGAAACCTGGGAGGCCGTTTCAGATAATCAGCTAATCGAATTTATGAAGGAAGCTTTTGACGGCAGCTGCCGGGGCAGTCTGGAACTCCTGGAGTCCCGGGAAATGGCCCTTCTCTCATCCCACATACACAGCGGCAGAAGCTTTGAAAGTTTCTCAATCCACAAGGAGAATTTAGAATGACAGACTCAAATATGACATCCACAGGCTTGACAAATTTCAGCATCAGGGATATAGACACGCTGCAGCTTCTGGAACTTCTCACACAGAAGTGCGATGAGTGGGCAAGCGGAGAAAGCAGCTCCCTTCCTGTGGAAAAGGCACAGGATATTCTGGCCTCAATTATGTATGTTATCCACCTTGCCTCCAAAGATCAGCAGCACGACGATGTTCCGGTCTCAGAACTTTTTGAAAAAGGCCTCGTCTGCGTGCAGAAAAAGCTTTTTTCATGCCACATGCTTCAGAGGCGCATACTCAAAAATCTTTTCAATACTCCAAACGTATTTTACCGTTCCACCATCCAAGGCGGCATCAACGGTTTTTTCAAACTTTACAGTCCACAGTTCTCTGCACACGAAATCCACATAACAGCAGACTATCCCCTATGCCTCGGAAGGCCTCAACTTGAAGGGGTAGAGTTCATCGAAGAATATCTGAGCCGCATAGATGCGGAGAATGCCTTCTGCAATCTCTTTGACCCTGTACTTGTTCACCGTCTGATGTGCAGGCCTTGACCTGACTGCCTACGATATTTTGTTGTTAGAAGACCTGTTTTGCGGCAAAACAAAAGAGCAGATTAAATCTGCTCTCTACACGGTTCTTGACCGTCTGACTATCTATTTGGATGTTCCGGAGCGCTCCATTTCATATGCATCTACATGTATTCCGGTGTTGGCAGCAAATGTCTTCAATGCTGCGGAGCACAATACGCTTGATAAGGCTTTCCTGACACCAAGTGATTAATCGTCGAAATCCTCTGCAGTAGCTCTGTCAAAGATTGCTTCAACTTCCTTGTCAGGAGCCTTGTCCAGCAGAGTAACAGCTACAGCTGCCACGAAGCTGGCAATAAAGCCCGGGATAATCTCATAGATTCCCGTTCCAGACATGAATGCCAGCCAGAGCACATCGCAGGCAGCGCCTGCTGTAACACCGGCCACAGCGCCTTTGTAGGTGAAACGTCTCCAGAACAGCGAAAGTATAATCGTAGGGCCAAAAGCCGAACCGAATCCTGCCCATGCGTTTTCCACAAGATTCATTATGGCCTGAGCTCCCTCAGCCTTACTGGAAGCAATGAAGTAAGCGATTACTGCTACTATGAGAACCACAACACGACCTACCCAGAGAACTTCCTTCTCACTGGCATCCTTTCTGATAATAGGCTTGTAGATATCCGATGTAAAGGAACTGGATGCAACCAGGAGCTGTGAGTCAGCTGTTGACATTGACGCTGCCAGAATTGCCGCCATTAAAATTCCTGCTATGAAAGTCGGGAAAAGCCTCCTTGCAAAAGCAATAAAAACAGTCTTTTGTGCACCGACAGTGAGAAGTTCCTCTGCCAGCAGCATTCTGCCGAAGTATGCTATCAGACATGTTGCTCCCAATGAAAGCACGACCCATACAATGGCCACAGTCGCACTTTTTTTAATCATTGAAGGCTTTTCGATGGACATGAATCTAACCAGAATGTGAGGCATTCCAAAATATCCAAGGCCCCATCCCAGACCGCTTACGATGTCTTTCCAGCTGGATGTAAACAGTCCTGTTCCGAACTCGCAAGTCACAGTCTGACCGCTGGCACCGTCAGTATATGTATACACTGCATCCAGTGCTGAAGCATCCAGATTCTGAGTAGCCACAATTACGATAGGTACCGCCAGTACAGCCGCCAGCATGAGCAGTCCCTGCATGAAGTCGGTCCAGCATACAGCCTTGAACCCTCCCAGGAAAGTGCATACCAGCATTGCCAGGGCGAAAACAAGCATGGCCGTGCTTGTACTCAGGGACGGGAAAACAGTGGTGAACACGGAAGCGCCTGCTACAAAGCCTGAAGCAACATATACGGTAAAGCAGGCAAAGAAGATAACGGCGCATATAATCTGCAAGGTATTGCTCTTTGCCATGAATCTGTTGCTCAGGTACTGAGGCAGAGTAATGGCGTCCCCTGCAACCTTTGAGAACTTACGAAGTCTCTTGGCAACCAGAATCCAGTTGGCCGCAGTTCCCAGAGCAAGTCCTATTCCAATCCACATCTGACCGAAGCCGAAGGCCATAATACTGCCCGGAAGCCCCATAAGCAGCCATGCGGACATGTCAGATGCCTGAGCTGACATTGCAGTAACCCACGGTCCCATGGATCTGCCGCCCAGGAAGAACTCCTTTTCGCCGTTGGTTTTCCTGTCTTTAAGGAAGAAGTATACTCCTATGCCTACAATTAATACGAAGTACAATATAAAAGCTAAAATCTCTGCGTTAAACATCTGTATCTCCCTTCTAAAGGTTCAGTCCCGCGCTCAAGTTTCTCATAAAGTCCTGAACATTGGTAACTATACCCTTGGCAGCCAGGCTGCCTCTGTCGCCCAGCTTGTTAGCCGCAAATTCTGATGTATCTACCATATAAAAATATACAGGTCTTATGGTTCCATCTTTTAGAACCCTGTATGTCGGCGTCATATTCCCTGTGGCAATTGTATGAAGTACAGTGGCCATACCGATTACCGTGGTCGCCTTCCGCACATGTGAACGGATAGTATCCTGTCCCACGTAGTTGTTTTCATAAACCTCCGGCAGCGGGCCGTCATCGCGTATAGAGCCGTTAAGCACGAAAGGCACGTTATTCTTCACACAGCTGTAAATTATGCCGCTGTTTATGCCCTCTCCCTCTATGAAAGCGGGTATGGAGCCGTATGTGTTGATTGCATTTATTGTATCAAGATGGTTATAGTGGCCGTTGAAGTGAAGTTTCTGATTAACTATATCACATCCCAGGGCCGTTCCGAGAAATCCGCCTTCCAGATCGTGGGTTGCCAGGGCGTTTCCTGCCAGCAGAGCCTGACAGTAGCCCTGGGCGATGAGCTGTTCCATAACCCTTCTTGCCTCCACATCGAAGCTGCAGGCAGGTCCCAGAACCCATACCACGTAACCGCCATTTTCCTTTTCATACTTAAGAAGTTCTATTAAATCCTTATAATCCTGAGTAAAGGATGTTTCCCTGCTTCTGCTCTGTCTGAAAGCAAAAGTGTTCTTGGCATCCTCTTCGCCTTCCCTGGTCCAGCAGTTGTCATGAACATATATGCCTTCGCTGGCATCCTCGGTTCTGCCTACCACAATCCTGTCGTTTTCCTTTATATTTCTGAATTCCACGACTCTGATTTTTTCGCCGTCCCAAACAGGCACAGCATCCATTCTGCTGTCCTCTGCCAGGTACCACTTTCCATCTATTTTAAAGTACTCAGGAAAAATAGAAGTTGCATGAAAGCCCTTTGGTGCCGCTTTGGCATGTGGCGCAGTCATCAGCATAGCATCCGGTGCATTTACGAATTTTTCCTGCGAGAAATCAGGTTCCTTATATTTAGCCATTTTAAAACTCATTCTAGCATTACCTCTTTTCTTTTTTGACTCTGCCATTGTACCACATCTTAAACTAGAATGAAACACAGACTTAAGTCTGTACTTTTTTAGATATTAAGTAGAATAATAATCTTTAAATCTATTGAAATACCAACAATTTTATAGTAAACTTAATTCTGTACTATAAAATGTATAAAAAATAACACAAAAAATTTTTTGAAAAAATTCGGGGAGAAATGTCATGAAAAAGAAAAATTCAAGAAATACCAAGGGCAAAATTGTTTCCGCAGCATGGCAGCTTTTTTACCGTCAAGGCTATGACGACACTACAATAGATGAGATAGTAGAAGCCTCCGGCACCTCCCGCGGCTCCTTCTATCATTATTTCGAGGGAAAAGACGCTCTGCTCAGTTCCCTTTCATATCTGTTTGACGAGAAATATGAGGAACTGATGGAAACTATGGACATGAGTCTGTCTCCTATAGATAAGCTGATTTTTCTCAATCAGGAGCTCTTCGGCATGATTGAAAACACTGTTTCTGTAGACCTGCTGTGTCAGCTGTTTTCATCGCAGCTCATAACCAAAGGCGAACGTCACCTCCTCAACACCAACCGTACCTACTACAAACTGCTTCGTCAGATTACTATCGAAGGCCAGGAGCAGGGTTATTTCAAGGAAAATCTGTCGGTCAACGATATAACAAAGGCCTACGCTATGTTTGAGCGAGGCCTTATGTACGATTGGTGTATATGCAACGGCGACTATTCACTGTGTCAATACTCAGCCACAATGCTTCCGTTATTTTTAGAGGGTTTGTGCAGGTAAAAAAATCTATTCTTCCACAGCTATATTATGCAGCCACGAACCTTTCTTCACCAGCACGAAGCCTATAATACATTTCACGAAATCCGTTAGCTGTGATATGAGATATATCGGAACTATAGGCAATGCCGTAAAGCGGCTCAGACAGAACACTATAGGTATGGCAAAGGACCACATGAACCCGCTGTCAAAGAGGAATGTTATTAGGGTTTTGCCGCCTGACCTGAGGGTGAAATAGGCCGCATTTACAAAACCGTAAATCGGCATGCACAGTCCTACTATGCGTATAAACGATGCCGCAAGATTCTGCACAGTTTCCGTCGTGTTATATATCTGCGGGAATAGGCCCGCTATGCTGAACATGGCCAGCCCTGTAATTATGCAGCAGAACACAGAGAATGCAATGAGCCTGGTATCTTCGTCTCTGGCCCGCTTAAGATCCCCGGCGCCCAGTATCTGCCCTATGATGATGCCCGTAGCATTTCCCATGGAAATGAACACTACGTTGAATACATTGCTCAGTGTGTTGGCGATATTAACCGCGGCCACAACATCCAGCCCTCGCACTGAATAGCACTGCGCCAGCATGGAAACTCCCAGAGCCCAGAGCACCTCGTTTACCAGCAAAGGAGCACCCACCTTAAAAATTCTGGCAGTAACGGCCTTCGGAATTCTGAAACTGCTGTAGACTCCTGCAATAAACGGATTCTTCGCTGAATTTTTATGAGCCCATCCTGCCACCAGAGCCAGTTCAACGAACCTGGAAAGAGTAGTAGCTGCAGCAGCGCCTACTACACCGAGAGCCGGCGCGCCGAACTTTCCGAATATGAGAACATAGTTAAAAAACAGGTTTACGCATACGGCTGAAACCCCTGCAATCATAGGCACCACAGTCTGTCCCGTTTCCCTCAGGGTGCTGGAATATGCCTGAGTCAGTGCAAAGGGTATCATGCCGACATACATCACTCTGAGATACTTCCTGCCGTACTCAAGAGTCGCGTCCAGACTGCCGCTTTCGCCCTCGTGGAGAAATGCAGAAATAAGGCTGTCGCCGAAGGTCATCAGTACAAACATACATACAGCAGTGATGGCCATGCAGCTCAGGATCTTAAATCTGAAAGCATTCCGTACTCCGCCATTGTTTCCGCTGCCGTAGTACTGGGCTCCCATTATACCTGCACCTGCTGTAGCTCCGATGAGGCAAATGAAAAACACAAACATGAACTGGTTGACGATGGCAACTCCCGACATGGGTTCCGTACCTATCTGCCCAACCATTATGTTGTCGAGCATGCTTACAAAGTTAGTGATGCCGTTTTGTATCATAATGGGTACTGCAACCAGCAGTACCCGTCTGTAAAATTGTTTATCCCCTATAAGTCTGTCCATAACGTTAAACCGGTCTGTCCTCTCTGGAAACATGTTTTATCATACCAAACACGATGAAGTACATAGCAATGACGAATATTACGAAGATTGTGGTAGCCCGGCTGGTTCCGATCATGCAGCAGGAATCATAAAATCCGTGGAGAAAAACCGCAGCGGCATACCCCAGGGCCATGTTCACTTTAGCGCCAAAGGACTGCCCCCTGCTTTCACATAGCTTTGCCCGTCCGTAAAATATGCCCATAAATACGGCAAAGCCCAGATGCCCCGGCACAGCCAGCAGCGCACGCGGCAGAGCCACAGAAAGGCCGTAGCTGAACACGTACTTTATATTCTCAAATGCAGCAAATCCCAGAGACACGAAAACAGAATAAACTATTCCGTCAAACATATAGTTAAAGTTAGGGTCTCTCCAGGAACGTCTTTTGAGGAAAAACAGCTTGGCGCCTTCCTCAACAGCAGCAACTACCACAAAGGCAAAAATTATGTGATAGTATGGGTCATCGCTGCTGAAAGTAGAATTAAGTACGGCACTTCCTACGCTTTCCAGTACAATGGAAGCCAGCGCCGCCCACACTCCTGCCAGAAGCAATGCCCACAGCAGATACCCCGGCTCCTTTTCCACCGTATCCATCTTATATATGTATCTCAATAGGAAAAATGCCGGCAACACAGCTGCCAGCACATATATTCCCAGGATACTCATGATAGGACTGAAAAAAATCATATCTATATCCCTTTCTCGTTTATTTCAGCGTTTTATTTTGTTATTACTTCTGCTCCGCCCATATACTTTTTAAGCACTTCAGGAATCTTGATGCTTCCATCTGCCTGCTGGTAGTTTTCAAGCACTGCAGCAGTAGTACGTCCGATGGCCAGACCTGAACCGTTTAATGTGTGAAGATATTCAGGCTTGCCGCCTTCTCTTCTGAAGCGGATGTTGGCTCTTCTTGCCTGGTAATCCAGGAAGTTGGAGCAGGATGAAATTTCTACATATCTGCCATAGGACGGCATCCATACTTCGATGTCGTATGTGCATGCAGATGAGAATCCCAAATCTCCTGTAGAAAGTCTTACAACTCTGTACGGAATATCTAAAAGCTGAAGAACTGCTTCTGCGTCGGCGGTAAGTGATTCCAGCTCTTCCCATGAATCCTCAGGCTTGCAGAATTTTACAAGCTCGACCTTGTTGAACTGATGCTGTCTGATGAGGCCTCTCGTATCTCTTCCTGCAGAACCTGCTTCTGCTCTGAAGCAAGGGGTGTATGCGGTGTAGTGGATTGGAAGCTGATCTTCAGGAATGATTTCCTGAGCCAGCAGGTTAGTTACAGGTACTTCTGCAGTAGGAATCAGGAAAAAGTCCTTCTGAGGCACATAGAACATATCTTCCTCAAACTTAGGCAGCTGGCCTGTTCCTGTCATTGCAGCTCTGTTTACCATGAAAGGCGGCAGGATTTCAGTGTAATCCTGATCTATAGCGTGAAGGTCAAGCATAAAGTTCATGATTGCTCTCTCCAGTCTCGCGCCTAAGCCCTTATATACAGTGAATCTGGTTCCCGCAATTTTTCCGGCTCTTTCCCAGTCGAGAATATCAAGATCTGTACCTAAATCCCAGTGAGCCTTAGGCTCGAAATCGAACTTGGTAGGTTCTTTGAACTTTCTCATCTCCACATTGGCGCTGTCATCTTCGCCTACCTGTACGAAATCAGCAGGAATGTTAGGAATGTTCAGCAGAGCATCCTTGATATCCGCATCAAGCTGAGATACCTGTGCATCAAGAACTTTGATTTTTTCAGAAAGTTCCTTCATCTCCGCCATAACCGCTGAAGTATCCTCGCCCGCTTTCTTCATCTTAGGGATTTCCTTGGATACTACATTCTGCTTGTTCTTCATAGCCTCTACTTCGGCCAGAAGTGCACGTCTCTTTTCGTCCATCGGCGGAACGTTTTCAATTCCGAAGCTTCCTTTGGTTCTTCTTTCTACTCCGGCTTTGACATTTTCATAGTCTTCTCTGATTCTCTTAATGTCCAGCATTTCTCTTCTTTCCTCTTTTCTCCATCTTGTTGGTCAGTTAAAATAAATTTCTTTTATATATTGAATATAAATTCTCAAGCTCTTCCATCTTCTGCTGAAGCTCAATCTGCAGGTCGGATGCGAGACCGTAGTTCTTTGCCTCCAGCGCTTCTCTCGCCTGAGTCAGCAGAGATTTCCTGTCCAGAGAGTCCTTTGCGATATGGTATTTCAGGTCATTTATTTTTTCCCAGTTAGCCAGGTCGTAGTCGGTTGCATCCTCGCCATGAAGCTTGACGCACTCTCTTACCTTATCCATATAGTTGTGGATTTCTCTCGAATGAAGCTCTGTGCTCCACTCGTTTATTATATATGTCTTATAAGACTCAAGGGATTTCTCTGTAAACACTCCGTCTCCTGAGATAGCAGCAACCTTTTCAGGGTATTTTACCAGGCCCTGAACATTCTGCCATACTGTGGCAGGTGCAACTCCGAAGTACTTGTTTCTTTCCTCTTCTGTGTAGTCTTCGAATACATCCTTTTCACTCCTGTATTCCCTGTCTCTTTCAAGATAGAAATCTTCCTCACCGTACTTCTTTGAAAGTGAAGCTTCAAGCTCCTTGGACGATTTCTCAGCCTCAAGGGCTTTCCTGATTCCGTCCAGCATCGCCATGTAACATGCTGCCAGAATCAGATATGTATTACTCTTCGGATTCGGGGCTCTGAGTTCAAATCTTGTAGCCAGCGGACTCTTGCGGTCTCTCACAAGACCCACCAGAATGGTTCTGTTTCTGGAAGGCTCTGCCGCACTGCGCCCCAGTGACGTTACTATACATACAGGCGCTTCATAGCCCGGTTTTAGTCTGTTAAGCGAGTCGGTGCTTGAACTTACGAAAGGATTAATGGCTTCATAGTTTTTAAGTATTCCCATAAGGGCTCCGAAGCCTATCGGTGTCATAAACTCCTCATCAAAAACAGCTGGAGCAAACAAATTCACAAGCTTGCCGTTCTTTAACTTCGCAGATACTCCCAGATGTGTATGCTCACCGCTTCCGGCGACACCCTCAATGGGCTTCGCCATGAATGTAGTGTTGAGACCGAACTGATTGAACACGTCTCTTACCACGTACTTTACCTGTTTCTCATTGTCTGCAACCTGCATTGCATTGGAAAACTTCCAGTCGATTTCAAGCTGCTCCATTATGTGGTCGTGGTTACCTGCGCTGGTAAGCTTGGACTTGACTCCCCCTACTTCCTTGTGGCCCATTTCCATTTCCAGGCCGTAGTAGTCCAGTATCTCTATAGTCTTTTCCAGAGCCGTTCTTACAGGGCCGTAGGTCCTCTTCCAGTACTGTTCCTTCAGTTCCTGTGAGGTGGAAAGCTGCTCCCTGTCAGCCTTATCATCAGGTGTCCTTACCCAAAATTCCAGTTCCGTAGCGCTGGTGATTCTGATTTCCTCGATATCGTCGGCACTGTCAGCACCGTCTATATAATCAAACACATAAGGATGCTCTCGAAGCAATGCCATGAGTTCCTTTTCAAATTTGTTTATAGAGTCCCTGAGAATTACTCTGGAACCAACCTCGTCGGTATCGTTGTGAATAAGGAAAGCAGGAATACGAAGGGTTCCCACAGGCAGCCCCGTCTTCACATCTATATTGTCGAAGTTGTAGTCCACATACCAGTTAACCTCCATATCAGGAATCATGTCTACCTTCGCATTGTTCAGCTCCGCAATTTTAGGTAAATTTACGCTTGATCCGTCGGTCTGTACACCATGGGCCAGCATATCATCCATATCCTCTATAAAGAGTTTGATAGGGATTCTTTCATCGGTGTCGTTGCCGGCTATATCAAGTCCTGCAAAGGACACAAACTGTACTTCCGGATGATCCTTTAATATTCTAGTTAAATCTGATTTTTCGTGTGCATCAGCCGGGATGTTAAACAGCATTTTGTCTAAGTTAAATTCCAGCATACGGTCACCTCCTGTTTTTGTCTCTTTTGAGAGGCTTACCGGGACATCCGGAAATCGGATGTCCCGACGCTTTATCTCAATAAATTAATTCAAGGGTATAATATAGCACATTGAAGGCTATTTTGCAAGTTTATTCAGATATTTTTCAAGTTCATCCATGTATTTGCCGTAGCCTGCCCAGTCTCCCTTCTTCTGCGCCTCTATAGCATCGTCGTATGCAGCGGCCGCAGCAGCAATGAGTTCTGAAGTGGACAGCTCGCCGGATGTCTGCTCGCCTTCTCCAGAAGGCTCAGCTGTCCCCGGTGTTCCTACGCCTTCTTCAGCTCCGTCACCGAAGAGAGAAACCAGACACTCTGCCAGAGTTTCTTCATAGGCGATTTCATCATCATAAGCCATGATGATTCTCTTTACCTCTGGAATAGATGAGTTCTGTGCTTCCAGATAAACCGGCTCAAGATACAGGATCGACGTGTTTATAGGAATAATAAACATGTTGCCTCTTCTGTATTTTGTTCCGGAAGAGTTCCAAAGTGAGAACTCCTTGGAAATCTCTGTGTTCTGGTCAATCTGTGCTTCAATCTGTTCAGGACCGTAAATGGTTCTTGACTTAGGGAATTGATAGAGCACCAGCTGGCCGTAATTATCTCCATCATTTCTTGCTACCATCAATGCCGTCATGTTCTGCTTTGACTTAGGTGTGAAAGGCAGTGAATTGAAGAACTCAGCCTTTTCTTCGCCCGGAAGTTTAGCAATGTAGTAGTTCGGCTTCATCTGCTGTTTTTCCATGCCGTAGATTTCGGAAGCGATATCCCACACGTCTTCCTTCTGATAGAATACGTTTACATCTTCCATATGATACTTGCCGTATACACTGGCCTGAATCTGGAACAGGTTGTTAGGATATCTGATATGTGCTTTGAGGCCTTCCGGCATCTGATCAAAGCTCTTGAACAGGGTAGGATAAATCTTTGCAAATGTCTCTGCAATAGGATCTTTATCATCCACGATATAGAAGTCTACATCGCCATTATATGCGTCTACAACGACCTTGACAGAGTTTCTGATATAGTTTACGCTTCCTTCTCCATAGGGCTCAGAATACGGGTAGTATGAGCTGAGAGTGTAAGCATCCACCATCCAGTAAAGCTTGCCGTCAACAGTAACCATATAAGGGTCATCCTCATAGCTCAGATAAGGCATAATTTTCCTTACCCTCTCCATTACGTTTCTGTTGATAATAATTCTGGAGTTGCTGTCTATGTTGGATGAAGTGAACATCTTAAGGCTTCCCTCTCTGATTGAGAAGAGAACTCTGTTAAAGAAGTTCAGCTTGATTCCCGCATCTCCTTCATAGGTTGTATACTTGTTGCTGTCTCCATCCGGATAGTCGAATTCCTTTTCATTGGTTCCTACTATTATGTAGTCATTAGAGAGCTCTCCAAAGTAAATTTCCGGACGTTCAATCTGGATTTCATCCACCTGTGATTCAGGAGGAATGTTTCCGATTAGCACATCAGGCTGGCCGCTGGCAGTAACCTTATCTACTCTGGATAATGCAATACCATAGCCGTGGGTATACTTCAGGTGAGTGTTAAGCCAGGAATCGTTTCCGCGTTTGCTTTCATCGATTTCTCTGGCAGTGAGGAAAGTCTGGGTATACTTTCCGTTAATCATATATCTGTCTACATCAACATCGTTGAAGGTGTAATACTGACGTATACTCTGAGTCTGATTGTAAAACTGCTGTGCAGGGTCAAAGTCATTTACACGTATGTTGTTTATAGTCTCTGTGTTTTCGTTGATATCTTTATAAGTCAGAGTATTATCTGCCGCAAAAGGTTTCACGTCCACATCATCCAGCTGATATGCATATTGGGTGTACTCGATGTTTCTGGCCAGATATTCACTTTCCTTGTTTATTTCATCAGGAGATACAACCAGGTTCTGAATCAGATATGCTGCACCTGATCCTACCAGTCCGACAACTATCATAAGCACCGGTACGGAAAGAAGCTTCTTGTATTTCTTCTGCTTCATGCGAACTACAAAGAGAATCGCAGAAAGAACTGACAGAACGCAGAGTATTCTCAGCATCCAGAGTGTAACATTGACATCGGTGAATCCCGCACCGTATACCGCTCCTGTATGTGCATGAAGCAGGTCAAACTGACGCAGGAAGAAGTTTATAGCCAGCATAATGAAGAAAATGAAGCCAAGCACAGAAATCTTGCCTGATGCAATCTTCAGAAGCTGCTTAAAGTTATTGTCGTCAAACTGCTTTTTAGGTCTGGAAGGTCTCTGCTGAGCTTTCTTTCCCCCAAAAGCTTCCGCAAATTTCGAAAAAGGATCGTTGGTATTAGAACCACCCTGCTGTCCACCTCCAAATGGATTTGAACCAGCAGTATATCTTTCCCCGTTATCCGTTCCTGCATCTCCGGCTCCCTCGTAATGCGGCGCTTCTTCTTTGAACATGTCAGGAGTCCTTACCGTCATAAGAATTATGTAATAAATCACAGTCAATGCAACAAATCCTATTATTACGCCAATAAGAATCTCGTTAAGCTGTTTCAGGAATTCCAGCCTAAAGATATAGAATGAAATATCCAGCTTAAACAGCGGATCCGCCAGGTCAAAGCTGGTGCTGTTCGCAAATTTTAAAATCTCAAACCACAACTGACTTACTGCCATAAAAGTAGCCAGTGCACCGAAGACAATAGAAAGAATAAGGGTTGTCCTTTTAAGCCCTTTAAGATTCGTATCCTCCGATGAGGCTATCTGCGCAAAATAAGTCTTTTTCAAGTGGGTAAGATAAACTTGTACCAGAGCAGTTACAATGATAAATGTCGGTACGCCGACGGTAAGCTGAGTCACAAGCTGTTTAAAGAATACATCCGTGTACCCCATTTCCTTAAACCACATAAAATCAGTGATAAACTGGATCATCGTCAGGAACAGAACCAGAACCAGGATGATGCTCATCAGTATTATACTGATTTTGCGCTCAAACTTTGCTTTTCCATCCATTATAATTTATCCTCCTTAATTTCATTTATAATCATAGCATCCTGAGAAATTCGCAGGTATACCGTTTGATACTTTACTGTTTCGCTGCCGTCATCTCCGGCATATGTCACTCTGCAAAGGGTATAAAAGCCTTCTTTGCCTGTTCTGATTTCACCTATTTCCAGCTTGTTTATTCCTACCAGATTTTTATCCGTATTTACATTCTGCCAGCTGTCATAGTATTCAATCAGCGCTTCAGTAAGCTTCTGGCCATAAGTTATAACGTTTCCCTGGGCATCCTCCAGCCAGTCAGCATCTACAAACGCTTCTGCCGTAGAAACCTCCTCAAAGCCATAATCTTCCAGCATGTCGAATTCAAGTTCAGGTGAATAAACGGCGTCACCTATGGTTTTCATGTCTTTAGAAGCCTGCTCCACAAGGCCGGTCATATAAACTTCCTTCTCGTTGTCTGAAGATGGGGTTGGTTCATCTGACGGCTCATCACTTTCATTTCCCAAAACAAAATCAACAACATTAAGCATAAGGTCGTTTGCCCACAGAGAAATTTTGCTTTGCGGTGCGATAAACTTTACAGCCAGAATCGCCCCTTCAATAACTATCAGGATGATAAGAATCGCTATTATCACCTTTGCAAAAACGTGCTTTTTCTCCGGTTCTTTGTCATCCAGATCATCATATATTCCTCCGAGAGGCTTTATCTCTTCCCCTTCTTTAGAAGCATCAGGAGTGCCAGTGCCATCACCGTCAACCAGCCCCCTGGGGAAAACGTCCGAATATCTGAGTTTAGTTTTACTGGGAGAAGAGTCTTCTCCTTCCTCATGCTTTTGTACAGCTTCAGTTTCGGTCACATGCTCCGCCTCAGATCTGTCCTTCGTGTCGGCCTCGTCGTCCATCATGCTTAAGTCTATCGTCATTGTTGCTGCCGGTGCTGCAACGCCAACAAACTCAAAATGTCTTTCCGCCTGCAGTTCCTGCGCAGGCTCATCAGCCGATTCCGTCTCAGCCTCTGCGACAGTTTCCGGTTCATCGACCGGCTCCGGTTCTCCTGCAGGCTTTTTCATCTCCGGAAAAACCTCGCCTGCCCATGTGTAATCCATCGATTCTCTGTCATGGCTACAGCTGTCTTCAAGACCTTTCAGTCTTTCTCTCTCCTTATCCAGAAGTTCCTGAAATGCGTCAAACTTCTGATTGTATGTATAAAATCTTTCATCGTCGGTACGCTTTGGACGCTCCGTTTCTGCTGCCTTCCAAGCACCGGATGGACCTCCAGCACCTGGTGCAATAATAGTTGGTTCAACGTCCTTTGAGGAAGTTTTTTCTCCACTTTCAGCACCAAACAATTCTCTCTCAAGTTCCTCTATAGAAAGAACCGGCTCTTCGTATGCCGCTTTTTCTTCGTCTTTAAGCACATCAGCCGGTTCCGGTTCCGGCTCAGATTCCTGTGTGCAGAAAAATTTTTCCTGCTCAGGCTGTATCTTTTCCACTGAAATGCCGCGGGAATTGTTTCGTTTTTCTATCACACTGTCCCAGTTGAAATCGACATCCTCTGTCTTTCTTGGCTGTGCTGACGGAAAGCCTTCCAGATTCCAGTCAAAGGACACAGTTTCCCGTTTCTTTTGTTCCGGTTGAGGCCTTTCCTGCGCCCTTAAAATTTCCTCTGTCCTTTTTTCGGCTTCAAGCTTGAAGGGCGGGTTAAACACAACATCGTCATATCTGGCACGTTTGGGTTCTCTCACCTCTGCACCGCAGTGAGCACAGAACCTGTCACCATCATACAGTTCTTTTCCGCATTTGGTACAAAACATCTTTTGCCTCCGTTAATCCAATAGTAATTGATTTATTCTTTTATCAGTCTGCGCAGTTCTTCTTCAGTGTAGATTCTGCCGGACCTGCCGGTGTTTAGATTTCCCGGTCCGAACTTTTTCACTGGTGCGCCTTTGATAAGATTGATTTTTTCAAGTATTATTTCCTGTCTTGAACCTTCTTCACGTGCCTCTTCTGTCTCAAGGATGCCGTCTTCCGGTATATACTTCTCCGGCTCGTCCTCGTCCGGCACATGGCTCTCAGCATCATCTGATGCTGCATCCCCTTCATCCCCCGCACAGGTCAGTTCTACATCCGGTCCGTATCCGATTTCTATCCGGCCGTGCTCTATATTGATATTTATACATACAGGCTGGTCAGTCAGAGATTCCAGTTCCTTCTCAGGTTCGTACCCATTGTCACAGCACTGATTATCTTCCTTCTGCACTTCTTGACTATTAATCAAGGTGTCCGGGCCTTCCTCGTCAGCGTCATTACATTTCGCCTCGGCATTGGATTCATCTTGTCCGCCATTTTCCACTTGATTGGCAGTGGCCCCATGCCTGGCTTCAGCCTGACTCTTAAGCAGCAGATCGTACTCTCCTTCCATGAAGTAGTCACGTTCATCGCCACAGGACCCGCTGATGTTTTTTCTCCTCGTATGTCTGACCGCAGCTCCTGTTACCGCTGCAATAATCAGAACCAGCAGCGCGATTGTCCCTACCAGCATCCATATGTAATTGTCTCCGCAAAAATCCTTAACCGTATTCAGGAATTCCTTCACTTTTTCTTCCCCCGTTTTATGAACACCATGCACCAATGTATAACTTATATTATTATATAACAAAATAAGCACAAATGCAAAGGGAAATACCGCATTAAAGGCCTTGCCGGCTTCGCCATCAGAAAAAAAGAGCGGACCGGCCGCTCTTTTGTCATAGCTTGGCGAAAGCTTAATATCTTTCGTTTGTCTGACTCTTTTGATTCTTCTGGTTTTTCTGGTTGCTCTGGTTTTTCTGATTTTTCTCATTACGCTCATCTGTACAGTCTGTACAGTTATTGTTGTTATACCTTTCATCGGTATTTTTATTAGACTGCCTGTTAGCAGATTTGATTTTGTTTGTTTCCTTCATTTTAAATCCCTCCTCACCACATATTCTGCTCACGGGGTCCGTAAAATATGATAGGTAAAATGAGGTTTTAAAAATTTTAAAAAATATTTTTAAAATGCATGAAATTCTTATTGACAACGCCCGTCAAAAATGATAATATGACAAATGTGCCAATGAGGTATGCATCTTTAGCTCAGCTGGCAGAGCACCTGACTCTTAATCAGGGTGTCCAGGGTTCGAACCCCTGAAGATGCACCATTTTAAGAACCTTGAAGCTACAATGCTTCGAGGTCTTTTTTTATGTCTAAATCACAGACACCTGTCATAAAAGAAAGATTATACGGGTGAGATATCCGGGACGAGACTGACAAGAGGTTAGCCACCGTTGTTATATGTGCACTGTGCTGCAATAAATTATCAGGTTTCATACAGCATTATCCCCTTTATGAACAGTGTTGTCAGCCAGCCGTTCATTTATTTCGTTATTCATTACCATTTTTGCAAACAAAAAGCACACCTTGCGTCATAGATGTGCTTTTCTATTAGGGAAACCTCTAGTCAGAGGTGGGTTGGTATTATTTAAAATAAAAAGCGGCAAGCTAAAAGCCCGCCACATAAAATCACAAATGGTTATGATTGTGCAACTGGCGACCATACTCCTGAAAAGTTTCATGAGCTTCAGGCCCTTTAGCTTTGCGTCCCTGCCTTTCGGCAGGTTTGCCTTTTTACTTGTTCTATAATTGATTATACACCATTTTTACTCTAGTTAGCAAGATTTTATTTTTAAAAAATCAGCCGGAAATCCAGTCCCAAAAAATCAGGAAAGCGGCAATCCCCCATTGCCGATTTCCCGGTTGCTTCAAAATGTGACCGTAAAGTTGTTTATTTTCATTCCCTTAAACTCAGTTACTATTGTTTTTTCGGATATTAACACATTACAAAATGAACTGTCCCCCTGTCGGTCCCATTTTGAAAGCGCTAATTATGGTTAAATTTAAAGGGAAGGAAAAACGATTTTGTTAGCGATGCAGTATTTCCATAAACTGCTCGCCGGTGATGGTTTCTTTTTCATAAAGGAAATCTGCCAGTTCGTCAAGCTTGTGTCTGTTTTCACTAAGAATTGATGATGCCTTTTCATACTGTTCCTTTACAAGAGCGATAACCTTTTTATCTATTTCAGACTGTGTTGATTCCGAGCAGGCAAGAGAGGTATCTCCGCCCAGATACTGGTTAGTCACAGTCTCCATTGCAACCATACCGAATTCCTCATTCATTCCGTATCTGGTGATCATGGCGCGGGCCAGTTTGGTAGCCTGCTCTATATCGTTGGCAGCTCCTGTGGTCACCGAGCCGAATACCAGCTCCTCTGCAGCTCTGCCTCCGGTAAAGGTTGCAATCTTGTTTTCTATTTCTTCTTTGCTCATCATATAGTGGTCACCTTCCTCCACCTGCATGGTATATCCCAATGCACCTGATGTACGCGGTACGATGGTGATTTTCTGCACAGGGGCGGAGTCGGTCTGGCATGCTGCCACAAGGGCATGACCGATTTCGTGATATGCAACGATGCGCTTTTCTTTATCTGTAAGAATTGCGTTCTTTTTCTGATAGCCTGCTATCACTGTTTCAATGCTCTCCTCCAGGTCTGCCTGAGTAACGGCATTTCTCCCGTCCCTTACAGCACGAAGAGCAGCTTCGTTAACGATGTTGGCAAGCTCGGCACCCGATGCGCCTGAAGCCATACGTGCCACTTTGCTGAAGTCTACATTATCTTCGAGATTTATCTTCTTGGCATGAACCTTCAGGATCTCTTCTCTGCCTTTCAGGTCAGGCAGCTCCACCGGAACACGGCGGTCAAATCTTCCCGGTCTTGTGAGAGCCGGGTCAAGGGATTCAGGCCTGTTGGTGGCAGCCAGAATAACTACGCCGTTGTTGCCTTCGAAACCGTCCATCTCTGTCAGAAGCTGATTAAGAGTCTGTTCTCTTTCATCGTTTCCGCCGATAGCGCCGTCACGCTTTTTGCCGATGGCATCTATTTCATCTATAAATACTATGCAAGGGGCTTTTTCCTTTGCCTGCTTAAACAGGTCTCTCACCTTGGAAGCACCCATGCCTACGAACATCTCCACGAATTCCGAGCCGGACATAGAGAAAAACGGAACATTTGATTCACCGGCCACAGCTTTAGCCAGCATGGTCTTCCCTGTTCCCGGAGGGCCTACAAGCAGAATGCCTTTAGGCATGGATGCGCCTATTTCCTCGTACCTGGACGGATCGTGAAGATAATCCACGATTTCACTGAGAGACTCCTTGGCTTCATCCTCTCCTGCCACATCCGCAAACTTGATTCCGTCGGATGACTTGACATATACCTTGGCGTTGCTCTTTCCCATGTTAAACATCATGGAGTTGGAGCCGCCCGCCTTTTCCATAAGTTTACGAGAAAGCATCTGTCCTATGCCTATGAAAATCATCAGCGGCAGTACCCAGTAAAGCAGGATGCTGAGCAACGGGGACATCTCTTCTACTATCTCCCCGTAGAACTGTGCACCGCTTTCGTGAAGTCTGGCGATAAGATCCGGGTCATTTACAATGCCTGTTCTGTAAACCTGAGTTTCTTTTTTATCTGTAAAAAGGATCTGATTTTCCTGTATTTCAACTTTACCTATGTTGTGCTTTTCCGTCATGGTCATGAAAGTTCCGTAATCCACATCCGTTATCTTCGTCTGGCTGAAATACGGCACAACCAGGGAGTTAAAGAGGATAAGCGCAAGCATTATAATCAGGTAATAGTAAATCAGGGGTTTCTTTGGTTTTTTTACTTCGTTCATTTCTTTACCTGTCTTTCTGTATTTGTAAACTATGTTTTCTATGTGTGTTTCCGATAATATGATTTTATTGACTGAAACGAAACTGAAAATAAATCGCTTCCACCCGTCAAACGGGTGGTTCGCTCAGGGCTATAAGCCCTTGTTACCGACCCGCGTCTAAAGGCGCGGGCTTTCTCTTTGTTCAAGCCTTATTGTCATTACCTCTGTTGCTCGCCCCTTCAAGGGGCTACAT
>JALFXR010000219.1 GCA_022787405.1 Bacillota bacterium
AATAATTGTATTAACTTAATATTTCCTGTGAAGCTGCTAGAATCGTCTAAACGAGACCAGTGGTGGAGGAAACTCTGGAGAATCCCGATAAACCATATCGGGTGCCGAAGGTGCAAGGCTTATACCGAATCTCTCAGGCAAAAGGACAGAACTTTTTTTACACTGCATGCGTTTTTTCGTTGTGGCAGTAAGTCTGTAAGCTTTATTGTCTGAATTTGACACAGAATTTGCATCACGGCTCGTTCTCTCAGGCCGTGTTTTTTTATGCGGTCATTTCATTTTCACAAGATTTATTACAACTTAAAGGAGGAAACTTTTAAAAAATGGAATCACTTTTACACGTCGTTCAGACTATCAACGGCTATCTTTCAGACTATGTGCTCATAATCATGCTAATAGGAGCCGGTCTGTATTTCTCAATCAAAACCCGCTTCGTCCAGATTCGATGCTTTGGCGAAGGAATGCGTCACGTTTTCGGTAATTTCAGCCTTCACGGAGGTAAACACGAAAGCGGAATGAGTTCCTTCCAGGCTCTTACGACAGCCATTGCTGCTCAGGTAGGTACAGGTAACATCGTCGGTGCCTGCGGTGCTATTCTCGTTGGCGGTCCCGGGGCCATTTTCTGGATGTGGCTTATAGCTTTTTTCGGCATGGCCACAAACTATGCAGAAGCTGTTCTCGCTCAGGAAACCAGAAAGATCGATGCTGACGGAACAGTTCTGGGCGGACCGGTTTATTACATAAAAACTGCCTTTAAAGGTAAATTCGGAACATTCCTCGCAGTATTCTTCTCCGTAGCAATTATTCTAGCTCTTGGCTTCATGGGCTGTATGGTTCAGTCAAACTCCATCGGTGAGGCATGTCAGAATGCTTTCGGCATCCCATCCTGGACTGTGGGCATTGCTGTCGCAGTTATTGCTTCATTTATTTTCATCGGCGGAACTAACAGAATCGCTGCTGTAACAGAAAAAATTGTTCCGGTCATGGCAATTCTGTATCTCCTGGGCGGCCTTGTAGTTCTGATTATGAGAGCAAAGTACGTTCCCGAAACCATAGGAATGATCTTCAAATACGCTTTCGTTCCTAGCGCCCTTATCGGCGGTGGAGTCGGTGAAGCATTGAAGATTGCTGTAAGCCAGGGCGCCAAGAGAGGACTTTTCTCCAACGAAGCAGGTATGGGTTCCACTCCTCATGCTCATGCCATGGCAAACGTAAATTGTCCTCACGAACAGGGAATTTCTGCAATGATTGCTGTGTTTATCGACACAATTGTGGTAGTATCCATGACTGCTCTCGTCGTTATTTCTACTTTATATGCAGGTGATGGTCCTCTGGCAGACGGCAGCGCAGATGGAATAGCAAAGACAAACATGGCTCAGATGGCTTTTGGAAGTGTTTTCGGTGAAAGCTTCGGAGGTGCATTCGTTGCAATCTGTCTTCTGTTCTTCGCTTTTTCAACCATACTCAGCTGGAATCTTTTCGGCAAGATTAATGTTAACTACCTCTTCGGAAAGAAAGCTGTAAGAGTATACGAGGTTATAGCCATAGGCTTTATCTTCCTGGGCTCATGCCTTTCAAATGACCTGGTATGGGAACTTGCAGATATGTTTAACCAGCTCATGGTTGTTCCTAACGTAATCGCACTCATCGCCCTGTCCGGCCTTGTAGTTGCTGCAGAAAAAAGCAAAACTACGGGTAAAAATAAAAAATAGGATAAGTTCTTAAGTAAAAGAAAACCCCGATACCGGTATGGGATTCGTTATCCCACATCCTGCATCGGGGTTTTCTTTCAATTATTCAGCTATTTATAGGTTCTTTCCCTTTCTACAGATATATAGAAACCTGTCTCATCATCTTCGGTAACAAATCCCTCTACTGCAAAGCTGACCTTTTCCGTATAGTCGCTTCCCTTTATGTTTACTGACTGAGAAAGAGTGTAATAATCCTCAGTTTCAGCCGCATTTTTAAGAACCTCTTTAGCCGCTTTTTCTACCTTGCTCTGTGAAACAGAAATTCCATATGCACTCTTTATTTCCTTGAGCACGGCAGCAATCTGCGATTTGCTGACTTCATACATGTTTTCAGATGTATAGACAGTATACTGGTAGTACCTGTCGTCATCAGTGCTGTGATATGCACCTGTCTCCAAAAAGCACTTTTCCGCATCGTCATCTTCTGTACCTATGACATAGACCAGCTTGTCTATGGTATCCAGATCTTCCTCATAATCACCAAACAAAGAATAATTACCTGATAATGCGCTTTTGGCTGCGGCCTCCGTCATTTCCTCCAGCTTGCGCTGCTGGCCCGAAAGATTGCTGTAACCGATTTTCTTTACTGCACCGGACATTCCGAATGAAGTACCGGCTGAGAGTCCAAAATCATATTGTTTCTCACTTTCATCATTCACCACAAGATCGCTGGTATCCAGCTTGCCGTCATTCTCCCCGTCAGCATTCACTTCTCCTGAACTGTCTTCACCTATACCGTCACCGCTTACATCCGCTGAAGCGTCTCCAGGATCTGAACCGGCCCCATCATTATTACCGCCGCAAGCTGCCATGCTGAAGCACATTACAAATATCATAAACAAAACCAATATTTTTTTCATTAGTTTTTCTCCTCTTCTTATTCATGTTTCTTTCGTAATTACATCGTTTTATTTATTTTAGCACATTCAGGTGAACAGTTTGTGATAATACCTTATATATTTACTTTACACGCTCTCAGAGGTTTTGTCTACTGCCGATTTCTGCAATTGCATCTACAAGTTTTTCCATTTCTCTGCGGGTGTTGAAAGGTCCTGCACTGACACGAACCGCTCCTTCATCCCATGTCCCTATAGTTTTATGTGCCAGGCCGGCACAGTGGAAACCGCCTCTGACAGCAATACCGTATCTGCTGCTCAAAATGCCTGTAACTTCTTCGGCGGATATTCCATCTACATTGAACAGACTGATACCGGTCTTACGACAGGCTGGAGGCCCGTAACGCTTAACAAAATCCATTTCGTCCAGTCTTTCATCAAGCCATGATATCAGTTCCTCTTCATACTTCCCAATCACTTCAGGTCCGATTTTTTCAACAAACTCTGCAGAATATCCCATACCTATAATAGCAGGCGCATTTATGGTTCCTGCCTCGTAGCCTTCGGGCAGCTCGCAAGGCTGAATTCTGCTTTTGGAGTCAGTTCCGGTCCCGCCCTCCATTATGTGGGCAAGTTCAGTGTTCTCACCTATATACAAACCTCCTGTTCCGAGAGGTCCCAGCAGGCCCTTGTGGCCTGGAAAGGCAAGAAGGTCTATATTCATTTTATCAACGTTGATTTCCATGGATCCCGCCGCCTGTGCTCCGTCTACCAGAAAAATAATCCCGCGCTTTCTTGCTGTTTCTCCGATTTCCGACAAAGGCATTTTAGTACCTGTCACATTGGATGCTGCCGTAACAGCGATCATTCTGGTACCTGGTCTTATTGCTTTTTCAATATCAGATGCCTTTATAAAGCCTTCCCTGTCCGCTCTTAAAATCGAATGGCTTACTCCTTTTTTTTCAAGAGCTTTAAGAGGCCTCAGTACTGAATTATGCTCCATAGACGTGGTGATTACATGATTCCCCGGTTTAAGCACACCTTTCAGTCCCATATTCAGAGCTTCGGTAGTGTTCTTTGTAAATACCAGCCTTTCAGGATTTTCTATGCCAAAGAGCCTGCATATTTTTTTTCTGGCATGATAGACTTCCTCTCCTGTCTTCATAGACATAGAATGCCCTGACCTGCCGGGATTCCCACAGTATTTGAGGATACACTCCTCCATGGCGGCCACCATGCCTCGCGGTTTCGGGTAGGAAGTGGCTGCGTTATCCAGATATATCATAAATTCCCCTCCGGTAAACAAGTGAAAAAATAGAGGACATTTCTGCCCTCTACATACTATGCTGATATTCTATTCACCGTGACTGGAAATTCCGCTGCCGCTTATAGGAATAACCTCGCCGCCATATGTGGGCTTGCTTCTGAGCATTGCTTTGAAGAAATCCTTTATCCTGGCCAGTATTTCTCTAGACTCTCTGAAGCTCTGTCCGAAATATGTTTCCTGATCCGATGCCACACCCATAACATCTATACCAAGTTTTTCTCCTATGTAAAGAGCCCTGTACTGATGATATGTCTGCGTTACTACGATAACTTTCTCAGCATTGAAAATGCTTGCTGCTCTGTACATAGAATCATATGTTGAAAATCCTGCATGGTCACAGAAAATATCCTTCTCTGGTACACCTGCTTCTTTGGTGTATTTCAGCATTACGTGTATTTCATTATGCTGTTCCGTTCCGTTATCTCCTGTAAGCAGAATTTTAGGTGCCGCACCCTGCTTGTAAAGCTCTATCCCCACATCCAGCCTGTCTCTGAGCATAGGGCTAGGTGTCTCCTCGTCCTCAATACCGCATCCCAGCACCATAATGCAGTCTGCGTTGAAATTTTTCAGGTTCTCTACAGCAAAGGACTTGATTTCCACATCGCCCATAACAGTGTATATGATTTTATCTTCTGTTGTTCTTATCACTCTGCTGTTTATGAGTACGCAGGCAAGTCCTCCTACCATGGCAAAGACAATTATAATTAAAAGCAGCCTAAGTAAAAATCTCTTAATTCGTCTCATGTATGCTCTCCCACTCTTCTCTAAGCATGGAATAAACCAGGTTGTCTCTATCGGAGCCGTCGTAGATATGATATCCCTTTCTCTGTACTCCTTCAAATTTAAATCCGCATTTTTCAATAACACGTTGTGACCGTTTATTCTGCGGACCGGTGCATATTGCCAGCACCACCAGCCCCAGATTTTCAAAGGCATAGTCGATGACCGCTTTGGCGGCTTCCGTCATATAGCCTTTTCCCCAGCTTTCCTTTGCCAGAGAGTAACCCATCTCGCGGCTGTTCACATTCTCGCGGCGTCTGTCAGGTTCAAGGCCTATACTTCCGACTACTTTGCCGGTTTCCTTTTCCCGTATAGCCCACACATCGTGCGGAATAAACAGTTCTTCAATTATCTCCCTGGATTCCTCTGCACTTTCATGAGGTTTCCAGCCCGCATTTGGTCCAACTTCCGGATCACGTGCATATCCGTAGAGCCCCTCTACATCCTCCCGGGAGGTTGTCCATTTATCTAAAATCAACCGTTCTGTCTCAATTCTTTTCACTGTTTATCTTTGCCTCCTTTTCAGATTTCTTATATCCTATAAGGCATGTAAAAATGCTTGCAAACACTCCTGCCAGCAGCGGCTCCGTCTCAAATTTAAGGGCAGTGGCAATTATAAGCACCACCGGTCCGATTATCATCGATAACGTTATGGCTTCATTCCTGAAATGGTTTTTAAAGAAAAGTGCCAGAGTAAGAGGCACGAAGATTACCGTCCCCCTCAGTCCCATGGAGAGAAAACCCAGATCATTTATTATTGCCCCCGGCATTATCATTGCTGTCATCCCGGTAAAGAGAATCGTCAGAACAATTGCTGTTCTCATAGCTATGATGTGCTTCCTGCCGATAAGAAATTCAGGCCGGATTCTGCCGAGAATATCTCTTACGAAAATAGTTGTTACCCCCAGAATCAGTCCGCCTCCTCCTGTAACGACGGTTATAAGAAGAGCTCCCATTCCCAGTCCTCCAATCAGAGGCGGAAGATGTTCCATCAGAAACATTGGAAAAGCCTCCACAGGACTTGCCAGCTGCTCTGTTCTCATATAAAGTCCTACCAGCACTCCTCCGAATCCTACGGGTATACAGAGGAAACCGCTTAAAAGTGCCGCCTTTCTGGCCACGTGATAACTTTTAGCAGACCATATTGCCTGAGCATAAGTCTGGGTAGAAAGTACTCCCAGCACTAGTGAAAGGCAGTTGCAGATTTCCTTTCCCACTCCCCTGGCAAACAGGTCCTTTATATCCAGATCCAAAGCAGTTCCCGGACCGATTTCACCTGCCATGATAATAGCAGCTGCAATACTGGCCAGCGACATTCCGTAAAGCAGGACTACTTTGACTATCCCGCCCATACCAGCACCTATAGCACCGCCAAAAACCACATATAAACACATAAGCACCATGGCAAGGATGCATCCTGTAATCATACTGCTCCCTGTCATGGCAACCATCAATGCAGCTGCTGCAATGATATTTGAAACTACACTTACCAGAATACCTGTAGAGCATAGAATTGAACCAATATATTCCGCCCGTCTGCCAAACTGGTCAGCAATCACCTCCATAAGGGTCGTTTCATGACTCTTTCTAAGCGGTATTACGTAACCTATGTAAAGAGCAAAGCATCCTAATGCTGCTCCAAGAGTAAACCATATGGCCGAAAACCCATACACATAGGCAAGCTGGGCTGTACCTATTGTCGATTGTCCTCCTATCAGAGCCCCGAGAAGAGTGCCGCATACAAGCCATATGCCGCTTTTCCCTCCTCCCTTGTCAAAATCTCTCGCATTTTTTACTTTGGCAACAGATTTTAATTCTACCACAATCAGTGCTCCGATTGCTCCCGCTATTCCTATCAGATGTCCCAGCTGCATTTTATGCTGCTTCCCTTCCTTCTGCTCCTTAAAATTTTATTCTGTAGTGCTCAATATTTCCTTGCTCTTGTTTTCTATCTGACTGACTTTCATATTAGGTGCGTCCTCAGGATCAACCTCTTCCAGAAGACCAAGCACAGACTCTCCCAGATATATAGTCTTCAAGGTCTTGCCGTTCAGGGTTACTTTGCTGTACTGAGTGAAGTTCTGGCCTTTTATATAATATCTGTCGCCTATCTTAACAACTTCGTCAATCTTGATATCCTTGACACCCATTTTAAGTTTTGTTGGCTCGAAAGGATCAGTGCCTCCGTAGATATAATATTTTCCGTAAAGCATATCATATCCCAGAGCCTTTAAATCCGAAAGATATGTTTCACTGTTTTTATGATTCTGCTGATAGGTGAAAATCGTTCCTACCTGCATATCCAGCATATCCAATACGTGTGATGCAAGCTGATACGTGTGGAGGTTCTCGTCATCTTTCTTCATTCCGAAATTATTCCATATAATGTATTGCGTACCGTAAAGATTTCTGTTTTCAAGGTCATCTTCCGTAATATCAATTGCCGGAATATGGTCGCCGTACATTACCAGCACTGTAGGTTCATCTCTCCTGGCCAAAGTTTCTGTCAGCTCACCGATAAATTTATCCATTTCATAAACTTGATTTACGTAGTATTCGTATTTCCACTTCAGCTCTTCTGTAGGTGCCTTCTTAACCTCTATCTCAGGATTTTCGATAACCTTCTCTGACGGGTATTTACCGTGGCCCTGCACTGAAATAGTGTATATCATGTCACGTCCTTCAGTGGAATCAAGTGCATCTGTGATGCTTTCCGTCAGCACGTAGTCCTTGGCCCAGTTCTTCGGAGTCTTGGCAACGTTCTGCATATATTCCAGACTGGTAAATGTATCAAACCCCATATTGGAAAATACCGTGTTACGGTTATAGAATACCGCTCGGTGGTTATGAATAGCATGGGATGTATATCCTATGCTGTCCAGATCATAAGCCAGACTCTCCCCAGTCTTTTCTGTCAGCACCGACTTGTACGGATATTCACCTGGTCCGAAGAATTTAACACTGAGTCCTGTCAGTACCTCGAATTCCACATTGGCAGTGCCTGCTCCACAAGCGGGAACCATCAGTTCGCCAGAAGAATATTCGCTCATAAGCCTTCTGAAATTAGGGCATGCATCCTTAGACAGCTCAATTGTCTTGATGGTAGATGGATCTATGAAGGATTCAAGCTGCAGGAAAAGTATATTCGGATGTTCCATGTCCTCATCCTTCTCTTCAAGGAGCATTGCATTATCTTTCCCAAGCTCTTTTTCCGTAAAAATATCAAGTATTTTATCCTCGCTGTACCCTGCAGGCTTGCTTATTCCTGTATTGAGCCATGTATTTGTAAAGCAGTAGGCTACACCATAATCCCTGTATGCATAGGCCAGATTACCAAAGAAAGTTTCAACTATTCCTGTCTTCACTACAAATGAAGTAGAAAGGAAAGTGAACCCTATGACCAGTACTACACCTGCAAGGTTTCTCTTTCTTTTGACTTTATCTTTTTTCTGAGGGCCCTTTATAAAGAGCAGCACCAGACCTCCTACAGCTGCGGCTATTCCCACAGCAGCCGCTACTATGACCGGCGTAGACAGGTAATTGGTTATGATGGTTAATCCGTCTTCAACATTACTGAGATCTTTTACTGTGAAAGGTGTCATACGTTGAGTCAGTATAACACCGTTTGTGATACCCACAGCAAGCCAGAAAATCGCTGCAATGGTAAATACGAAGAGTCTTCTTTTAAATACAGAAGCTATTACCAGTGTTGTAAAAATAATAAGCGTGTTATACAGGAATATAACAGGACTGTGAAACATGAAGCTTATGCCTCCGGCAAGTCCCTGTGTAGAAAACCGCCCCAGAGTTTCAATTATCAGGTTAAGAGCCAGCGCCCAGATTGCTGCATAGACAAAACTGTTCTTATAGAACTTACGCTTGTCCATATTTTCCACTTCATGTATTGTTTCCTCAACCTTCCGATCAAGTTTTTCAAATTTATCGAATTTTTCCATAGTGATAGATCCCTTTCTTGTACAATCTCAAATTTCCAGCTTGAATTACAACATCGAATATATCTCGTTAGAAAGTCTTGCAAATTCCTCCAGATTAAGTGTTTCCGCCCGTCTTGACGGATCGATGCCGGCAGCCTCAAGTGCCTGCCTTACCCCTTCTTTTGTAATGTTCTCAATTCCCATAAGAGAATTCAGCAGTGTTTTTCGCCGCTGGCCGAAGCCTGCTTTGACGCAGCTGAAAAATACATCTCTGTCTGCAAGTTCCACGGATTTTTCTTCCATTATTCTCAGCCTGAGAACGGTTGAATCAACCTTGGGCTGAGGTACAAAAACATCCTTGGGAACATTGACTACAGCTTCCACTGTACAGTAATACTGGACAGCTACAGATAGCGCCCCATAAGCCTTGGTGCCCGGAGCCGCCTTTATCCTGTCAGCTACTTCTTTCTGCATCATTATGGTAATGCTGTCGGCATTTACTCCATCCTCCAGCAGCTTCATTATTATGGGTGTAGTAATATAGTAGGGCAGATTGCCTATAACCTTTACCCCTGAAAAGTTTTCCCCGCAGTTTCTGATAATTTCGTTTACATCGGTTTTAAGAATATCTCTGTTCACAACCTCCACGTTATCGCAATCTCCCAGAGTTTCCTCCAGAATAGGGATAAGGTTACTATCTATTTCCACTGCAACAACCTTCTTGGCATATTCCGCCGCCTCTCTTGTTATTACACCTATCCCTGGTCCGATTTCAATAACCAGATCTTCAGGGCCGATTCCGGCACTTTCTACAATTCTGTCTATTATATTTTTATCAGTAAGAAAGTTCTGACCCAGACTTTTAGAAAGCTTGAAGCCATATCTCTCTTTAATGTCCCTTATTGTCGATGGTGCGTATAGTTTCATCAAATTCCTCTCTTGTAATGCTGAAGCTGTTAAGCTTGCTTAGAAGCGCTTTAGCGTTACCTCCTCCGATTCCCAGGAGTCTGCCTACCTCAGCCCTTCTCTGTCTTGAGTCCTGTCTTCCCGTCAGCCCTGCCTCGTAAATATCCTCTTCCGTAAACATTCCATCACCGCTATGTACAGTACAGTGTGCCTTGGAAAGAGCCTCTACGATGGCTTCCGGCTTCGCATTTTCTATTCCTATATCGTCTTTTTTTATGGCATCCCTGCGCGCTAAAAAAGCCTGCTTCGCATCAGGAAATCTTTCTGTCAGTTTCCGCCTTATTTCCTCTCCCGAAAAATCCGGGTCGGTTAAGATTATTATACCCTGATTTTCATAGGCTTTTTTTATAATATTCCAGGTTTCTTTTTTTATTCCAAAGCCGTGTGTTTCTATAATAAGGGCTTCTGCTGCACGTTTAACCGCAGCGGTATCATCTCTGCCCTCTACCACGATGGCCTCCTTAATCTTCAGCTTCTCCATCCTGCTGCCTTTCCTGTGTATCCTCCGGCAGAATAAACAGGAGCTCGTTGGATTTTACCAGTTTAAGATCCCTTCTTGCCAGACGTTCTATATATTGTGCAGAATTAATGTTTTCGTATTGAGCCAGTAAGTCCTCCTGTGTGTGAAGCAGTTCCTGCTTCCTGGCTTCTGCTTCTTCCTTTTCCTGATTCAGCTTTATTATTTTAATTCCGGACACCACAAAATATGCTATGACCAGTACAATCACAGCCAGGGCAATCAGACCGGATGCTGTCGGTCGCTTTTTACCTGATTTTGTGTTTTTAGGTTCAAACGTGCTTACTTCGCCTTTCTTCTTCGCCATTTTCTGCCTCCGTTAGCGTAAGTATACCACAAAACAATCGTTTCCACAACCAGAGAGCGATAAGAAAGGACGCTGTCCCTGTAAGGGTAATTTTACCGTTATCACAGAAATATGAAAATTCTCCTGCCAGAACTCCCGCCATTGCATAGGACAAAATCTCTGCCGCCTTTTCTCTGATTCCTTTCAGTTTTCTTACTTTTATAAACAGGCGGAATACCTCCATGCAAAGGCCTGCGGCTATTCCTCCTGCCGCCATGACGAAGAAAATTAAAAGCTGACTGCTGACCAGATTGCTCATTTTCCCTGCCTTGATGCAAATTTTCTGATCAGGCGACCTTTTTCTCTCGTTTTTTTATCCGTATACATCACGGCACATATTTTTCCGGTGACGATCAATGTTCCGTCCTGAAGATCAAGTTTTTCAATATTGAGCTTTTCTCCTGAAATCTCGATGCTGCCTTCCTCGAGATTGGCCCATAGCGTCTCTTCGTCAAAAGCATCCACATCTCTTACCCGACTTAGGGTAATTCTTTCTCTGTTCTCGATTGTTATATAATGATTTTCCATAATGCAGTATCCTCCCTCCGCAGCAGTTCTAAACACTTAAATATATGTGTCAGACTGTTCCTTGAGAACCTGCAGCTTCTGCGCAAAAGAGGCAGGCTTTCTGCCTGCCTCCCTGAATTTTTTAAACGTAGTTGGCCGGATTAACGTTGGCACCATTGATGAATATCTCAAAGTGACAATGTGGACCGGTGCTTCGTCCTGTACTGCCTACTGCGGCAATCTGCTGACCTTTGTAGACCTTGGTTCCCGCCGAAACCAGAAGTCTGCTGCAGTGTGCGTAAAGTGTTTTCCTGTTTGCTCCGTGATCTATAACCACCACATATCCATATGCGCCAGACCAACCTGACTTGGTTACGGTTCCACCGTCAGCCGCATAAATTGGAGTTCCTGTAGGCGCTGCATAATCCAGTCCGTAATGCATACGGCCCCAGCGCATGCCGTAGCCTCTGTATACTGCCACGTTTACAGGTTTTCTGAAGGTGCCTGTGCCCTTCTTGGCAGGTACCGGCTTTGTACCTTTAACGATGATTTTATCAACAGGAGCTGTTATAGTTTCTGTTTCCAGATCTTCACGCTCAACTGTTATGCCGTTCTGTTTTGTCAGCCTTGCAGTCACTCTTGCCTTGCCTTTCTTCCCTGCCTGAGTGACGACAGTGTCTCCTTTATAATAGCTGCTCGATTCCTTGGTTACAGTTTCATAGTCTATAGACTCCGCAAAGGTTGATATCTCTATAGTCTCTACTGTAAGCAGCGGAATTTCCTGTTGTGTTACAAACTTATCTCCTATATGAATGGTAGTATTCTCCGTAATCTTAGGATTCATCTTCTTAAGTTCATTAAAGGATACTCCCAGCTTGTCACAGATGCCATATAGGGTATCTCCAGCCTTTACTTCATAGGTTACCTCCTGCTGGCCGCCGCTCTTTATCTTTTTTACAACTGTAGACTTACTGCTTACATTTGCAAGAGTAGTGTTGTATGCTTCGACCTTTACATCTTCAGCAAAGCCTATATACTCATATTTCTTGTCTTCCTTGACATACATAGCCTTGACCGAATCCAGCACCTCATTGGCTATTTTTTCGCTTTCCACTGTTGCGATGATTTCACCATCTACTATTATTGCATATGCCTGTGCCTGAATGTCACCCATATATGTGAATTTTTTAAGCACTGTATCTGCATCATCAATATCCTTGCCATAGGAAATCACAGGCCTGAATGTGATATCCGTCTCAGGATCAATAACTATGCTGGAACCATATTCGAGGGAAAGCTCCTCGCTGACCATCTTAAGTATTTCCAGAACGTCCCTTTGTTCCTTAACAATACCAAGAGTCCTTCCGTTATATGCATATTCATAGTCAACAGCTGATGCAAAAATGGCAACTGCTCCTACACATACCACGAGGAATATCACACAGTCCCTGATAATTACCCTCCGGTATTCAGCCAGATCCATCATCAGTTTATGATATTTTCGCATGATGAGAACAGCAGTCTTCTTAACAAACCATTCTGTTATTTCTGCACTCTTATCGTACCATTTGACAAGTGCCGCACCTATATCTACAGCACACTCCAGACCGTCTCCGGCCAGTTCTTTTATTTCCTCGTATATGTCTTTCAAGAAAGGTAATACTTTCTCATCCAGGAAATCAGCCGCCTTATCCAGACAACTGTCAGTAGCAAAGACGACCCTGGCTCCGGCTTCCCAGAGAAAATCCATGCCCCTGCTTCCCGATTTTCCTATCTTTTTTCCTTTTGCCATAATTCTGCCTCTCCTATTCTCTCCTTAGCGCATGCGCACCGGTTTCCGTTTTCATCAATTCCGGTATCGCCGCATTTATCGCAGGAATATTTGATATCTGTATAGTCAACGGTAAAGTTATTCTCTGTCAGAAGCACCGCTCTCTCTTCTTCCAGAAGGTTCATAAGTCTTCTGGTTTCATCCATGTGTTCACGGGTCATTCCCGTAAGAACTCCTCTTGATAGTTTACTTCCCAGTGTCTTCAATTCTTCATCAACTTCAGAGATTCTGGGAACTGCCTCGTACACTTCCTTTTTTCTTGCTTCTGCCGCTGATTCCGCTTCACGGCGCAGGTATTCATAATATTTATTCAAAACGGTCTGTGTAACCGTTATCTTCTGATTAACATCCCTACCCTGTTCATGTGCTTCCTGTGCCCAGTTTTCAAGGACCTTGTTCACATATCGGAGGCTTGGGCTTGCCATGGAGATTGTCTTATCACACGCTGCTAGGATTCGCTCCGTATTAAACTTCAGATCGTCAATCCAATGACTGATCATTTTTTTCTCTGCCGCTGTAGCGTTGCGGTTAAGGCCCAGAGAGTTCAGCACCCTTTTATATATACCCTGGCGCTCATCCAGATTTTTTATATATTCCTTTATCTCTTCTTCCTTTTTCAGTCCGCGGCTATTCCACTGCAAGACAACTTTACCCACATATTTTACATTGGCCTTGCCCCTTTCGCAGCAATATCCAAAAGCGGCTCTGATAAGTTCAGGTGTCGCTCCCTCCTGAGTTATCCAGGATGCAACTTCACTGTTTTCGCCAGCAGAAAGAGGTCTTCCCATAAGTCTTTCCACTTCGTCATAGAGCGTTTTCAGTTCTTCGTTTTGAAGAGATACCGGTCCAGTCTCCTGGCTTTTAGGATTTTCACCCGAAGAAACATTTCCATACATTCTTTCTCTAAGATTGATGAACTCTATATCGAAATTGATAATCCCAGTTCCCCGGTCAGAAGGCAGTTTCCTTACAACTCCCATCTGTTCCCAGTAATTCCATGCGTCAGCCAGAGTTTTCTCCGAAAGACCCAGCTGAGCCGCCATGGCGCTGTGAGTCATCTCAGTTTCAAGCTGAGCATATAAAAGCCCGTAAAGGTAGACCTTCACGTATTCACCCGGCGCTCCGGGCAGATATTCATTTATAAACATATTCTCAACATCGGTGGTTAAAAGATAAAAATCCCTTATCTTTCCTCTGCTAAAATTCATCAGTTCCTCCTAAAAGGCCTTGTCGCTGAACTTGGTATAACGCGAAACCCATGTCAGCTCAACCTTATCCGTCGGACCGCTTCTGTGCTTGGCTATATTAACCTCGCAAACGCCCGGCTTGTCTGTATTTTCGTTATAGTAGTCATCTCTGTAGAGGAAAATTACTATATCTGCATCCTGTTCTATTGAACCCGATTCTCTCAGGTCTGAAAGAATCGGTCTGTGATCCTGTCTCTGCTCCGGTGCTCTGGAAAGCTGTGAAAGCACGATAACAGGACAGTCCATTTCCCTGGCCAGCAGCTTCAGGTTTCTGGAAATAGTACTTATCTCCTGCTGGCGATTGTCCGACTTTCCCTGCATACTCATAAGCTGCAGATAGTCGATAACAACCAGGTCCAGACCCTGTTCAGCCTTCAGCCTCCTGCATTTGTTTCTCATTTCCATTATGGAAATTCCCGGTGTATCATCTATTACAATCTTGGTATTGTTAAGTTCATCCAGAGCCATGGTGATGCGGTCCCAATCCTTCCTGTCCAGGTCTCCCTGTTTCAGCTTCTGCATCTCAACTCTTGCCTGCATGGCGAGAAGTCTCTGTCCCAACTGTTCTTTTGACATTTCCAGACTGAAAATTATCACCGATGAACCTGCCTTAACAGCGCTCTGCTGAGCAATGTTAAGAGCAAAAGCGGTCTTTCCCATGGCAGGACGGGCAGCCACTATAATAAGATCGGAACGCTGAAGGCCGCTGGTCTTCTCGTCTATATCCTTGAAGCCTGTCGGTATTCCTACTATCTTATCCTTGTTCTGTGATGCCGCATCTATTATCTTTATATTGTTCAGGAGAACATCCTGAATTTTAGCATAATCGTTTTTTTGTCTCTTCTGAGCTATCTTAAAAATTCCGCTTTCCGCATAATCAAGAATCTCACCTGCCGCCATCTTGGCATCATAACCTTTTTCTGTTATGTCCTCCGAAGTTTTTATCATCTGGCGCAGTGTGGCTTTTTCCGCCACGATTTTAGCATATTCCACCGCATTGGCTGTAGATGGCACCTCTGCGGTAAGTGTTGCTATATAAGCTCTTCCGCCTGCCATATCCAGAGATTTTCTCTTTTTAAGCTCCTCACAGACAGTGAGCATATCTACAGCTACGTTATCCTTATAAAGTTCCCATATAGCTCTGAAAATCTCTCTGTGGCTTTCGTTGTAAAAATCGTCGGCCGTCACTTCTTCCAGAACCTCCGAAAGAACATCCTTGTTAAGCATTACCGCTCCGAGCACGGATCTTTCCGCCTCCTCGTTATGGGGAGGAATTCTCTCTGTCATATTGATTACTCCTATTGGGCAGTTATAATTACCTTAAGTTTTGCCATTACTTCCGGATACAGTTTAATATCCACTGTAAGTTCACCTGTCTGCTTGATCGGATTATCCAGCTGGATTTTTTTCTTATCCACTGTAAGTTTCTGCTGGTCAGCCAGAGCATCTGCAATATCCTTGGATGTGATAGATCCGAAGATTCTGCCGCCTTCACCGGCCTTTGTCTTAATTGTTACAGATGCAGCGTTTACTTTCTCTGCAAGAGCCTGTGCAGCGGCCTTTTCCTCTGCTTTTTTCTCTGCTGCCATAGCCTTCTGTTTCTCAAGATTTCTTACATTTCCTTCGGTAGCCTCTTTGGCATATCCTTTAGGTATAAGCATATTTCTTGCGTATCCGTCGCTTACCTTCACTATATCTCCGGCCTTGCCGGTTCCCTTTACATCTCTGTTCAAAATTACTATCATTGTTTGTTTGCCTCCAATACGTTCATTATTTTTTCAACAGTTTCGTCTATGGATGAATCTACCTGAGCCGCCGCCGTGGTCAGATGGCCGCCGCCGCCGAATTTCTCCATTATCACCTGTACATTTATTTCTCCCATAGACCTAGCGCTGATTACTGTCTTCATTTCATTGTTTCTTCCTACAACGAAGGATGCCTTTACTCCTTTTATGGTAAGCAGCTGGTCAGCTACCTGCGCACATATGAGCTGAGCGTCAGGCATAACCTGCTGGCATGTTGTAATTGCGATATCTCCTCCGAGAATTTCTGTGGCTGATATAGCCGCTGCTTTCAGTCTGATATTATATAAATCCTCCTGGAAAAATCTCTTTACCTCTGTCGGATCTGCGCCCTGTCTTCTCAGCCACGCAGCTGCCTCAAAGGTTCGCACACCGGTCTTCATGGCAAATCCGTTTGTGTCAACAGTTATTCCGGCAAGAAGTGCCTCTGCCTCAAGTTTCAGAAGTACCTTCTTAGTGGTCATATATTGCAGAATTTCCGCTACCAGTTCAGATGTGGACGACGCATAAGATTCCATATATGCCAGTACAGGATTTTCTATAAATTCCTCCACTTTACGATGATGGTCTATTACCACTACCTTTTCACAGATGCCCAGAAGCTCCGGACATTGGACCATGCTCGGTCTGTGGGTGTCCACCACTATGAGCAGATCCTCTGCCTCTGCCATGGCTGCTGCCTTTTCTGAACTGATAAATTTATAATTTTCGCTCTCCTTGGCCTGCCTGAAAATAGCCTGAAGCGAGTCGTTAAATTCATCGATTACAATAAAAGGCTCTTTTTCCGACAGAGTACATAGTCTCATTATTCCCAGTGATGCACCGAAACTGTCCATATCAGGATAACGATGGCCCATTACAAAGATCTTTCTTGACTGCTCTATGAGCTGTTTCAGCGCATGACCAACTATTCTTGATTTTCCCTTATTGCTCTTTTCTACGGTCTGCAGTTTTCCTCCGTAGTACTCTATCTTTATATTCCGTTTAACGACAGCCTGATCTCCGCCCCGGCCCAGCGCCAGATCAAGAGCGGCATTGGCATATTCTTCGGTCTGTGTCATGGATTTACCTCCCACACCTATGCCCACGCTTAAACTTGCAGGAAAATCCGCGCCCGTTTCCAGATTCCTCACATCATCCAGCAGATCAAACTTGCTTGCAACAAGTCTGTCAAGATACTGTTGTTCAAACCATACCACATAATTACTGCTCTTGACTCTGCTTACTGAACCGTTAATCCTGGCTGCCCATTTTCTGATAATCTTGTCAATTTCGCTGGAAAGCCCCAGATTAGGTGCTGCACCGCTGCTGTCTATCAGCTGATCGTAATTGTCCATCTGAATTTTGGCAACACACGGTTTCTCATTGTTATATCTCTCCTTAAGCTCTTCCATATTGGTTACATCATTAAAGATGATACCAAGATTTGAGTCCGGCTCTTCGCCCATAAGGTAAGCTACCAGTCTGAATACTTTTTCATTACGTCTGAGCTGAGGGTGTGTATCCTCCGCTGCAGCAGCATAAAGATCAGCTGACTTTATCCCTGTCAGAGCAAATATGTCAGCATCGATAATTGCGTCGTAAATAAATACATCCCCGATATGTTCGTTGGCATCTATAATTTTGCCCTGATTGTTTATCACACAAATGGGAAGAGGTACGCATGAATTTATAATTTTTTCCTGCTTTTTCTGTGACATTTTTTTCTCCTTGTTTTTAAATACACTCATAGCAGTCTATCTTAAGATTATAACATAATTATGTGTTTTTTTCATCTACAAGATGTAGTACTTTTTTCACACTATTTTCGTTTTTCTCCACATTCATAACAAGTTTACTGATAATAAGTTTTGAAAAAAGCCCCTTATGTAAGGGGCCTGATTCTTTGCTTACGCTATACTATATTATAATGTATTAAAGCATATATTGTTACGATATTTACTATTATAGACAAAGGTACTAAAATCTGAAACTTAAGCTTACGTGTCTTATGATGAAAAACCAAAGCTCCCGCAGCTATTCCTGCTGCTCCCATTATAAAGCTGCTCAGCAGCAGAGTTTTTTCACTTATCCGTCTCTTATTCGCCTTCGCCCTTCCTTTGTCTATGCCCATCATTGCAAAGGTAATGAGATTCCAAACCACCATTATTAAAATTAAAAGTTTCATGTGAAACACCCTCACTTAGTTAAGTGTTTTCAATAGGTCTATCAGCCTGTCGAGTTCTTCTCTGCTAAAGAATTCTATTTCTATTCTGCCCTTTTTGCCGTTCTGGTTTATCGTAACTCTCGTTCCCAGTGTCTCCTTCAGTTCTTCTTCAACTCTTGCCACATCCGGGTTCTTCACTTTTGCGGCAGGCCGCTTCTTTTTCGTTTTTCCCTGCTCTGAAACCAGCCTTTCTGTTTCTCTTACAGATAGTCCCTCTTTGATTATCCTCTGGCAAAGTGCTCTTCGAAGATTTTCGTCTTCAACAGGTATAAGTGTTCTGCCGTGAGCAGCAGAGATGCGTCCTTCTGACATTTCTTCCTTTATGTAACCAGGCAGCTTGAGAAGTCTGAGTGCGTTTGCAATATAAGGTCTGCTCTTACCCACACTCTTTGAAATCTGCTCCTGTGTCATTCCAAAAGTTTCTATCATCTGATTCAGTCCCTCTGCCTCTTCAACAGGATTCAGGTCCTCACGCTGCATGTTTTCGATTATGGCTATGAGCATATTCTGCTCGTCGCTTAAGTCTCTGATAAGACAAGGCACCTGGACAAGATCGGCCTTTCTGGCGGCTCTCCATCTTCTTTCCCCTGCAACAATCTCATAACTATTGTCCTTTCTTCTAACCACGATAGGCTGAATAATACCGTGCTCTTTTATGGATTTAGCAAGTTCCTCTATCTTATCTTCACTAAAAGTCTTTCTTGGCTGGTTGGCATTAGGCATAATGTCGTGTATATTTATATACTGCACTGAGTCGCCTGTTACATCCTCAGCCTTTTCCCTATTACTTTTTACCTGTTTTTCTTCTTTCACCGGGTCGCTGACAGGAACAGCATCTGCGAAGAGAGCATCAAGGCCTCTCCCCAGCCCGCCTTTTTTAGCAGCTGCCATATTAATTTTCCTCCAGATCTAAAAACTCTTCAGCAAAATCCATGTATGCCTCAGCGCCCTTTGACTTAGGGTCGTACTCAGTAATAGGCATTCCAAAGCTAGGTGCTTCTGCCAGCCTTACATTTCTCGGAATTACAGTTGAATATACCTTGCCGCCGAAATATTTCTTCACTTCTTGAACAACCTGTACCGACAAGTTGGTTCTGCCGTCAAACATGCTCAAAATAACACCCTGTATCTCAAGTTTAGGATTCAGACTCTTTTTAACAAGCTCGATTGTGCTTACCAGCTGGCTCACTCCTTCCAGTGCATAAAACTCACACTGTATAGGAATCAGTACACTATCTACTGCCGTCAGAGAATTTATTGTAAGCAGGCCAAGTGATGGAGGACAATCGATAAATATATAATCATAGTTATCCTTTACCTTATCGAGACCCTTTTTTAAAGTGCTTTCTCTTCCTTCAATTTCAACCAGCTCAACTTCTGCACCTGCAAGATCTACGCTGGCAGGTATCAGATCAAGGTTTTTCACATTGGTCTTAATTATTGCCTTCCTGGGATCGTAGTTTTTATCTATCAGAATATTATAAACTGTATTTTTCAGATTGCGCTTTGATACTCCTATACCGCTTGTTGTATTACCCTGAGGGTCAATATCAAGAATCAGAACTTTTTTCCCTTTCAGAGCCAGACAAGCTGCCAGATTTATGTTCGTTGTGGTTTTTCCTACTCCACCCTTTTGATTAAAAATTGCTATTGCTTTTCCCACAATGATTTTCCTCCCTCTCGGCAGTGCCGTTATATCATCGTTGTTTATTATATCATACTTTCGTATAAAAAAATAGATGTTTCACGTGAAACATCTATCGTTTTTTGGAATTATTATTTTTACTTCGAGGAATTCACCTCTGTCATTTTCTATGAATTTTGCACTTTTCTCAACATCCTTGACCTGGTTAAAGGCTTTTCTTAAGGTATTAAGATAAATCTTATAGCTTATGTAGTTGATTTTACGTTTGTCCCTTTCTGCCTTCTCCTTGTTCTGAAGTATATCATCAATAAGCTTTTCAGTCTGCTTCACATTAAGACTGTTTCTGGAAACCCTTTCTAAAACTTTCTTCCGATCTTCCTGGGCACTAAGTTTAAGAAGCGCTCTTGCATGCCTTTCCGTGAGGCCGTTTTGTATTATTGCTTCCTGCACATCACCGGGTAATGAAAGAACTCTGATCTTATTCGAAATCGTCGATTGCTGTTTGCTTACTCTCTTGGCAATCTCCCCTTGAGTAAGGTTGAAATCTTCCATCAGCTTTTTATATGCTCTGGCTTCTTCTAGAAAATTCAGATTTTCTCTCTGAACATTTTCAACAAGAGCAATCAGCGCAGCTTCTCTGTCCTGAAGTTCTTTAACAATGGCGGGAACTGTCTTCAGTCCGGCAAGACTTGCAGCTCTCAGCCTTCTTTCCCCTGCTACAAGAACAAACCTTCTACCCTCTGTTCGTTTGACTATAAGCGGTTGGAGCACACCATATTCTGATATGGACTTTGTTAATTCTTCCAGTTCCTCATCCTTAAATACCTTTCTAGGCTGTTCAGGATTGGCGGCTATCATTGAGATAGGAATCTGTACAACTTTCATGTTATCACCCCTTTCTGGGGAAATAATAACATTTCCTGAGAGCCTTATGCAAACTTTTTTACACTAAAAACCCCCTAAGTATGCTATTTTAGGGGTTCTTTCGCCGGTGTTCCTGCTTTTCTCGGAAATTTCGACGGAGTGTTTTTTATTTTTTTTATAACTGCAATTTTATGATCAATTCCAAACTCCGTTAATTGTCCATGGCGTATTTCTTCAACCCTTCCTCCAAGCATCATAAGAGCATTCTGAGCCTCAGCGAGTTCTGTTTCAGCGTCAGGACCCTTATATGCTAAAAGAAATCCTCCTACCTTAATAAAAGGAAGACAATATTCAGCAAGCACTGACATGTTAGCTACGGCTCTGGAAACACAGAGATCATACTGCTCCCGATGGGCTTTATTTTTTGCAAGTTCTTCTGCGCGCGCATGGATTGTAATTACATTTTTTATATTGTTTTCCTCACAGAGTACATCTATAATTTTGAGTCTTTTATTAAGAGAATCCATCAGAAAAAAATTCTTTTCCGGAGAAATTATGGCCAGAGGCACACCGGGAAATCCAGCTCCCGTACCTACATCTATTATACGTTCCGCCTTAGCATACTCCGGATAGTCTGCACATATGACGGAGTCTATAAAATGTTTTATCACAAACTCTTCAGGATCAGTTATAGTGGTAAGATTTACCTTTTCATTCCATTCAAGTACACCGTCCATGTATCCGGTAAATTTTTTTACAAGGGTATCTCCGGTTTCTATACCCATTATCTGAATAACCTTATTCAAAGCTTCCATAGCTTCCATAGCTTTCATAATCAATTTCCTCTTTTTCTTTTTTCAAGATAAACAAGCAGTACATTGATATCTGCAGGCGAAACTCCCGAAATTCTTGAAGCCTGTCCCACAGATTCAGGCTTAATCTGGTTCAGTTTCTGTACAGCTTCAAGTCGGAGACCTTCTATCTCCGAATAGTCCAGATCTTCCGAAAGTCTGCGGTTTTCAAGCTTCTTAAATCTGGCTATCTGCTGAAGCTGCTTGGCAATATATCCTTCATATTTTATCTGAACCTCAAGCTGAGTCACCTCATGGTATGAAAGCTCCGGCCTTGTCTCATCATCAATTTCTTTAAGATCAGCATATGTAATCTGAGGACGTTTAAGAAGCTCAGCAAAGGATATCCTGCCGTTTACAGGAGATGTTCCGTGGGATTCCAGAAAAGCATTCACCTCCGACGGAGATACCGTCTTTTCCGTAAGACGAATCATTTCTTTCTCGACAGCTTCCTTTTTGGATTTGTATCTTCTGTATCTTTCCTCGTCTGCAAGACCTATCTTATAGGATTTCTCCGTAAGCCTCTGGTCGGCATTATCCTGACGCAACACAAGGCGGTATTCTGCCCTGGAAGTCATGATACGATAAGGTTCATTAGTACCTTTAGTCACTAAATCGTCGATGAGAACGCCGATATAAGCCTCATCTCTTCCGAGAATGAAGGGTTCACGCCCCGAAATCTTAAGGGCAGCGTTAATTCCGGCCATAAGACCCTGTGCCGCAGCTTCTTCATAACCTGAACTTCCGTTAAACTGCCCCGCGCAGAAAAGATTTTCAATGGCTCTGTATTCAAGATTTAGTTTTAAATCCTGCGGATCAATACAATCATATTCTATAGCATAAGCCGGTCTGACTATTCTTATATTTTCAAGACCGGCAATTGTCTTGTAAAAGGCCAGCTGTACATCCTCCGGCAAGCTGGAGCTCATTCCCTGAATGTACATTTCGTCAGTATCAAGACCTTCCGGTTCAATGAAAAGCTGATGTCTTTTTTTATCAGCAAAACGGTTAACCTTATCCTCAATAGACGGGCAATATCTCGGGCCAATGCCCTCAATCTGGCCGCCAAATAATGCAGAACGGTGAAAATTTTCTCTGATAACTCTATGTGTCTCCTCGTTGGTATATGTAAGCCAGCATAATCCCTTATTATCACCTATCTCATCATTCATAAATGAGAAAGGAACTGTTTTTTCGTCGCCTCGCTGCTCTTCCATTTTAGAATAATCCAGGCTGCTGCCCAGACATCTTGCAGGTGTTCCGGTTTTAAAACGTCGCAGCTTCATGCCGTGCTTTTTTAGGTTTGCTGCAAGCTCACAGGAAGGAGCCAGCCCGTTAGGCCCGCTTGAAAAAGCACTGTCACCGATAAAAATCTTTCCGGCAAGGAAAGTGCCGGTAGCCAGAATTACTGCTTCCGCTTTATACCAGGTATGAGTCTTTGTCACAACTCCGCATACCCTGCCGTTCTCAACTATTATATCAGTCACCTCGCCCTGCCTCATGTCAAGGCCAGGTGTGTTTTCTATAGTTCTCTTCATCTCCACATGATACTTATTTTTATCCGCCTGAGCGCGAAGAGAATGAACTGCAGGACCTTTGGCCGTGTTAAGCATTTTGCTCTGAATAAAAGTCTTATCTATATTTTTTCCCATTTCGCCGCCAAGAGCGTCTATTTCTCTGACGAGATGACCCTTGCCGGTTCCACCTATGGATGGATTGCATGGCATCATAGCCACAGCCTCGAGGTTTATGGAAAACATGAGAGTTTTCTTGCCCATGCGTGCAGAAGCAAGGGCTGCCTCACATCCGGCATGTCCTGCTCCTACAACTATAACATCATATTCACCCATTAAAATATGTTCCATCTTTTCTCTGTCCCTACTTTCCTAAACAGAATCTGGCGAAGACCTCGTTAATTATATCATCATTTACTGCTTCGCCTATTATCTCTCCGAGAGCTTCATAAGCTCTGTTTACATCAATTTCAAGAAATTCAAGTGCTTCTCCGGCTTCAGCCATCGAACATGCATCTCCCAATGATGAAGAAGCTTCTTCAAGCAACGTTTTATGGCGAACATTTGTTACCATAAGACTTTCCTGCTGCTTCACCTGTCCTCCGTACACAAGCTTTTCTATTTCATCTTCAATCTTGTCAATTCCTTCCTCATTGGCTACGGAAGCTTCAATAAATATTCCCTGGGGAAGCATTTCTTTTATACCGTTGATGTGAAGCCTGCCTTCAAGGTCTGTTTTATTAATTATAACGATAACTTTTCTGCTGCCGATATATTCTATTATCTCTCTATCTTCAGAATCCAAAGGTCTGCTGTTATCAACCATAAAAATTATCAGGTCAGCCTTGTTAAACGATTCCTTGCTCTTTTCTATACCGATTTTTTCAATTATATCCTCTGTGTGACGAATACCGGCAGTATCTGTCAGTTTAACAGGTATGTTTCTGATAGTGACAGCTTCCTCGATGGTGTCACGAGTAGTACCCGGAATTTCGGTGACTATAGCTCGGGTTTCCTTTAAGAGTGCATTCATAAGTGAAGATTTACCTACATTAGGCTTGCCTATGATTGCTATATTAAGGCCTTCTCTGAGTATACGCCCAGTATCTGCTGTAGCAAGCATACTGTCCACTTTTGCCTTAACATTTTTAATTCCTTTAATAAGGTTCTCATAAGTAATAACTTCTATATCCTCATCAGGATAATCTATATTTACTGTAATATTCACCAGAATATCAACAAGATCTGCTCTGATTTCTTTTATTTTTTTTGAAAATCTGCCTTCAAGCTGGCCAAGTGCCACGTCAAAAGTTTTATCTGATTTTGCTTTTATTAAATCTATTACCGCCTCTGCCTGGGAAAGATCAAGTCTTCCGTTAAGAAAGGCTCTCTTTGTAAATTCTCCCGGCTCAGCCAGACGTGCCCCGTTTTTTAATACCAGCGCGAGAATTTTGCGAAGCGAAACAATGCTCCCATGACACTGTATTTCAACCACGTCCTCAGCAGTATATGAATGTGGAGCTTTCATGTAGACAGCCATTACTTCATCAATTTTTTCACCGGTGAAGTTATCTTCCACAAAACCGTAAGTAAGCTTTCTGTTTTCTACTGGAAGATTTATAGATTCTCCTGCTGAGTCAGGCTCTAAAGAATAGCCTTTGCGATAATTCTTTTTTAAACTGCAAAAAACCTTGTTAAGTATTTCCAAGGAATTCTCACCGCTTATTCTTATTATACCTATTCCTCCCTCGCCCATAGCAGTTGCCACAGCAGCAATGGTATCATCGTACATATAAATCTCCTTTAAAAAAATCATAGCCCGTCGGCTTTGACGGGCTACTAAAAATCAACTACTTCAATTCAATTATAACCCTTCTGTATGGATCTTGACCCTCACTTCTTGTAGTTACCTGAGGGTGGTTTTGAAGAGTTGCATGAATTACCTTTCTTTCATAAGGATTCATTGGCTCAAGCTTTACGCTTCTCTTTGTTCTGACAACCTTACCTGCAAGTCTTAAGGCAAGCTTCTCAAGTGTTTTCTCTCTCTTAGCTCTGTAATTTTCGGCATCAACAACTACTCTGGTGTAGTTTTGATTTTCCTTGTTTACTACAAGGCTTGTGAGATACTGAATGGCATCGAGAGTCTGTCCTCTCTTACCTATAATTGTTCCGGAATCCTTTCCCTGAATATCGATATACAGTGAATCTTCTCCTGTTTTCGCTGTAATATCGAGTTCCAGACCCATTTCTCTAGTCACTTCTTCAAGGAATGTAAGTGCCGGATGTTCTTCGCATACAGTAAGCTTTTCGTCAGGAACCTTCTCTATTACAGTTTCTATCGGTTCTCTGTCTTTTTTATTGCTGTGCTTTCTGTTCTGCTTTTCTTTCTTATTTCTAGGTGCTTCTGTTCTTTCTGCTTTTTCTGTTTTTTCAGCCTTAGGAGCTATTTCAGACTGAGACTTGTCAGACTGAACTTTTACAGGCTTCTCTTTTTTCTCCGGTTCCGGTGCTGGTTCTGGCTTAGCCGGTTTTTTCTTCTCAACTCTTACTAAAGCCAGTTTTGAACCGATTCCGAAAAAACCACGGGAAGGCTCCTCAAGAACAGTAACATCAACTTCATCTATGGTGAGTTTAAGATCAGCGAGAGCAAGCTGCACCGCTGTATCTACATCCGTTCCCCATTTCTCAGAAAAATCCATATAATTTTTTCCTCCAATGTTTTATGCTCTTGCTTTTTTCTTAGATGCCTTGGCTCTTTTTTCGGCACTTGCTTTTCTCATCTTTGCAAATCTGATATTATAGAATATCTGTATAACCTGGCTACCGAACCAGTAAATTGCAAGACCTGCAGGATAACTTCTTGCCATCCACAGAATCATTATAGGGAAAAAGTATTTCATGATGTTGGTCATCATTTTAGCCTGCTGAGCACTGGCACCTGCTCCTCCAGCATTCTGTGACATAGAAGTAGCAATAAATGTTGCTATTGCCGCAAGAATAGGAAGAACCCACTTATCCGGCTGAGCCAGATCCTGAATCCAAAGGAAAGGTTCATGGATTGCAAAGAGCATACTGTCTGAATCAATATATGCCATAGGATTTCTAAGCAATGCAAACAGACCCATGATTACAATCATCTGAACAAGCATAGGAAGACATCCGCCGTACATACTTACGCCTTCCTCTTTGTAAAGTTCAGTTAATTTTTCATTCATGGTAGCAGTATCCTTGGCATATTTCTGCTGTATTTCCTGAATCTTTGGCTGTACTTCGCTCATCTTCATAGTTGACTTGATGGACTTTGCATATACAGGATAAAGACAAAGTTTAACGATTACAGTAACTATAATTAAAGCTACACCGTAGTTTCCTATGATACCATAGAGCCAGGAAAGCAGAAAACCTAATGGTTTTGCTAATATTCCCATTAATTTCCTCCATCATTTTAAAGGGTCGTACCCGCCTTCATGCCACGGGTGACACTTTAAAATTCTTCTAATTCCTAAGTAACTACCTTTTAAAACTCCATATTTTTCCAGTGCCTGAATAAAATATGTGGAGCAGGTAGGATAAAACCGGCATGTAGGCGGAAATAACGGAGAAATAAACTTCTGATAAAATCTTATGATTAAAATAAGCAGTTTTTTCATTATTTCTTTAATACTCCGGTTCTTCTGAAGGCAGAAATAAGAGATTTTTCTACCTCACTGCATTTCTTGTCGTTAATAGTGTTTCTGGCAATGATAATAAAATCATAACCTGAAGGAAGCTTATCTTCAATATGCCTGTAGCTTTCGCGCATAAGCCTTCTTGCTCTGTTTCTCTTAACACTGTTTCCGACTTTTTTACTTGCCAAAAAGCCTGTCCTGTTGTAAGAAAGATTATTTTTGCGATAAAAAAGCACAATAAATCTGTCTCCTACTGATTTTCCCTTATTATAAATTGAGGAAAAATCACTCTTTTTTCTTAAAACATTTTTTTTCAGCATGATTTCTTAGCTTTCTTAAGCCAAAGCAAATATTAAGCAGTGAGTTTCTTTCTGCCTCTTGCTCTTCTTCTCTTTAAAACGTTTCTGCCGTTCTTAGTGGACATTCTCTTTCTGAAGCCGTGCTCCTTCATTCTCTGTCTCTTTTTTGGCTGATAAGTCATTTTCATAGTGCGAAGTCTCCTTTCTGAATTGTTTTATTGTGCCAATCTAAATTCCAATAGGCACATACGCTCAAGTATTATACTTTAAAAACTGCAGTTTGTCAATATTATGATAACTTTATCCTAAGGCTGTGGATAACTCTGCGGAAAGATTAATTTTCAATATTTTTTTATTATCCACAACTTTCTCTTGCCTGTGGATAACTTTTTATATAAAATAGAGTAACAGATAAAAATAAAAGAGGGAAAAAATATGACAAGCTACGATAAGATATGGGACAGCGTTCTTGAAATAATAAAAGAAAACACTACACCTATCAGTTTTGAAACATGGTTCAAGCCTTTAAAAATAAGAAAAATAGACAACAGTCTCAATATAGTCTACATAGAAGTAAATTCAGATAAAGGCAAGGAATTTATAATTTCTACTATTAAGAACAGATATATGACATATCTTCAGAATGCATTTAAAACAGTTCTTAACGATGAATATCGTGTAGTTCTGAAGGATTCAGACGAATATGACAAAGAAGAAGCCAAGGATAGTCCTGTTAAAGTTACTACACAAAAAAAAGCTCTAAATAAACAGAAGATTTTTAATCCTAAATTTAATTTTGACAATTTCGTAGTCGGAGGGAGTAATAAATATGCTCATGCTGCAGCCCTTGCTGTAGCTGAATCCCCTTCCGAGGCATATAATCCGCTCTTTATTTACGGAGGTTCAGGTCTAGGCAAGACCCATCTTATGCATGCAATAGGAATATATCTTCTTGAAAAAAATCCTAATCTCAATGTACTCTATGTTTCTTCAGAAATGTTCACCAATGAGCTTATAAGAGCTTTAGGAGAACAGAAGATGAATGAATTTAAATCAAAATACAGAAAAGCAGATGTTCTTCTTATAGATGATATTCAATTTATAGAGGGAAAGGAAAGCACTCAGGAGGAATTTTTCTATACATTTAATACTCTATATGATTCCAACAGGCAGATTATTATTTCCAGCGACAGAGCACCTAATAAACTGGTAAATCTCGATGACAGACTTAAGTCAAGATTTCAGTGGAATCTTATTGCAGATATCCAGCCGCCTGATTACGAAACAAGGGTCGCTATACTCATGAAAAAAGCAGAAAATATGAATATAGAAGTTGATGATGACCTCTATGACGTAATATGTATGATTGCCGAAAAGATAAAGGACAATATAAGAGAGCTTGAAGGTGCATTTACAAGAATAGTTTCATTTTCTCATCTTTTAAATGAAAAAGCAGACAAAGCATTTGCAAAGAAAATCCTCAAGGATATAATTACAAACAATGAAATTTCAGTAACACCGGAAAAAATAAAAAAGAAGGTTGCGAATCACTACAATATTAAGGTAAGTGATCTTGAATCTGCTAAGAAAAACAGTAATATAGCCTATCCGAGACAGGTAGCTATGTATCTTATAAGAGAATTAACCGATAGTTCACTTCCTCAGATAGGAAGATATTTTGGAAATCGTCATCATACCACTGTAAAATATGCATGTGAAAAAATTGAGGATGATATAAAATCAGATGAAACCCTGAGAAATGTAATAGAATCTCTTAAAGAAGATATTAAAGAATAAATTATCCTAATACTTATTAAAAAATAAAGGATAAAAAATAAAACCTTTCCACAGATTTTTAACAACAATTTTTAATGTGAATTCAATGGTTACATAAGTTATCCACAGTTTCCACAGGACCTACTACTACTATTACTATAAAAATAATATAATTATTAAAAACCGGAGGTAATTTTATGAAATTTTCCTGCAGCCAGCAAATCTTATCAAAATCTCTAAACATAGTTTCAAAAGCCGTAACTGCCAGAACAACAATTCCTATTCTTAAGGGAATTTTGTTAAAGGTAAATCATGATGGAACTCTGACAATGTCCGCTTCTGACCTCGATCTTGGAATAGAAAAAACATTTGAAGTTGAAAATTCAGAAGAAGGAGAAATCGTAGTACAGGCAAAACTTTTCGGCGATATTATAAGAAAGCTTCCAAATGATATTATAACAATAGAAGAAGCTGATGGAAATATAATAATAAAATGTTCAAATTCAGAGTTTAATATCGTAGGTTCACCTTCTGACGAATTTCCGAAGCTTGTTTCATCGGAAAATGAAGGCAGCAGAATAGTCTTCGAGAAAGAAACCCTTAAAGATATGATAAGAAAGACATCATTTGCAGCAAGCATAGATGAATCAAGAGGGGTAATAACAGGAATACTCGTCGAAATAAAAGAAAATTGCTTAAACATGGTTGCCCTTGACGGTTTCAGAATGGCTGTTGCAAGACAACAAATGAAAAACGGCAAAGAAGAGAACATTATTATCCCGGCTAAGATATTTAATGAAATAGCTAAGATAATATCAGAAACCGAAGGCGAGAAAGAAACAGCAGATCTTTATATGAATGAGAAAAAAGCGGTATTCATAATAGATGATACTAAAGTTATATTGAGACTTCTTGATGGAGAATTCGTAAAATATGAAGATATCCTTCCTAAAGAAAGTCATACAAGAGTGATCCTTAACAGAAATGATTTTCTGGAAAGTATAGAGAGAGCATCTCTTCTTGCAAAAGTAGGAAAAAATAATCTGATCAGGCTTGATATAAAGTCAAACAACATTGAAATAACATCAAAATCAGAAGAAGGAAATGTTAAAGAAGATGTTATTATTTCCAAGGAAGGAAATGATCTGATAATAGGATTCAATTCAAAATATCTTATTGATGCCTTGAAGGTAATTGATGATGAAGAAATAAATATTTTGTTTAACAGCAGCGTAAGCCCTTGCCTTATCAGACCTGTTTCCGGAGATGAATATGAATATTTAGTTCTTCCTGTAAGAATTACGAATAACTAAAATGTATATAAAGAATATTAAAATTAAAGATTTCAGAAATTACGGAGAACTTGAACTGGATTTTAACAGCAAAGTTAACTTCATTCTTGGTCAGAATGCCCAGGGAAAGACTAATCTTCTTGAATCAATATACATAACATCTATGGGAAAATCATTCAGAACAAACAGAGATACTGAAATGATAGGATTTGAAAAAAATTTTGCCAGAGTATATTGTGAAATATCAAGAGATTATTCCGACGGATCCGTTGAAATAATAATCGACAGATCAGGAAAAAAGTTTGTTAAGCTGGATGGAGTAAAGATTAAAAAAGCATCCGAACTTCTTAAAAATGTCTATATTGTAATTTTTTCACCCGAAGATCTTAAAATTGTAAAGGACGAGCCTGAAAAAAGAAGAAAATTCATAGACAGAGAGCTTTGTCAGATTAATCCTTCATACTATGACAGTCTTTCTAATTATAAGAAAGTACTCCTTCAGAGAAATACTTATCTTAAAGAGGAAATTGTTGATCCTTCCATCCTTGATATATGGGATATGCAGCTTGCAGAATACGGTAAAAGGGTTATGAAGCATAGAAGAGAATTTATAGAAAAGCTTGATTGTATAAGTTCTGAGATTCACGGCAAAATTACAGATTGCAGAGAGAAGCTTAATATTAAATATGCTCCTAATATAGACTTAAAAGATGATTTATATGAGATAATTAAAAAATCTTGTGATAATGATCTGAGACAGAGGACTACAACAAGAGGACCTCATAAGGACGACCTGGAATTCTATATTGACGGAATAAATGTAAGAAACTTTGGGTCGCAGGGACAGCAGAGAACCTGCGCACTTTCACTTAAGCTTGCAGAGATAAGTATCATAGAAGATGATACAGGAGAAAAGCCTGTGCTTCTGCTTGATGATGTAATGAGTGAACTTGATTCTATGCGCCAGAAATTTCTGATAAAATCCCTTGAAAATATACAATTATTTATAACTACCACAGAAATGTCAGAAAGACTTCTTGAGGAATTTGATGAAAAAAATATATTTATTGTAACAGATGGAAATGTAGAAAAAAAATAAAAAGGAGAACACCATGAATAAGATTTATGAAAAATTATTGAGATGTTATGAAAGCGTACAGAAAAAATTCGATTTTACAAAATTCAGACCTGAAGTAGCTATAGTTCTCGGTTCAGGTCTTGGTGATTATGCTGAAGATATAGAAGTTGTAGGGGAAGTTGATTATCATGATATTGAAGGTTTTCCTGTTTCAACTGTTCCTGGACATGCCGGAAAATTTATATTCGGATATGTGGGTGGTGTTCCGGTTGTATGTATGAAAGGAAGAGTTCACTACTATGAAGGATATCCTGTAACATATGTTGTACTCCCTACAAGACTTATGAAGCTTATGGGAGCTAAGATACTGTTTCTTACCAATGCATGCGGAGGCATTAATCCTGAATTCAAAGCCGGTGATTTCATGATGATAACTGACCAGATAAGCGTTTTTGTGCCTAATCCTCTGATAGGAGAAAATATAGATGAGCTTGGTACACGTTTTCCTGACATGAGTCACGTTTATGATCCTGAGCTCCAGGATATAATCAGACAAGCTGCAAAGGAAAATAACATAGATCTTAAAGAAGGAGTTTACTGCCAGTTCACAGGACCTGCTTTCGAATCTCCTGCAGAAATCAGAATGGCAGGAAGACTTGGAGCTGATGTTGTAGGTATGTCTACAGCAATTGAAGCTACTGCAGCCAACCATATGGGAATGAAAATATGCGGCATATCTTTTGTAAGCAATCTGGCTGCAGGAATCAGCAAAACACCTCTCACTCATGAAGAGGTTCAGGAGGCTGCAAATATAGCTGCACCGAAGTTTAAAAAACTCATAACTTCTTCTGTAGAAAATTTTAAGAAAATACTGTAAAAAACGTTGTATATATCTCATAGAATTTTTATATTAAAATTCAGACTAAAATCGCCCCTCAGGGCGATTTTTTTTATAGTTTTGATATAAATCTCTTTTTTAATGTTTACTATTGAATTTCGAGCCAAAAAGTGGTACACTAAAAACATCTATATGTAATAAAAGAAAGGTGAAAAAATGAGTCTGGAAGAAAAAACAAACGGACAGTATGACGCGGCGCAGATACAGGTTCTCGAGGGACTTGAAGCTGTACGAAAAAGACCGGGTATGTACATCGGAAGCACCGGTCCTAAGGGACTTCATCATCTGGTCTATGAAATAGTCGATAATAGTATTGATGAAGCTTTAGCAGGATACTGTAAAACCATAAATGTTACAATTCAGAAAGATAACTCCATAGTGGTAGAGGATGATGGACGAGGAATGCCTGTGGACAATCATCCTAAGATGGGAATACCTGCAGTTGAGGTTATTCACACTGTTCTCCATGCCGGAGGTAAATTCGGCGGAGGGGGATACAAGGTATCCGGAGGTCTTCATGGTGTAGGAGCATCTGTAGTAAATGCCCTTTCCACTCACATGGAAGTTGAAATAAAGAGAAACGGTAAAATATATAAACAGTGCTATGAAAAGGGTAAGTCTGTGACTAAGCTTGAGGTAATAGGCGAGTCAAAGAAAACAGGTTCTAAGACAACATTCTGGCCTGATCCTGAAATCTTTACCGAAACTACCGTATTTGATTACGATACCCTTGAGCACCGTCTCAGAGAGATGGCTTTCCTCAATAAGGGAATAAAAATTGTCTTCAAGGATGAAAGAGAAGGTAAAAAGAAGAGCGAAACCTACCATTATGAAGGTGGTATAAAGGAATTCGTTAAATTTCTTAATAAGAATAAAGATGCAATTCATGAAGAGGTAATATATTTTGAAATAATCAAGGAAACCTGCGAGGTTGAGGTTGCTATGCAGTATACCGATGGCTACAGCGAGCTCGTTCTTGGATACGCAAACAACATCAATACCACTGACGGAGGTACACACATCGTCGGATTTAAGAGTGCTCTTACCAGAGTTTTCAACGATTACGGCAAAAAGAGCAAAATTCTTAAGGAAAACGACACCTTAAGCGGTGATGATGTAAGAGAAGGTCTAACAGCTATTGTTTCTGTAAAACTTGCTGAGCCCCAGTTTGAAGGACAGACTAAAGCAAAGCTTGGAAACTCTGAAATCAGAGGATTTGTTGAAACTTCAACAAACGAAAATCTGACTGCTTTCCTGGAGGAAAACCCTGCTCAGGCAAAGACTATTCTCGAAAAATGTATAAGAGCAGCACGTGCACGTGAAGCTGCCAGAAAAGCTAGAGATCTCACCAGAAGAAAGGGTGCTCTTGAGAGCTTTTCACTTCCGGGTAAACTGGCTGACTGCTCAGAAAAGGACCCGGCTCTTTCAGAGATTTTCCTTGTCGAAGGTGATTCCGCCGGCGGCTCTGCAAAGGATGGCAGAGACAGAAAGCGCCAGGCCATACTACCTCTCAGAGGTAAAATTCTCAACGTAGAAAAAGCACGGCTTGATAAGATTCTTAATTCTGAAGAAATAAAAAATATGATAACGGCATTCGGCTGCGGTATCGGAGATGATTTCAATATAGAAAAACTCAGATATCACAAGATAATTATCATGACCGATGCCGACGTAGACGGAGCCCATATCAGAACTCTGCTCCTCACCTTCTTCTACAGATATATGAAGCCTCTTATAGAAGGAGGTTATGTTTATGCTGCCCAGCCGCCTCTTTTCAAGGTAAAGAAAGGCAAAGAGGAATGGTACACTTACAGTGATGCCGAGCAGGAAAAGCTCCTTGCTTCAATTGCTGATAAACCTGGAAAGGCAGATATTCAGAGATACAAAGGTCTGGGAGAGATGGACGCCGAACAGCTGTGGGAGACAACCATGGATTACAACCACAGAACACTGGTCCAGATAACTCTTGAAGACAGTGCCGCTGCAGACGAAATTTTCACTACTCTTATGGGGGACAAGGTGCCTCCTCGTAAGAAATTCATAGAAGAAAATGCTCAGTATGCTACCATAGATGCATAGGAAGGAGGGCGAATAAATGACAACATTATTAGAAGATAATAAAATGCTTCAGCATGAGATACATGATGAGATGAAAAAGTCATATATCGACTATGCTATGAGTGTAATCGTAAGCCGTGCCCTTCCTGATGCCAGGGACGGTCTGAAACCGGTACACAGAAGAATCCTTTACGGAATGAGCGAACTGGGAGTAACCCCGGACAAGCCTCATAAGAAATCGGCCCGTATCGTTGGTGAAGTAATGGGTAAATACCACCCTCACGGTGACTCATCCATATACGACGCGATGGTAAGACTGGCACAGCCGTTCAATATCAGGTATACACTGGTAGACGGACACGGAAACTTCGGTTCTGTAGACGGAGACGGAGCTGCCGCAATGCGATATACAGAAGCCAGAATGACACCTCTGGCTCTTCAGATGCTCAGGGATCTGGACAAGGAGACGGTAGATTTCATACCGAACTTCGATGGTGAAGAAAAAGAGCCTACGGTGCTGCCTTCGAGATTTCCGAATCTCCTGGTAAACGGCTCCAACGGTATAGCCGTAGGTATGGCTACATCCATACCTCCTCACAATCTGGGAGAAACTATAGATGCAGCAGTTAAAATAATCGATGAGCCGGAGTGTACCATCGATGACCTTTGCAAGATAATAAAGGGACCTGATTTTCCTACAGGTGCTATCATCATGGGCAAGAACAATGCCAGGGAAGCTTACAGAACAGGTCAGGGAAAGGTCATAGTAAGAGCAGTAACGGAAATCGAAGAAACATCCCGAGGCAGACAGCAGATAGTTGTTACTGAAATACCTTATCAGGTAAACAAGGCCAGACTTATCGAAAAGATGGCAGACCTTGTCAAGGAAAAGAGACTTGAAGGTATCTCTGAAATTCGTGATGAATCCAGCCGTAAGGGAATGCGTATCGTTATAGAGCTTAAGAAGGATGCAAACCCGCAGATTATCCTCAACAGACTCTTTAAGCATACACAGATGCAGGAAAGCATCTCTATGATAATGCTGGCCATTGTTGACGGGAGACCTAAAATTCTCAATCTCAGAGAAATTCTGGATGTTTATCTCAAGCATCAGAAAGAAGTCGTAACCAGAAGAACCATCTTTGATAAGAAGAAGGCAGAAGCCAGAGCACATATCTTAGAAGGTTACAGAATCGCACTTGACAATATCGATGAAATAATAAAGATAATCAGAAGCAGCTATAACGATGCCAAGGAAAGGCTCATTGAACGTTTCGGATTTTCGGAGATTCAGGCTCAGGCAATTCTTGACATGCAGCTGAGAAGACTGCAGGGTCTGGAAAAAGAGAAGATTGAAAACGAATATCAGGAACTGATGAAAAAAATCGCATACTACAACGAGCTGCTTGCAGATGAGCACAAGCTTATGGGAGTTGTAAAGGACGAGCTCCTGGAAATCAAGGAAAAATGGGGTGACAAGAGAAGAACCAAGATTAAGGCCGATGCTACAGAAATCGATGAAGAAGACCTTATAGAAGAAGAAAACGTATGCATAACTCTTACTCACCTGGGATATATAAAGAGAGTTCCGGTAGATACCTATAAGTCACAGAAGAGAGGCGGCAAGGGAGTAACCGGCATTACCACCAGGGAAAATGATTTCGTAAAGAACCTTATCATGACATCAACTCATGACTATCTCATGTTCTTTACCAATACAGGAAAGGCCCACAAAATTAAAGCCTATGAAATTCCAGAAGCAGCAAGAACAGCCAAAGGAACACCTGTGGTCAACTTCCTCAGCCTTATGCAGAGAGAGCGCGTTACAGCAGTAATTCCTATTAAGGAATTCTCTGATGATAAATTCCTTATAGCAGTAACTAAAGACGGTATCATCAAGAAGACCGCTCTTTCAAACTTTGATACAAACAGGAAAACGGGACTTATTGCCATGAATCTCAAAGAAGGCGACGAGCTTATCGGAATCAAACAGACAACAGGTACCAACAATGTAATAATCGTAACCAAGCAGGGAAAATGCATCTGCTTCTCTGAAGACGATGTTCGCCCTATGGGCAGAATCGCCGGCGGTGTAAGAGCAATAAAGCTGGATAAGGACGATGAAGTCGTGGCTATGGAACTGGTTGAACCTAATCAGGAACTTCTGGTTGTAACCAAGAAAGGCTTCGGTAAGAGAACTAAAGCTTCCGACTACAAGATTCAGGTAAGAGGCGGCAAGGGACTTCTCACTTATGATAAGGCTAAGTTCAAGAAGACCGGCGAACTGGTAGGCGCTATGGTTGTAGATGAAGAGGATGATGTTCTCCTTATAAACTCGAGCGGCGTAATTATCAGAATTCCTGCCAAGGAAATTTCCAGACTTGGCCGTGCTACTCAGGGTGTTAAAATAATGAACGTAGGAGAAGATGTAAATATCATCGCTCTTGCCAAGGTTATCAAGGAAGATGAACTTGACGCGGAAACAAAAAAAGATGTGGATGATGATAATCAGCAGTCTGATGACGGCCAGGAGCAGATGAAACTCTGAAAAAGAGGAAGGAAGTGTCATAAAAATGGCAGACAAAATTAAATTTATAATTCCGGGTAAGCCGGAATATTTAACCATGGTCAGACTGGCTATAGGTTCTGTGGCAGGAGTAGCGGATTTTAATCTGGATGAGATTGAAGATGTTAAAACTGCTGTAGGTGAAGCGTGCAAGAATATTTCATGTCACGGCTCTGACGGTTTTGCGGAGGAGTATACCCTTGAATGCATAGCCGAAAACGGGTGCCTGGAGATATATGTCACGGATACCAGCGCAGGCCATAAAATAAAAAAACTATCAAAGATTTGTGCCGACTGTCCTAATGAAGGAGATCTTGGCATTTTCGTAATTAAATCGCTGATGAACGAGGTGGAGCTTCTTGATAATCCGGAAGGAAAGAAGACCATCAGAATGGTAAAGAGGAAATGACACCACAGGAAATACAGGAGTTTAAGGAGTACGCAATCCATCCGACTACCCAGCTCAGAAATAAAATTGTAGAAGAAAACCTCTACATTGTGGACATTTTAATAAGAAAATACTTGGGCAAGGGCGTTGATTATGATGATCTTTATCAGGTCGGCGCCATAGCTCTGGTTTCCGCTGTGGAAAGATTCGATCCGAGCCGTGGGTACGAGTTTCGGAGTTTTGCTACGCCTACGATTCTGGGGGAAATAAAAAAATATTTCCGTGATAAGGAGTGGAGTCTTAAAGTTCCACGCCGCATGAAAGAAATCGCAGGCAAAGTTCAGGAAACCAAAGACAGGCTTACATCGGAACTGGGCAGAGTGCCAAGTATAGACGAGGTATCGGAAGCTACAGGGTTTACGCCTGAGCAGATAATGCAGGCAATGGAAAGCGCCAAGGCATACGGTACGTATTCTCTTGAAAGCGCCGGTATGAGTTCTGACGATGAAGAAGCCGGCAGCGTTCTGGAAAAATATATCGGTTTCGAGGATTCAGGTTATGAAAGAGTGGAACTGGGAGAGATAATAAACTCGGTACTTGCAGGATTCAGTGACACCTACAGATATATTTTCAAGCAGAGATTTATCGAAAACAAATCACAGGCGGAGATAGCCCAGAAACTGGGAGTTTCACAGATGACCATTTCCAGATCTGAAAAGGCCATAGTTGAAAGCTTCAAGCGTGAGCTTAACAGACATTAGATTTTAAGCGTCACCTGGCGCGTCATATATGGAGGCAAAGAAAAAATGAAAAGAGTATTTTCCGGCGTTCAGCCGACAGGAAACATACATTTAGGTAATTATCTGGGAGCTTTGAAGCAGTTTGTCGAGCTTCAGGACGATCACGAGTGTATCTACTGCATAGTAGATATGCACGCTATTACAGTTCCTCAAGATCCGAAGGAACTGAGAAAACATATTCTGGATGTGGCTGCGCTTTATCTTGCGGTAGGCGTTGACCCTAAGAAGTCCATAGTTTTCGTGCAGTCTGATGTACCGGGACATGCGGAGCTTTCATGGATTTTGACCTGTAACTCATATACAGGAGAACTTTCCAGAATGACTCAATTCAAAGATAAGAGTAAAAACAAGGAGTCGGCACCTACAGGGCTTTTTTCGTATCCTGTACTGATGGCTGCCGATATCCTGCTTTATGATACAGATATCGTACCGGTGGGAAATGACCAGAAGCAGCACATTGAGCTTTGCCGCGACATCGCCATCAGAATCAACAACAAGTATAAAAAGACCTTCGTGGTTCCTGACGGAAGATTCCTTAAAGAAGGTGCCCGCATCATGGCCCTTGACGACCCGACAAAGAAGATGAGCAAGAGTGCAGAGAACGTTCACTCACGAATTTCTCTTCTGGATGAGCCTTCCAAGATTAAAAAATCAATTATGAAGGCCACCACTGACTCAGATGGAGTGGTAAGATTCGACGTTGAAAACAAACCTGGCATCAGCAATCTTCTGAACATTTACAGCGTGCTTTCCGGCATGAGCGTTCCTGAGCTGGAGACTAAATATGAGGGTAAGGGCTACGGCGACTTCAAGAAAGATCTGGTTGAGGTTGTAGTTGAAGCACTGGCCCCGATAAAGGAAAGATACGAGGAAATAAGACACTCCGATGAGCTCATTGAAATTCTGAAGGATGGTGCTGTACGCGCAGATGCTATCGCACAGAAGACCATGAAGAGAGTCAAGGAAAACTTCGGACTGGGAATTGAATAAAAAAATTGGGAGTTTCTGAATTTATTCCTTCGGAAACTCCCTTTTGTTATCTTACTCTGAATTTTACTCCCAGTTGTTCCTCGGCAATCTGTCTGCAGATTTCCGCATCTTCCTTCGGTATAGTTCCGCCAACCACAGACATTGTCACGTCAGATACATATTGCTTCACATCTTCAGTGAACTTCAGAATAGCAGGCCAGGCTTCAATACCGAACTTCGGATGGCATAATGCATCGTATTTTTCTGCACTGGCTGCATTGAGACTGATAGAAACAGCATCTACCAGACCTTCAAGTTCCGGTGCTGTCTCCCGTCCGTGGAGCAGGTCAGACAGACCGTTGGTGTTGATTCTTGTTTTAAGGTTAGTGGTCTCCTTAACATATCTGCATAGATCCAGCACATCGTCGAGTCTTTCCATGGGCTCTCCGTAACCGCAGAAAACAAGTTCTGTGTATTTTGAAAGATCCCATTCTTTCAGCAATTCTTTTACTTCGTCAACGGCAGGCTCTCTCTTCAGCCACAGACTGTCCGCATCTCCAAGAGAATCCACCATAGTCCGGATGCAGAACTCACATCTGCAAGGGCAGCGGTTTGTCAGATTTGCATAGAGCCCGCTGGCGTAATCATAAAGTACATCTCCGATATATTCCATTTAAAACCCTTCTTTCTAAAGCGGCATAGTACTTTTTACAATAAAGATATTATATCACAAATGAAAGAAAATACAAAATCCTACATTTTTACGAAAGTCGTAATCAGGTAGGATTTTTTGCATTGTAATTCTTTATAACCAAACGGATGCTCTCTTTTTCATCTGAAGTAAGCTTACGGTAGCCCTCAATTAAAGCGGACTCATCATCGTTTAATTCGTAACTTTTAACTTCTTCTATTATATGATTCACTTCTGTATTGCCTATGAGATAATCTACAGACGTCTTAAAACAGTCAGCAAGAAGAATAAGAGTACTTATATCTGGCTCCACATCGTGATTTTCATATTTATTAATGGATTGCTGGCTGACTCCGACAAGATCTCCAAGCTGCTTCTGGCTCAGGCCGCTGTTCAATCTAAGCGTCTTTAAATTTTTTATCATAAGCAGTACCTCCAATACTATAATAACAACTTAAAAGAGTTAAATAAAAATCCTATCATTAGTTATTTACAACAACTGCAGGTTGTATTATAATAAACTCAACCCTTCATACAGCAATAGATTTTACTAGATGTCATAGGTAAACAATGGTAAAACCCACTTACAGGATTGCTTATGACAAAGAGAAGATAAAACAAAAGAAGGAGGAAAAACAAAATGAAGAGATTTTTAGTTTCACTACTGTGCGTTGTTATGGTAGTGTGCTTCATGCCGGCTATGGCGTTTGCTGATGGGAATGACCCTGATTACAGCTGGTACAGCGCAGAAGGAACAGTGTTCACTCTCACGGATGCAGCCGACCTGCTGGGCTTTGCTAACATTGCCAACGGCACTTCGGCAAATGGGAAGTCCTTGCCTACGAGGGATGTTTTAATCATAAGAAGATGCGCTACCTCTGCAGATGCACAAACTGCGGAAGCATAAAAAGCATCAGAGCTGACAAGCTTAAATCCGGCAAGACCACCCAGTGTGCTGAATGCAGGCGTGCTATGGGAAAAATAAAGAACTGATTACAAACAGTCAGATATGATTATAATGTCATGTCTGGCTGTTTTTCATAAGAAGCAAACCAGAATATAAAATGGAAATATAATTGCAATAATGGCGATATTATGGTAATATAATGGCAATACAGGATAAGTGTCGAAAGGAGTATTATCATGACTGTCGCAGAAATGAAAGAGCGAAAGACTCAGCTTGGCTATACCAATGAGATGATTTCAGAACTTTCCGGGGTGCCGTTGAGTACTGTACAGAAGATATTTGCAGGTGTAACGGAGAAGCCCAGATATGAGACGCTTAAAGCTATCGAGAATGTTTTGAACAGAACCACGGGAGGAGCCGGCAGAGTATGTGAGGAAGCGTCTCCTTATATGACGAAGAAGCAGGGCGAGTACACTGTAGAGGATTATTTTAAGATACCCGACGAGAGGCGTGTGGAACTTATCGACGGGGTGATTTACGATATGACTGCACCCTTCTCTGTGCACCAGATGATTCAGGGTGAAATATATTTTACAATTTCTACTTTCATAAAGAAAAACAGCGGTAAGTGTATAGCAGGAATTCCGCCTTTTGATGTGCTCCTCAATGCCGGCCGGCCCGACGAAAACAGAACCATGGTTCAACCCGATGTCATAGTGGTTTGTGACCGCAGCAAGGTGACAAGAGCCAGGATTGAGGGGGCGCCGGACTTTATAGTCGAAATCCTGTCGCCGTCAACTAAGAAGAAGGATGCGTTTATCAAGCTTCATAAGTATGAGGATGCAGGCGTTCGAGAGTACTGGATTGTTGACCCTGATAAAAAGAAGATTATAGTATATGTGTTTGACAACGAAGGTGATGATATTTACCCGACAATTTACGGATTCGGCGATAAGGTGCCTGTGGCCATATTTGACAACAGGTGCCAGGTGGACTTTGCCGAGATTTATGAGGGGATAAAGTTTCTGTATGAGGATAAGGAATAATAAAAAAGCTGTATGTTCACGGATTAATAATCCGAAGAACGTACAGCTTTTTCTTACGATGGTTAAAGGGGTTATTCGGTTCTGGAGTACTTGCCTGCAAGGATTTCCTCTAAGCCGCTGCGGACGATATCTTCAACCTTTTCGTGAAGCCCGGCCAGTTCCTGGCGCGACAGACCTGCAGTTTCGATGGCAGGATGGACCATGAAATCAATATGAACCCCTTTGGTCATTGCGCCGGTTTCCTCAAAAGTTTTGTATCCTCCGTCAATGGTCACCGGAACAATGGGAACTCTGGCCTTTGTGGCCAGTTTAAAACTGCCAGCCTTGAATTCGCCTATTTCTGAAGAACGGCTTCTGGTTCCCTCAGGAAAAATCACAAGGGAAAAACCCTGTTTAAGATATTCAACTCCCTCGTTGATGGTCTGCAGAGAAGCTCTGGCATCACCTCGATGGATACATATGCCGCGTGTTCTCAGAATCCAGTCACCAAAAACGGGTATTTTACCAAGAGCATCTTTGGCGATGAAACTTACCTGATGCTTTCTAATGACGTGAAAAAAAGTAAGGACATCAGCATATGACTGGTGATTACAGATATACACAACGGGACCGTGGTCAGGGAGATTTTCCGGATGGATGACATTTATATCAGCTTTAAAGTAATCTACTACCCTGTCACCCCACTGATTGGCTGCTTTAACAATGAGTTCTCTTTCTCTGTCAAAATCCCCGGCGGCTTTGGCCTCATCGATAGGCTTCTTATATTCACTAACGGATAAAACAGCTCCCGCAATTGCATTAAACCCTGCTATATTATCAAATAATTTCAACTTAGTTTCCTCCAAAAATTTGTCTGAAACTATTGTACCATAAAACATGTGGCCTTTTCCACAGGAAAAGTGTATAATGAGTTAAAAGAAAAGAAAAAAGGAGAATGAATGTGGAAAAAAGAATGATTTCAAAGAAGGGATGCAGAATAATGCTGGCAGCTGCAGCAGTATTGGTGTTAATGGCAGCATTTATCACATATCAGGTGGGGGCTGTTTACGACACAGAGCCGCTGCCCCTGGATCTGGCTGTTCAGAAGGCATTTTTTTCTCTGAGAAGTCAGATACTTAATCCAATCGTAATTTTAATTACACATTTATCGGATACAGTGACCATAATAGCTTTCTGTGCCATACTTCTGGTCATGCCGAACCGTAAACAATACGGTGTTCCCCTTTCTTTGGCAGCATTGGGAGGACTGGCATTTTATAAGCCTATGAAGCATATTTTCCTGAGGGCCCGTCCTGACACAGCTCTCCATCTGGTGACGCAGGGAGGATATTCTTTTCCAAGCGGACACTCTGTAACCTCTGCGATATTTTACGGACTGCTGATTTATCTGCTGAACAGACACTGCAAGAACGAAAAGCTGAAAAAAATACTAGGTGCGGTATGTGGATTTCTGGCGCTGGCAATAGGACCCAGCCGAATTTATGTAGGAGTTCACTGGCCTACGGATGTGCTAGCCGGATGGTGTATAGGAGGAGCCGTGCTGCTGGTTTCTATCTGCATATTAGAAAGGATATATGATGGGGCTCACAGTTAAGGACTTGTTTGACATAGAAATACTTAAGAACTTTAAGCTCATAGCAGGAACCGGAGGTCTCCACAGACCTGTTACAGCAACTGAAATACTGGATTTTGAGTTTGTTCAGGGAGCAGGCATGGACAGGGATAAGGTCTTCGAGGGGGAGAGTATAATACTTACCAGCCTTCTTTTTGCCAAAGATAATCCTGACCTCATAACAGATGCCATTAAAAAACTGGACAGCCTTAATATAAGCTGTTTTGCCTATAAGCCGGTGTTTATACATAAGCTGCCGCAAGAGGCGCTGGACTATGCCGACAAGCATAATTTCCCCATTCTTGAATTTGGCGGAGATGAATTTTTCGAAGATATTATTATGGCGGTAAATGCTGAAATCGGCGCAGGAAGCGACATAGCAGAAATCGAGCTCAAGCTGGAGAGTATTCTGGACGATGAGCTTTCGGATAAAGATACGGCCAGATTTGCCAGAAGACTCAACCCTGATTTTAAAAGATATATACGTGTGGTAGCCGTTATGGACAGAGAGATGAGCAGGGAAAAAGTCAGCGGGCTGATAAAGAAATTTTCCTGTGTAGAAAAGCTCAGCCGCAAGGCAGCCTTGGCGAAATATCGGAGCGGATATTTTGTTTTCCTCAGTCAGGAAACTGATGAAAGCCGGAGATTCGATGCTCTTCTCAATGACGTGGTGGCAGCGCTGGATATAGAACTTAAGGGCGTGAAAAGTGGATTCAGTTCCATAAGGAGGACAGATTCGGAATTCGGAAAGGCAATCAGAGAGGCATTCTGGTCGTGCATGGTGGCAGACCTTGAGGAGACGAAACAGAAGAATTATGAAGATCTTGGCATATACCGCTTTATTGTTCCGGAGATTAATTCACATAACATGAAGGAATATATGGAGGAATATCTCAGACCTCTCATGGAGGATGAAGGTGAGCTGCTGCGAACAGCCAAAACTTATGTGCTTACCGGAGGGCTGCTGGAGGAGACCGCAGAGAGGCTTTACTGTCATAAGAATACGGTGAGATACCGTCTGGCCAGAATGCAGGATATGCTGGATCCTCACAGTACGGAGAAGGAATTCTTTGAGAATCTGGCACTGGCAATAAGAATCCATATGCTGATGGAGTATAAATAAAACAAAGGGCAGCTTGTATAATATACAAAATCTGCCCTGTTTTTTTGTATTAAAATATAAGGATTTTGAGCTGGAGCACTGCTATAATCATAGTTGCAAGCCACATAAAACAATTTTACCTAAAAAAAGTTCATTAAGAGTTCAAGGTTCAGCGGAGCACGGCGCCAGGGTTTCTATCGTAGTAAATACTCTTGGAGCTTATGCTGAGAGGAATGCCGTAGGCGATTTTCACATCAGGCGGCAGCATACCGGCTTTCAGAGCGCCTTTCCCTGCTGAATACATAACTCGGTTGTCGATTCGGTTATCTGCTGCAACTGATACAGCAGAACCTACGGCAATACCAAGGTCGGTCACATTGAAAACACAATTGGTGCCGGCTTTTTTCATTTCTCCGCAGTTTTTAAATCCGCACATGCTGCAGTTGTCAAGCCCGAAAGGTGTGCTGATACAGCCGATAATCACAACACAGGTGCTGTTATCCACATTGCCTGCATCCCTTATGATGAAGTCTTCGTTATATTCCTTGCCAAGTTCCAGCATGGCATCTCTGAGAACATCCTTCTCTTCACCTGATACCACCATAGCTATGATGGTATCACGCCCGCTGCCCTTAGGAGCGGATATTGCAGCAGATACCATGAGGTTGGCCACATGCATGACCGCATCTCTTTCGCA
>JALFXR010000155.1 GCA_022787405.1 Bacillota bacterium
AGAAGGAATACGTTTAAGACATTAATTGCAAGGAGATGACATAAATGTTTGAAGAACTTAAAAAACTGGGATGCGAGGGCTGCGGAGGCGGTGCTCCCGAGGAGCCTGTGACGGATGAGAACTGCACTCACAACTGCAGCAGCTGTCCGAGTGCAGGAGGCTGCGGAAGCTTCGACCCGAAATCCCTTATTGAAGAGACAAATGAGCACAACAGCATCAAAAAGGTTATCGCCGTTGTCAGCGGCAAAGGCGGCGTGGGCAAATCCCTCGTAACTTCAATGATGGCGGTCACAATGAGAAGAAGAGGCTTCAACGTGGGTATAATGGACGCAGACGTTACGGGACCGTCCATACCTAAGGCATTCGGAGTTACCGAGAGCGCAGGAGCTGTTGAGGAGGGAATAGTTCCTCTCTATACATCCACGGGTATCGCCAGCATGTCGGTGAACAATCTGCTGGAGGACGCCACGGATCCGGTGCTCTGGAGAGGACCTGTCATCGCAGGGCTTGTTAAACAGTTCTGGACCGATGTGCTCTGGGGCGACATCGATTACCTCTTCGTGGACATGCCTCCGGGAACAGGCGATGTACCTCTCACGGTGTTCCAGTCGCTGCCTGTTGACGGCATAATCGTGGTTACCTCACCGCAGGATCTGGTATCCATGGTAGTCGCAAAGGCTATTAAGATGGCGGAAATGATGGATATCCCTGTTCTGGGACTGGTTGAGAACTATTCATACTTCAAGTGCCCTGACTGCGGAAGCGAGATAAGCATTTTCGGAGAGAGTCACGTGGACGAAGTTGCCGAGAAATTCAATATTCCTGTACTCGCCAAGCTGCCGATCAATCCTGAGCTGGCTGAGAAGTGTGACGGAGGAATGATTGAAACCTTCGAAGGAGACTGGCTGGACAAGGCAGCCGATAAGGTGGAAAATGTCTGATAAACAAAAGAAAAAAATTTCAAAGACCGGCATCGCTCTCGTAGGGAGCATGCTGGTCTGCCTGATTCTCTGCCTCGCTGTGGGGCTCCCCAATGCTTTCAAGGGCGGCGGAGCAGGTGAAGATCTTGATGATGAGAACACACCGGGGATAACCGACATTATGGACGGAGGGTCTCCGATGATGATATTCGATAAGCGCGAAAGCACTTCCGCCCTTATTGACGCTTACAGTGACGGACAGATTGCAGCTGCCGCCCTGAAGTGTGACGGCGGAGAAGCTGAGTTTACCTCCGGGAAGGAGATAAAGAGTGTCTATAAGGCTCTGAAGAATATACTTGTTGAGGATGAGACGGGATCATCTTCAGGTAAGGTATGGGGCAGTGTGATATTCACCCTGGAGGACGGAAGCGAGTGTGCATTTGAGTTCGAAGATGAGGATGTCTATATCATGGACGGAACCGCATACAGCATATCCGGATTTGAAGAGCTGTGGGACCTTGCCGGGAAGGAGTAGTCTATGGGAAATTTAAACAGGCCCGACAGGTTGGAGCAGGACAGACGCCGGGAAGCCAATAAGGCAAAAGCCCTGAAACTTACCCTGGTACTGGGAATAGTCAGCGTGATTTTCGTGCTGGCTATGATGTCCCAGGTGCTCCTGTGAGCACGTTTTCCGCCGCGGAATAAAAAATATAAAAAATTTATTAAAAACTATTGACATAATAGACATGTTTCTATATACTAACAATTGCGCGCGGCGCGATGAGCACCATTAGCTCAGCTGGTAGAGCACCTGACTCTTAATCAGGGTGTCCAGGGTTCGAGCCCCTGATGGTGTACCAAAACGTTCCTATTCGAACTATTACTTTTACAAACGTGGATTTGCGACGATAGTATGGTTTGGCTAGGAGAGACAGAAGCGACATCAGAGTCGCTTTTTTCTTTTTTGTAAACACAAAAAGGACTAGCTTCGTGAATACGTTGCTGATCCTTTGGCTCTGTAAAGAATGTTGGGGTGGTGTTTATTTCAACGAATACATCGTCTCTTCTCATTTTGTAGAACAATTGAATATGACGTCATCAGTTTTATCAACGTGATAAAAAACTCCAGCTTTACTTATTTTGACTTCCTCCTCCTTCACGCGTACGGAATATCTGTTTGACTCAAGCACTCCTATATTCAAAAATTTATCTTCAAAAGGAACGCTAGAATAGCGGCATATATCTCCATCCGGCGAAACAGCCTCAAAGCTATAATCCGGACTATATTTTTCACATGAATACATACCCTCATGCTCTGTAACAACCGCAATGTGAATAATCACATTACCACTTTCATCAACCTCTTGAACGAAATAATAACTACCATTTTCCCCTTTGGTATGTCCAATAATGCTCGGAGAATTATCGTCTATATCTATATTTTCTATGTACGCATCTATAGCTGCTTTATCACTATAAAATGTGTCCACAGTATCAGTGTTATCTCCACATCCACCTGTTATAACCATCGTAGCCAACGCAAACAGTACTAGCATTTTTTTAAATAGTTTTGTCATAGTATTTCACCTATCCTTATTAACTCTATCGCTAACACTTGTTGATAACGATTTACCATATGATCCACTGATTGAAGCTGTAACTTTGCTTTCTTCTGAGCTATTTAAACTACTATCATCAATACATGTTCCAAAACACGGAACACAGCCAACAGCCATTAACATCATCACTATTATAACACTTGCTATTTTTCCTTTCTACTGAGCAAAATAACCATAATAGCCGTTGCTATTCCGTCACTGGTTTTTCAGGGGTTGCAGACAAGAAATATACAAGACTGTTGAAGACAAAAGAGACCGAATTCAACAGAAAAACTGATATAAATTAGTTACTCTCGTTATGCTAGAGTGACTTTTGCATGAAAAAGTGAGACAATCTTAACAGGAAACAATCTTAACAGGAACAATAAGAAGGAGGCTGAGTATGACTAATAATGATTTTGGCAAGACAATTGTTCAGTTAAGAAAAGAAAAAGGTTTAACGCAAAAGGAATTGGCAGACAAACTTAATGTTTCAGATAAGGCTGTTTCAAGGTGGGAAACAGGAAAGAACTATCCGGATATAGAAACATTACAGCGGTTGGCGGTAGTGTTGGAAGTATCAGTTAATGGCCTGTTATCAGGAGAATTGAAATTGGCTAAAAAAGTTGGCAAACGTAAGAAAAACGTTATTGTCACTCTTGTAATTTTTCTTCTGCTATATCTGTTCCCAGTATGGCATTTGATCCCTGTTACTTCATTAGATTTTTATAGTGCATATGACGCCTCATTTTTATTATTCCGGGGACTACCTACAAACAGGATTCAGGTTTCTAATATAGTACAGACGGCAGAAGCTGCGTTTTCTGATATAGAAAGTACTTATGATGAGGCTAAAGAAAAGTACGGGGTGTTGAGTAGATACGCAATCCCATCAGATGACTACAGCGGGGCAATTACGGAAAATCACAAATTGAGAATCTGGTCTATAATTCTTAATCCATCCCCAACAGCAGAACACCGTGGCTATATGTGGGTATATTACAGTAGTGAAGCTTTAGATAAAGACGGAATTGTTGTTTGCGGATCATGGCGAGTTCCGGCATTGTGGTATTTGGATAAAGACGATGATGGCGAATGGTATGTAAAGGATATAAAAGAAGGACCTTGATGCTGTGTTGGAGCATGCGCACGGCTCAATGGTTATAGGTGAAAAGGTATACAAAATGAGAAAGTTAGTATTTAAATATATC
>JALFXR010000172.1 GCA_022787405.1 Bacillota bacterium
CGGCTCTGTTGCCCCAGAGATTTGAAAACAGAAAAACGAACAGACCCATATACAGACATTCTTTGAAAGCCTCAAAAAATACTATATTGGTCATATTGCTCAGACCGCCTGCTTGAAGATTAAATTCCATCTTGATGGCTACATTGTAGATTTCCATACCGAAAGCCATGGAGTATGACATGATAAGCCCGAAGATAATACCTTGTTTTTTTGATTTGAACATAACAAATACCTCATTTCTTTTATTTATGTCAGGTCCGTATTTTGAGGATATCCATATTTTTAAGGATAATAAATAATAGATTAAAAAAGAAAGCGCATCCTGCCCTGAAGGACATGATACGCTTTGCTTGAGATTAAAATTTATTCTATTTACTGCAGTGTCTGACTGCATCACTCAACGCTACACGACTCTTTACTTTTACCATATTTTTTTGAAAAAAGTCAAGAAAAATTTCAAGAAAAAACTGGTCGGAACGCTTAGGAAGGGAGAACAGAAAATGCATTATACAGAAGCTAAAGGAATACTGTCCGCAAAAAACGGAATGAATCTGTATCGCGGATGTTCTCACGGATGCATTTACTGCGATTCCAGAAGCAGGTGCTATCAGATGAACCATGATTTCGAGGACATAGAAATCAAGAGAAATGGGCTGGAGCTGCTTGAGGATGCTCTGCAGCGCAGGCGCAAAAAGTGCATGATCGGTACTGGATCCATGACAGATCCTTACATTCCGCTGGAAAAGGAGCTTGAGCATGTGCGCAAGGTTCTCATGCTCATAGAACGATACGGTTTCGGGTTCACTGTCATAACTAAATCAGACCTGATTCTCAGGGACATTGACCTGCTTAAAAGAATAAATGACAAGACAAAATGTGTGGTGCAGATGACTTTGACTACTTACGACGAAGAGCTTTGCAGAAAAATAGAGCCGGGCGTGTGTACCACCCGACGCAGGTTTGAGGTACTTAAAACCATGGGTGACGCAGGAATCCCGACTGTTGTCTGGCTATGTCCCATACTGCCTTTCATAAACGATACCGAGGAAAATCTCCGCGGCATTTTAAGTTACTGTGTGGAGGCAGGGGTTCACGGAATACTGTGCTTCGGAATGGGTGTGACTCTTCGGGATGGAAACCGCGAGTATTTCTATGAACAGCTTGACGGGCTGATGCCGGGCATGAAAGAACGCTACATGAGAGAATTCGGAAACAGCTATGTATGCGCAAGCACGCAAAACGATTATCTTATGAGAGTGTTTCATCGTACCTGTGAGGAAGCGGGAATCATGCACAGCAATGATGAAATCTTTAACTATCTCAATGAATTTCAGGAAAAACAGGGAGAAAGTCAGCTCAGTTTCCTTTGATTTTATTTCCTCTTCCGTGTATTTGCATTATTATATTTTGCAATATCTTTGAATTTCTTTTCCTTGGCGGCCAGATAGCTTTCAGAATCTTGGGCATAAGAATTTTCGGCTGTCAGTTTAAGATAGGACTGCCATCTTGACTGTGACAGTGTTCCTTCTGCAATAGCTTGGCACACTGCGCATCCTGGTTCGCCGCTGTGGGTGCAGTCTCTGAATCGGCATGCCTCAGCCAGTTCTTCTATATCTGCAAAGGCAGTATCTATTCCCTCCGAAGCATCCCACATTCCCAGTTCACGCATTCCCGGAGTGTCTATTACCATTGCGCCGTCGGGCAGGATAATAAGTTCTCTGTGGGTGGTGGTGTGGCGGCCTCTGTCGTCGTTTCTCAGGCCTCCGGTTTTGAGTCTTTCCTCACCCAGCAGCCGGTTTATCAGTGTGGATTTGCCAGCACCTGATGAACCCAAAAATGCCACGGTCTTGCCTGGAGCCATATATGAAAGAAGGCTGTCAAGTTCGTTTCTCAACGCTGAGGTGGTGAGAATGTCAACTCCTATGGCAGAGCCCTGAACCTGTGCCAGCTTTAAGTCAAGGTCGTCACAAAGATCTGATTTTGTCAGCAGGACTACAGGTATGGAGCCGCTTTCCCAGGCTGCGGACAGATATCTTTCCAGCCTTCTCAGGTTGAAGTCGTTGTTCAGTGCCATGCATATAAAGACAGTATCGATATTGGCAGCAACAGCCTGTTCCGTGTTTGCTGTACCGGCGGCTCGACGAAGAAAAAGACTGCGGCGATGCAGTACGCGATGAATAATTGCTGTATCCCCATTGTTGGTATCGACCATAACATAGTCACCTACAGCAGGAAAATCCGACGGGCCGGATGATTCAAAGCGGAATTTGCCGGATACTTCTGCCGGCTGGCTTGCAGGCAGTCCGCCTTTCATGGTGATAATATGATAGAGCCCCTTTTCCTGGAGCACTATACGGCCAAGGGTAAGACCGGGGTGATCGGAAGCCAGCGCCTCATAATAAGGCGGAAAGATAATCAAATTTTTTTGTATCATATAATATTCCTCATTCTCTCAAGATGCTGCATAAAAGCTTTTTTTACTTCCTGCTTCCGTGCGTCGTTTTCGGCTCCATCATAGCAGCTGTAAAATAGAAACATGGGGCCGTAAAAGTCTGCAGCTTTAATCGCTGCAGTTTGAGCATCCATACCGCCTGCTGTGAACAGGTCCTGGACATACCGGAGGGGGCCTGAAGCCAGATACTGCTGGTAAAGACAATTCATCTCCGGACTTCGGTACTGCTCCAGAGTGATCATTCTGCGAAAGTCTGCCGCAAATTCGTCTTCTGTCCAATATTCGAACATAGCGCGGCTGAATTCTATCAGGTCATGGAGAGAGGCACCATTAACAAGTCCGTCGTCAAGACCATGTGCTGTCGCCTGCTGAGCATCCCGCTGTTCCATGCGTTCGAGGATGCTGTCGAATATATGCCGTTTGCTGTCATAGTGACGGTATAGCGCGCCTTTGGTGATTCCAAGTTCTGCTGCTATCTGGCTTACAGATACTGCCTCGTAGCCGTCCCGCGCGAAAAGCTTCAGGGATGATTGCAGAATTTTTTCTTTGGTTGTCATTTTTCAGTCCTCCATTAAAGCTTATTATAGTAAACGAACGTTTACTTGTCGACTAAAAAAATAGCTGCTGAGGCGCAGCTATTTCACCAGCGCCTCAGCAGCCAGCACCGCCAGTACAGACAGCACAGTACTGAAAATTATATAGAGAACTGCCATGACACATCGACCATCCTGAAACAGCCTGGCCGATTCCAGTGCAAAGGTTGAAAAGGTTGTAAAGCCTCCGCAGATTCCCACCTTGAGGAATAGAACAAGACGGGGATTAAGCTCAGCGTTTTTCAGCGCGAGGGCGGTGATAATGCCGATAGCAAAGGCGCCTGCGATATTAACTGCAAAAGTTTTAACAGGAAAAGCGAAGCTTTCGTTTAAATGAATAAGACCTATCAGGTAGCGCAGCACAGAACCGATGAAACCGCCAAAACCTACGGCCAGACAATTAAGCATTATTTTTTCCTCTTTTCATCAAAATATAGTTAATTGTACCACAGGCCTAAGGATGAAACAAGCTTTTAAAGAGGGTTACAGATGTAAATAGCCCTTGCAAAAGCCTAAGAACTTATTGAAATCATAAAAAACAGGGTGGAAAAGGAGTCTGAAATGTAATTTTTGCAGATTTTTCTTTGATTTTCACGAAAAAAACACCTAAAAAGCTGATAATTTCTTTACTTTATGGGTAATAAGTTGTATAATATATTGCAATTGTTTGCGGTTTTTGAAGGAAAAACCGTTCAAACTTTCCGAAAAACCAGGTTTTTAATATTTAGGAGGATATATTTTAATGAAAGCAACATTTATTTCGAGAGAAAAGAACGATGTAAAGTTCACTATGGAATTTACCGCAGAGGAATTTGAAAATGCTCAGATTAAGGTTTACCAGAAAGCTAAGGACCAGTTCCAGATCGACGGCTTTAGAAAGGGCAAAGCTCCAAGAAGCATCATCGAAAAGCATTACGGCGAAGGCGTATTCTTTGAAGACGCTATTGACGATCTTTTCAGAGAACACTACGGCAAGGCTCTCGGAGAACTGGAACTTGAGGTTATAGACAGCCCGGCAGCTGAATTCAGCAAGATTGCCAAGGGTGAAGGATTCACCGTTACTATCACAGTTCCTTGCTTCCCTATCGTAGAGGTTAAGGACTACAAGGGTGTAGAAATAGACAAGATCGAGCAGGAAGTAAAGGATGAGGACGTAGAAAACGAAATCAAGGCCCTTCAGAAGAGAAACGGCAGAATGATCCTCGTTGAAAGACCTGCCAAGGAAGGAGACACAGTTCTTCTCGACTACTCCGGATTCGTCGGTGACGAACAGTTTGAAGGCGGTACAGCAGAAAGACAGGAACTCAAGCTTGGTTCAGGCATGTTCATTCCTGGGTTTGAAGAACAGCTTGTAGGAGCAACTCCTGGCGAGAAGAAGGATGTTGTTGTTACATTCCCTGAAGAATATCATGCAGAAGACCTGGCAGGCAAGGAAGCAGTTTTCCACTGCCTTGTTCACGAAATCAAAGAAGAACAGCTTCCTGAACTTGATGATGAGTTTGCAAAGGATGTAAGTGAATACGACACATTAGAGGAATTAAAAAAGGCAAACAGGGAAAGACTAGAAGCGTATGCAAAAGCAGGCAGCGAAAGTCAGATGAAGGATGCAGCTTTAGGAAAGGTTGTAGAGGCCAATGAAGTTGATGTTCCGGGAACTATGGTTGAGGATGAAATGGACAGAATGTGCCAGGAGCTTGACCAGCAGCTGAGATATCAGGGAATGAGCCTTGAGCAGTATCTCCAGTTCACAGGCAAGGACATGGCCGCTTTCAGAAATGAATTAAGACCTGACGCAGAGAGACAGGTTAAGACCAGAATCATCCTTATGGGAATCGTTGAGGCAGAAGGTATCAAGGTTTCACAGGAAGAGATGGAAGAAGAGCTTAAGGTTATGGCTGCTCAGTATCAGACAACAGCTGATAAGCTTAAGGAAATGATCGGCGTTGAAAACCTTACATTCTTAATGAAGGATTTACAGGTTAAGAAAGCAATTGAATTAATCTTTGAAAATGCTGTAATCAAATAGCAATCAGAAAAAAGCGTATAAGCGTATATAAGTATATAAGTGACAGAAAGGGGTATGAAGGATGGCTTTAATACCATATGTAGTTGAACAGACAAGCAGAGGGGAAAGGTCTTATGACATATATTCAAGACTTCTCAAGGATAGAATCATATTCATAGGAGAGCAGATAGACGAGCATCTGGCAAGCCTCGTGGTGGCTCAGCTGCTGTTTCTGGAAGCTGAAGATCCTGAAAAGGATATTTGTATCTACATCAACAGCCCCGGCGGTTCTGTAACCGCCGGCATGGCTATTTATGATACCATGCAGTATATAAAGCCGGACGTTTCTACAATCTGCATTGGAATGGCCGCAAGCATGGGTGCTTTCCTGCTTTCCTCAGGAACAAAGGGTAAGAGATTTGCTCTGCCTAATGCGGAGATTATGATACATCAGCCTCTGGGCGGCGTGAATGGCCAGGCGGAGGATATTAAAATTCACGCTGAATGGATACTCAAGACCAGAGAGAAACTGAACAGAATACTGGCGGCTAATACCGGTAAGCCGATTGAAAAAATTGACCGGGATACAGACAGAGATAACTTTATGAGTGCAGACGAGGCAGCCTCGTATGGACTTATTGACAAGGTTATCACACAGAGATAGGGGGATTTGAAGACGTGAGCAAATATGACGAAAACAAGCAGCTTAAATGCTCCTTCTGCGGCAAGCCGCAGACTCAGGTGAACCGTCTTGTAGCAGGACCGGGAGTATATATCTGTGACGACTGTATTCACATCTGCATGGATATTCTGAACGAGAACATACAGGACGAGGGGGAGCAGGCGGCTACTGCCAAGCCTTACAGACTGCCGAAGCCTAAAGAAATAACGGACATTCTTTCTGAATATGTCATCGAGCAGGATCAGGCGAAAAAAGCGCTGGCGGTTGCCGTATATAATCATTACAAGAGAATAAATAATATAGATAAGGAAGATGACGATGTGGAGCTTCAGAAGAGCAACATCGTAATGATAGGCCCTACAGGCTCGGGAAAGACTTTGCTGGCACAGACGCTGGCAAAGATTCTCGATGTTCCTTTTGCCATAGCTGATGCAACAGCCCTTACAGAGGCAGGCTATGTGGGTGAGGATGTTGAAAACATCCTTCTCAAGCTGCTTCAGGCTGCGGATTTTGATGTGGAAAAGGCTCAGAAGGGTATAATTTACGTTGATGAAATAGATAAGATTTCAAGACGTTCAGAAAACCCGTCCATCACCCGCGATGTAAGCGGTGAGGGAGTACAGCAGGCGCTCCTTAAGATTCTTGAGGGAACGGTGGCCAATGTGCCGCCGCAGGGAGGCCGGAAGCATCCTCATCAGGAATTCATTCAGTTCGATACTACCAATGTGCTGTTTATCTGCGGAGGTGCCTTTGACGGACTGGATAAGATAATACAGAGGAGACTGGGAGACAAGGTAATAGGATTCAATTCAGAGATAAAGCTCGATAAGGCCGACGAAACGAAGATTCTTTCACTGGTGCAGCCGGAGGATCTTCTTAAATTCGGACTTATTCCTGAGTTTATAGGAAGACTCCCGGTAATGGTGACTCTTGAAGAACTTTCAGAGGATGCACTGATAAGAATTATTACAGAGCCGAAGAACGCTCTGCTAAAGCAGTATCGCAAACTTTTCAGGCTGGATAATGTAGAACTTGAAATTGAACCGGAGGCCATAAAAGCCGTGGCAGGTAAGGCTATAGAACGCAAGACAGGTGCAAGAGGCCTCAGAAGTATCCTTGAAGGGGTAATGACGGATATCATGTACGACATTCCTTCAAGAGATGATGTGAAAAAATGCATAATCACCAGAGAGACAATAGAGAAAGGCTGCAGGCCTATACTTATTCTCCAAGACGGTAAACGCATAGATTCAGACAGCAACGAAAACATTGCATAATTCCATAAAGGTAAAACCCGGCTCATGCTGGGTTTTACTGATAATTTAAACAAAGCGGAGGAAAAAACATGAAAGAAAGGATTATGATGCCTTGCATACCGCTGCGCGGACTTTCGATCTTTCCGAGAACAATACTCCATTTTGATATAGGCAGAGAAAAATCACTCAAAGCTCTTGAAGCTGCTATGAACGGCGACAAGCTGCTTTTTGTAACTTCTCAGAAGGACGAAAACATACTGATACCGACACCTGATGATTATTATCATGTGGGAACGGTAGTCAAGGTTAAACAGATGCTTAAAATACAGGGGGATGCCGTAAGAGTGCTGGTAGACGGCCAGTACAGAGCCACCCTGGAGGAAATAGTGACAGAGGAACCGTACATTCAGGCTGCTGTAGAGGAGGCGGATGTAATTCCGGCAGACAAGGAAGACCTTGAGGTAAAGGCCAGAATGAGGTCGGTGCTCTACGCCTTTGATGAATACATAGAACTGAATCCTGCAGTTAAGGAAGAGGTTTATGATCTTATAAGTTCTATCGAGGAGCCGGATGTATTCGCCGATACCATCGCAATGCAGATGGACATAAAGATTGCCGCCAAGCAGGAACTGCTGGAGGCCTTTGATGTGAAAGAAAGACTGGAGATTGTCAACAGAATCATCCTGGAGGAGAACCAGATTCTGAGACTGGAGCACGATATAAGCGAAAAGGTTCAGGAGGCCGTAAAGCAGAACCAGAAGGAATATATTCTGAGAGAGCAGATGAAGGCCATTCAGGATGAACTGGGATATGGAGAGGAAGCAGCCAGCGAAGCGGCCAGATGGACCGAAGAACTGGAAAAACTGGAACTTGATCCTAAAATTACGGACAAAGTAAAGCGTGAAATAAATAAATTCACCAAGATGGCGCCCGGCTCAGCGGATGCTGCCGTTATCAGAAATTATGTGGAGACAGTCATCGGACTGCCGTGGCACACGTCATCAAAGACTAATTCAGATCTTAAGAGAGCAGAGAAGATTCTCAACGATGATCATTACGGGCTTGAGAAGGTAAAAGAAAGAATTCTGGAATATTTGGCAGTAGTGCATCTTTCCAAAGCGCTGAAAGGTCCGATAATCTGCCTTGTAGGCCCTCCGGGAGTAGGTAAAACCTCCATAGCACGTTCAATAGCCAGAGCAACAGGAAGGGAGTTCGTAAGAATGTCCCTTGGCGGAGTGAGAGACGAGGCCGAAATAAGAGGACACAGAAGAACGTACATAGGAGCGATTCCGGGCAGGATAATCACATCCATCAAAGACGCGGGAACTAACAACCCTGTTTTTCTCTTTGACGAGGTGGACAAAATCGGTGCTGACTTTAAGGGCGATCCGGCGTCGGCACTCCTTGAGGTTCTGGATCCTGAGCAGAACAAGGACTTTACAGACCATTTCCTTGACCTGCCATTTGATCTTTCCAAGGTTATGTTCATTACTACGGCAAACTCTGTAGAGACCATTCCAAGACCTCTTCTGGACAGAATGGAGGTTATTGAGGTTTCAGGATACACAGAGGAGGAAAAGGTTAAGATTGCGCAGCAGTATCTGATACCTAAGCAGATTAAAGCTCATGGCTTGAAGCCTAAGAACTTCAGTATAACGGAAAAGGCACTCAGAGACCTGATAAACTATTACACCAGAGAATCTGGCGTCCGGAATCTGGAAAGAGAAATAGGAAGCCTGTGCCGTAAGGTGGCGCGCAAAATCGTCACCAGAAAGGGAATCTCTTTCCGCATCACTCCTGCCGGTCTGGAAAATTATCTGGGCAAGAAAAAATACAGATACGATATAGTGGAAGGTGAGAGTGAGGTCGGTGTAGTTACCGGCATGGCATGGACTCAGGTGGGGGGAGATACCCTCTTCATTGAGACAGCTCTTGTACCTGGAAGTGGCAAGATACAGCTTACGGGTCAGCTGGGTGATGTTATGCAGGAATCTGCAAAGGCGGCTATAACTTACATACGCTCCATTGCAGCTGACTACGATATTGAAGAGGAGTTCTACAAGAAGTACGACCTTCATGTCCATGTACCTGAAGGAGCAGTTCCTAAGGATGGTCCGTCCGCAGGAGTCACCATGTTTACAGCGGTAATGTCCGCACTTACAGATACACCTGTAAGAAAGGACGTGGCCATGACGGGCGAAATCACTCTGAGAGGCAAGGTCCTTCCTGTGGGAGGCATCAAAGAAAAGGTTCTGGCGGCTCACAGAGCAGGCATCAAAACCATTCTCCTGCCGAAGGAAAACGAACCGGATATCGACGATATACCGCAGGCAGTCAGAAAACAGCTGAAATTCATCCTTTTAGACCGGGCGGTTGAAACGCTTGATTATGCCTTTGCCCAAAAACCGAAAAAAAACAAGTAAGACGGGCTTTAGCCTATGGAAAAAGAACAGGAAATGTAGTATGATAATAAAGAAAGCAGAACTGGAGGCTGTGGCAGTTAAAAAGGCACAGTATCCTGAAGACACTGTGGCGGAAGTGGCCTTCGCGGGAAGATCCAATGTAGGAAAATCATCTCTCTTGAATCTTCTTACTGGAAGGAAAAGCCTGGCGAGAGTTTCCGGAAACCCGGGAAAGACCAGAACCATTAATTTTTACCGCATTAATGACGAGTTCAGGATTGTGGACCTGCCCGGATACGGCTATGCCAGGGTAGCCAAAAGCGTTACCGAAAACTGGGGCGATATGATGGAGGAGTATTTCCAGAACAGAAATGGTCTCAGAAAGGTGGTGCAGCTTGTAGATATCAGGCATGCGCCGTCTGCTCAGGATGTACAGATGTACGAATATCTCAGACATTACGGACTTGACGGCATTGTTGTCGCCACCAAGGCGGACAAGGTATCCCGAAACGAGCAGGCAAAGTGTCTTAAGGTCATCAGGCAGTCCCTTAATCTGGGACCGGATGATCTGGTTATACCTGTGTCCGCGCTGAAGCGCAGCGGCCACGACAGGCTCCTTGAGGAGATTGAAAAAATTCTGGAGGACTAAATGCAATTTTTAAGCCTGAGGTTTATAATGAACAGAATAAAGGCCATTTCCAGTATGATGAGGGATAAGACCGTGCCGAAGCGCAAGAAAGCACTGGTGATTTTTGGCCTGATTTACCTTGTGCTTCCTGTGGATATAATTCCGCCAGTGCTGTTTCCTTTCGGATTTCTGGACGATCTGGTACTGTGGATATGGATTATATGGCACCTTAAGGACACTCTGGATCAATACTGGGTAGGAGAAAAGACTGTAGACTATTCAGGAGATTTCAAGTCTGAAAACCTTGTGGAAGGAGTGGAATATAAGGTTAACGCAGGGGGCGAAGAAGGAAAAAACGAGGAGTAAACAAAGATAAAATGGAAAACAATACAGTAGGAAAGATTTTATTTACAAGAGAGCAGATAGAAAAAAGGGCTGAGGAAATCGGAGCCCAGATTGCAAAGGATTACGAAGGCGAGGAGGTTTACCTGGTTGGAACACTCAGAGGTGCGGTAATGTGGATGGCTGATATGATGAAGAACATCACCAACGATGCTGAGATTGACTTTATTGTTGCTTCAAGCTACGGTTCCGCCTCAACTACATCAGGCGTGGTAAAGATTAAAAAAGACCTTGATGGCGACATTTACGGCAAAAACGTGATCATCATTGAGGATATTGTTGATACCGGAACCACACTTAAGTTCCTCAAAGAACATCTGGCGGACAGAAATCCTAAGAGCATTAAAATCTGCACACTTCTCGACAAGCCATCCAGAAGACTTGTGGATGTGAAGGCTGACTATGTCGGCTTTGAGGTTGAAAACCTTTTTGTAATAGGTTACGGGCTGGACTACGACCAGAAGTACAGAAACCTGCCGTATATAAGCTATCTTGAAGGCTAACCGCCGCATACGGCTGCAGCCCTTAACCTTCTTGAAATATAACTAAAATATTTATGCAAAGGAGATACATAGACCAATGGGATACGAAGTAAAAATCGGCTTATCAAACAAGCACCTTCATTTAAGCGAAGAACACATTGAAGCATTATTCGGAAAAGGACATCAGCTGACTCCGACCAAGCCTCTGGTTCAGCCGGGCCAGTTTGCATGTGAAGAAAAGGTTGATATCGTCGGACCGAAATCAACATTAAAGGGTATCAGAGTTTTAGGACCTGCAAGAAAGGAAACTCAGGTAGAGCTTGCTATGACCGATGCAAGAACAATCGGTATCAAGGCACCTATAAGAGAATCTGGAAAGCTTGAAGGAACTCCGGGATGCAAAATTGTAGGACCTTGCGGAGAAATCGAAATCGATCACGGTGTAATCGTAGCTTTAAGACACGTTCACTTAAATGATGAACAGGCTGCAGAAGCAGGCGTTAAAGACGGAGATATGGTAAGTATCAAAATCGAAGGTGAAAGAGGACTTACTTTTGACAACGTACTTGTAAGAGCAGGTGCAAAGCACGAAAGAGAAGTTCATCTTGATACTGACGAAGGTAATGCAGCAGGCTGCGGACCTGACAGCGTATGCACTATTATAAAATAGGTACAGTTTTGAGTGAGAAAGGGGAGGTGGCTCAGCAGCCCTGTGGCTGCGGGCTTACTGCCCCTTTGTTTTTAAAATGGGGGATTTAGAAGTGAAGATTTTTAACAGGATATGTTCGGTGATTGTGATATTCACTGCTGCCGCTTTCATTCTGTCCTTTTCTCAGAACCTTATCTTCAGATCTGCGGAGGTTTACGGCTTCTATTTTAACGACTCAAGAGCCGTAGACAGGATATATACCAGTCTGACCAGCAGTGAGATGGCTGATAATATAGCTGACTTTATGGGTTCGTGGATGCCTGAGAAATTTGAAGTTCTGGAGGATACGGGCTACGACATGGAAAGTGTGTTTACCGAAGAGGAAGGGGCAAATATGATGGCGGCCAAGAAAATTCTGGACATAAGCGGTGTGGTCCTTATCATAAGTATGATAATTACCGTGGCAATATATGTTTATTTCCTGAGGGATGGTAAAAAGAAGGTACTTGCGGATATGTTCAAGGTGAGCATTGGACTTGTCATCGTCGGAATTATGGCGGAAATCGGCTTTATGGCCACAAACGGCGGAAGAAGTCGCGTCATGGAGGCTGCGGGAATGGTCGAGCTGGGAGAGGATTCACAGCTGGCAGTACTGCTGGGGGCTGATTTTCTGAATATGGCAGCCATATTTCTGGTGGTGTGCACGCTGATTGTGCTTGCGGTATGTACCTATGCAAACCGCATTCTTACCAAGCCTCCACGAATTTTTTATTAGAAAGGGAGAAAAAACATGGTACTGATACATCTGGCAACAGGGTTCGAGGAGATTGAGGCCCTGACAGCAGCAGATCTTCTCAGAAGAGCAGAAAAGGATGTGCAGCTGGTCTCAGTTACAGGGGAAAAGACTGTGGCTGGAGCTCACGGTATAAAGGTTGAAGCGGACCTGCTGTTTGAGGAAGCAGATTACAGCTGCTGTGAGATGATAGTTCTTCCGGGCGGAATGCCGGGAACTAAGAACCTTGCGGCTCACAGCGGACTTTGCGATAAAATAAATGAGTTTAACGGCAGCGGTAGGCCCATTGCTGCAATTTGTGCGGCACCCATGGTGCTTGGAGGCCTGGGAATTCTTGTAGGCAGAAAGGCTACCATTTATCCGGGCATGGAGCAATATCTCAAGGGGGCTTCCCATGCAGAGGGAAAAGTAGTCACTGACGGAAATTTAATTACATCCATGGGCCCGGGAACCGCTATGGACTTCGGCCTTGCCATTGTGGAAAGGCTGTGCGGCGAGGATGCCGCCAAAGAACTAAGGAAGGATCTGATTTTTAACATATGAGTATAGATTACAAAGTAGATTATCACATTCATTCATATTATTCCGACGGAACAATGAGTCCGGTGGAACTGGTAAGAAAGTATCACGATGATGAGTACAACATTATCTCCATTACAGACCACGATGGCATTGACGGAGTGAAGGAAGCCCTTACTGCAGGGGAAGCTCTTCTGATGCAGGTGGTTACAGGAGTTGAGTTTTCCACCGAATATAAGAATCATGAAATGCATATTTTGGGGTATAAGTTCGACCCTGACAACCGGGAACTCAATGAGAAACTTGCGGACCTTAAGGAGGAACGCCGTGACAGAAATCGGCGTCTTGTAAAAAAGCTTTGCGAGATGGGTTATGAAATGACACTGGAGGAACTGGAAAAAAGTTCTCCGAAGGGGTACGTGGGAAAGCCTGTTATAGCACGTCTCATGGTTGAAAAAGGATATATACCGGATGTGGCAGCAGCCTTTGAGCCGGGAAAGATTTTTGAATCAGATGATGTGAAGGCTATAAAACGTAAAAAAATGAATACAGTTGAGGCTATACAGCTAATCAGCAATGCAGGAGGAATGGCAGTACTGGCTCATCCGGGCAAGATAAAGAGTCTGGGGGAAAAAGGTACTGCGGAGTACCGTGAAAACCTGGATGAACTGGTCAGGGAACTAAAAAAGGCCGGTCTGAAAGGAATAGAGTGCTTCCATCCTTCTCACTCTGAAGAAGAGAGGATGGATTTTGTAAATCTGGCGGGTAAATATCATCTTCACATAACCGAAGGTTCAGATTATCACGGATGATAAGAAAAAATCCATTGATTTTTGTTCAGGTTTAACATATACTGAAGGTAGAAAATCAAACAGCACGATGCAGAGGAGATTGAGACGCGTCTTTAATGAAGGATGGGACGCGGCGGGAGCCGCGCAAACCGCCTTCGTTTTGGCGTGTTTTTTGTTGCAAAAAATCAATCATAAGGAGAAGAAAATGTATAAGATAGCGATTATCGGAGGCGGAGTGGTAGGAGGATTGATTGCCAGGGCAATGTCAAAATATAAGGGAAGTCTGGTGATTCTGGAAAAGGAAAGCGATGTGGCCATGGGTCAGTCCAAGGCAAACAGCGGAATCGTTCACGCAGGCTATGACCCGCAGCCGGGAAGCCTCAAGGCAATTTTAAATGTGCGTGGGTCACAGATGATGGAGGAAGTATGCAGAGAACTTGATGTCAAGTACAGAAATAACGGAACTCTGGTGGTTGGTTTTGATGACGATGACATGATAATGCTGAAGGAACTTCTTGAACGAGGACGTCAGAACGGTGTAGAGGGACTTGAGCTCATAGATGGAGAAGCCGTCAGAAGGATAGAAAAGAATTTGTCAGAAAAAATTGTGGGAGCTCTCTATGCACCTACGGGAGCTGTAGTCTGCCCTTACGAGCTGACCATTCACTCCATTGGAAATGCCATGGATAACGGTGCTGAACTTATAACTGAGTTTGAAGTT
>JALFXR010000210.1 GCA_022787405.1 Bacillota bacterium
AATGTATAAGCAGAGGCGAAACCCGAAATCCGCTGATGGCTGGTGTGATAAAGCAGGAAGATATATATTGTGAAATCGGTCAGCTCCTTACAGGAGAAAAGGCCGGACGCGAAAGCTATGAGGAAATAACCATCTTTGATACTACGGGAATGGGAATTCAGGACAATGTGACGGCCATGAAGGTATATGAGACCGCCAGAGACAAGGGCACGGGAACGTATTTTGAATTCTTAAAAGGAGAAGCTTAAAACCAGGAGCAATGCCGTAAGAATTTCTTATGCTTACGCTGATCTGCCGGATCGTGAAAAAGGCCTCAGGATACTGGCTGACATAGTGGAAAGCTGCAGCTGAACTCTATATGAAAAAGATATGGAAAATTCCCGATGAGTTGGATGAAAGTCCATCTTTCGGGAATTTTTGACTTTGAACAAGAACAGAACATCTGTTTGCACAGCTATAAAAGGTGTGGTATAATAGGAGCATAATTATCCGCAAGGGTAAGGTGATAAGGAGGGTTACAGTGGACAGATTTATACTTCATTCCGAATATGCCCCTACCGGTGATCAGCCTCAGGCCATAGAAAGGCTGGCAGACAGCATACTGGCTGGTAACAGAGCGCAGACTCTCATGGGAGTTACCGGATCCGGCAAAACCTTCACCATGGCTAACATAATCGAGAAAGTACAGAAGCCTACGCTTATAATCAGTCACAACAAGACTCTGGCCGCACAGCTTCACGGTGAATTCAAGGAGTTTTTCCCGGAGAACGCGGTGGAATACTTCGTGTCCTACTATGATTACTATCAGCCGGAGGCTTATGTACCGTCCACTGACACATATATCGAAAAGGATTCGCAGATAAACGACGAGATTGACAAGCTGAGGCACTCAGCCACCGCCTCACTGGCAGAACGGCGTGACGTAATAATTGTAGCCAGCGTTTCGTGCATATATGGTCTGGGAAGTCCTTTTGACTATGAAAACCAGATGCTCTCCCTGCGTCCCGGCATGGAAAAGAGCCGCAAAGAGATTCTGCGGAAACTGGTTGACATCCAGTATACCCGAAACGATATGGCTTTCGAGCGGGGAACTTTCAGGGTAAGAGGTGATACTATAGACATATACCCGGCCGGCTCGGAGTCTGCGGTAAGGGTGGAACTCTTCGGAGACGAAATAGACACCATCAGGGAGATGAATCCGGTAACGGGAGAAATTACAGGCGCAAGAGATCATATTGCCATATATCCAGCGTCCCATTATGTCACTTCACCGGAGAAGATGGAAGAAGCGCTGAAGACCATAGATATGGAGCTGATAGAACGCGTTGAATGGTTCAAGGCCAGAGGCAAGCTCCTGGAAGCACAGCGCATAGAGCAGCGTACGCGCTATGATCTGGAAATGCTAAGAGAAGTAGGCAGCTGCAAAGGAATAGAAAACTATTCCAGACATCTCAACGGTCTTCCTCCGGGAACCAGACCGTATACTCTTATCGACTATTTTCCTAAAGACTTTCTCATCATGATAGACGAATCTCATGTCATGCTGCCGCAGCTGCGTGCAATGTACGAAGGAGACCGGTCAAGAAAGTCCTCCCTTGTGGAATACGGATTCAGACTTCCTTCTGCCCTGGACAACAGACCTCTCAAATTTGATGAGTTCAACGGGCTTGTAAACCAGATAATGTTTGTAAGCGCCACTCCGGCAGCCTACGAAAGGGAACAGTCCGGAGGAATAACAGCAGAGCAGATCATCAGGCCTACAGGGCTTCTTGATCCTCCTATTGAGGTTCAGCCTACGGAAGGACAGATAGATCATCTCATCGGGGAAATCAAACAGGTAACCGAAAGAGGAGAAAGAGTTTTCATAACCACCCTCACAAAGAAAATGGCCGAAAGCCTTACGGATTATCTTAAGGGTGTAAATATAAGGGTGAGATACCTCCATTCAGAAATAGACACTCTGGAGAGAATGGAAATTATCCGGGATCTGAGAATGGGAGTGTTTGACGTGCTGGTAGGCATCAACCTGCTGAGAGAGGGTCTTGACATTCCGGAGGTTTCTCTGGTAGCGATTCTGGATGCCGACAAAGAGGGATTTCTGCGTACAGAAACATCCCTTATCCAGACCATAGGAAGGGCAGCCAGAAACGTAAACGGAAAGGTAATAATGTATGCCGACAATATAAGCAAGGCTATGGCAGCAGCCATAGGCGAGACTGAAAGACGAAGAAAAATTCAGCAGGAATATAACGA
>JALFXR010000041.1 GCA_022787405.1 Bacillota bacterium
TTTTGAGAGAGGAGAGATGAGGATTATGATGTACAAGGATTTATACGGTATGGCACAAGGCATGCTGGACAGAGCCTATGCGCCTTTCTCCAGATTCAAGGTGGGAGCAGCCCTCCTTTCTAAGGACGGGCAGGTGTTTACAGGGTGCAACGTGGAGAACTCGTCCTTCGGAGCCACCATATGCGCTGAGAGGACAGCTTTTGTGAAGGCCATTTCCGAGGGGACCATGGACTTTGAAGCCATAGCCATAGTATCAAGCGAGGGAACGGCATGGCCATGCGGAATATGCAGGCAGTTCATGAAGGAATTCTGCGACGATGATTTTAAGATTATAACGGGGGACGACGAGGACTCCCTTAAAGTTTACACCATGGAAGAAATTTTACCGGAGGGATTCAGACTTTGAAGACAGGATTTATAGGAATAGTGGGCCGGCCAAACGTAGGCAAATCCACTCTGCTTAACGCCATACTGGGCGAAAAGATTGCAATTACAACGGACAAACCTCAGACTACCAGAAATGTAATAAGAGGAATCTATACAAGGCTGGAAGAAACAGAAGACGGCCGTGAGGACGGAGTACAGATGGTTTTCATTGATACGCCGGGGATTCATAAACCTCACAGCAAGCTGGGGGCTTTTATGACTGATTCAGCCATAAATACCTTTAAAGAGGTGGAGGTCATACTTTTTCTGGTAGATTCGGATATAAACAAGGGCCCGGGAGATAAATACATCCTGGAAATGCTCAAGGATATCGATACGCCGAAGATACTTGTCATCAACAAGATCGACACCATGGAACCGGAATATTTCCGAAGTATATATGAGGAATACAGCAACATGGAAATCTTCGATGACGTTTTCGGAACTTCAGCTCTTGAAGGCCGCAATGTGGAAAAATTGCTGGAGAGAATCGAGGACTTTCTGGAAGAAGGACCTATGTTTTTCCCTGAGGATATGGTTACAGATCATCCGGAAAGGTTTATCGTAAGTGAAATTATAAGGGAGAAGCTGCTGCTCTATCTGGAAGACGAGGTGCCTCACGGAGTGGCGGTGGAAATCGAAAGCTATAAGGAAGAACCGGGAATAACACGCATCGGTGCTGTTATATACTGTGAACGTAAATCTCATAAAGGTATAATAATCGGAAAACAGGGGAAGAAACTTAAGGGCGTAGGCAAAGCAGCACGTCTGGAAATAGAAGCGCTGCTGGGCACGAAGGTTTTCCTGGAGCTCTGGGTCAAGGTAAAGGAAAACTGGCGTGATTCCGATCTGGCCCTCTCAAACTTCGGATACAGAGAAGAGTAAGATATAAACGGATAATTAAGGAGGCCTGCGGTGGTTACTGACACGGAAGCAATCGTATTAAGACAGGTTAAGACATTGAACGGCCGGAGAATGCTCCTGCTTTTTTCAAGAAAGTTCGGCAAAATAAGCGTGGGCACCAGTCTTACCGAAGGAGGCAAGAATAAATCGGCTCTGGCAGTGAGACCTTTTACCTACGGCAGATACGAACTTTTTAAAAGCAGAGATAGCTACAGCCTCAACAGCGGACAAGTAATCAGAAGCTTTTACTCCCTCGGCGAGGATCTGGACAAGTATATGGCAGGATCCTATGTGATGGAGCTTACGGAAAAGCTTCTGGCCGAGGATCTTCCTCAGCCAAGGCTCTTCGCACTTCTGCTGGAATTTCTCGAAAACCTGGAAAGGCGCAGCGCGAAACATGATACGCTGGTAATGGCCTACATGGTAAAGGCACTGGATATTATGGGAACCATGCCGGAGCTTGATCAATGCTGTGTGTGCGGATGCCGGGAGGCCAAAAGGTTTTTCAGCGTTTCAGAGGGAGGGATTATATGCGACTCATGTGCCGTAAAGGCCCAGAAAAACCAGCCTCCAAAGGGAGGGACTCCGGCAAATGAACCGTTGATTTATGACACAAATTTTGGTATAGTAAATATATTAAAGTATTTTCAGAAGGAACCTCTGGGAACTTTTGAAAAAATCGCTCTGGATGATGATATCCTTGAGAAACTGAAAGCAATAATCAAAAGCTGGATGTCATATCATTTAGATGTGGGAAAACTGAAAAGTGAGGATTTAATATTTTAAGTATTATAGAGTAATAGGAGGTATAAAATGGAAATCACATTGGAAAAGATTGAACTGGTTAAAGACAGAACAGGCGTATCTTATAAAGAGGCCAAGGAAGCTCTTGAAGCTGCTGACGGCAGCGTGGTTGACGCAATAATCGCCATTGAGGAAACCGTGGATGTAAAGAAGTCCAACAAGGCAGGCGAAGTGGCAAACGAAACCATGGAAAAGATAAAGGAACTTGTCAGGAAGGGAAACATCTCCAAGATTTCAGTGAAAAAGGACGATGAAACCATCGTAAATATCCCTGTAAATGTTGGAATAGTAGGCACAATCGTGGCACCTTGGGGAGTTATTGCAGCTGCAATTGCGGCATTCGGCTTCAAGTGCAAGATAGAGCTCACCACTGATGACGGCAAGGTGATAGACATAAGTCAGAAGGCAGAAGCCGCTGCCAGCGAAGTCAAGGAAAGAGGCTCTGTAGTCTTCGACGAGGTTGTGGCCAAGGGTACAGATGTAGTGAACGATGTCAAGGAAAAGGCTCCGGGGGTTTTCGATGATGTTGTAAAGAAGGGTACTGAAACTTACAATAACATCAAGGATGCTGCTGTAGAGAAGTTTGAGGAGTTCAAGAAAAAGGGCGATGAAGTCCTGGACGATGTAGAGGATGCTTTCGATGACCTTATGGATAAGGTCGAGGGCTGCTGTGAAGATGAAGAGGAAGACAAGACGGGCTGCTGCTGCGGCGAAGGTGATGCAGACTGCTGCTGCGAAGAAAAAGAAGAAGAGAAATAGTTTAAAATAAAAAAGAAAAGATACGATATAAACAGGAAGGATTTTTTAGAAAAATGGACAGAGAAGTAACAATGGAAAAGATAGTTGCCCTTGCGAAGAACAGAGGATTTGTTTTTCCGGGCTCGGAGATTTACGGCGGTTTGGCCAACACATGGGATTACGGCCCTCTCGGCGTTGAATTCAAAAACAACGTTAAAAAGGCATGGTGGAGAAAATTCGTACAGGAATCCAAATACAATGTGGGGCTGGATGCGGCTATACTTATGAATCCTAAGACATGGGTGGCATCCGGGCACGTAGGCGGCTTTGCGGATCCATTGATCGACTGCAGGTCCTGCAAGGCCAGATTCAGAGCAGACAAGCTCATTGAAGATTATCATAAGGAAAAGGGAATTGAAGGGGTAGTTGTTGACGGCTGGTCAAATGAAAAACTGGAAAGCTACATTGCAGAAAACAATATCCCTTGTCCTGAGTGCGGCAAAAGCGATTTTACAGGAATCCGCCAGTTCAACCTGATGTTTAAGACATTCCAGGGTGTAACAGAGGATTCCAAGTCTGAGATATATCTCAGACCTGAAACTGCCCAGGGTATTTTCGTGAACTTCAGAAACGTGCAGAGAACTGCCAGAAAGAAAGTGCCTTTCGGCATTGCCCAGATAGGTAAATCCTTCAGAAATGAAATCACACCGGGCAACTTTACATTCAGAACAAGAGAATTCGAGCAGATGGAGCTGGAGTTCTTCTGCAAGCCCGGAACTGATCTTGAGTGGTTCGCATACTGGAAGGAATACTGCGTAAACTTCCTTAAGAGCCTGAACATGAATATGGATAACATCAGAACCCGTGACCATGAGAAGGAGGAACTTTCCCACTACAGCAACGCCACAACAGATATCGAGTACCTGTTCCCGTTCGGCTGGGGTGAGTTATGGGGTATTGCAGACAGAACCAACTTTGACCTGACTCAGCACATCAACACATCAGGACAGGATCTGAGCTATGTTGATTCAGAAACAGGCGAGAAGTATGTGCCTTATGTAATTGAACCGTCACTGGGAGCTGACAGAGTTGCTCTTGCATTCCTGGTTGACGCATATAACGAAGAAGTTCTCACGGATGCAAACGGCAAGGAGGATGTAAGAGTGGTAATGAAATTCCATCCTGCTCTGGCACCGTTCAAGGCTGCTGTGCTGCCTCTGGCCAAGAAATTATCACCAATTGCCGAGCCGATTCATGAAGAACTCTCCAAGTACTTCATGGTCGACTACGATGCAGCGGGTTCAATCGGAAAGAGATATAGAAGAGAAGACGAAATAGGAACTCCATTCTGCATTTGCGTGGACTTCGATACAGAAACTGACGGCTGCGTGACTGTCCGTGACAGAGACACCATGGAGCAGGTGAGAATCCCGGTAAGCGAGGTACGCGCATATATCGAGGAAAGATTGTCATTTTAAGTTGAAATGACAGAAGTGGAGAATTTTATGAAAAAATATGTTTACTCCTTTAATGAAGGTTCTAAGGAAATGAAGGACCTTCTGGGGGGAAAAGGAGCAAATCTTGCGGAAATGACCAGAATCGGCCTTCCGGTTCCCTTCGGTTTCACCATTACGACAGAGGCCTGCAACAGGTATTACGAGGAAAAATGCACTGTGGCCGATGATGTGGTGGAAGCCGTTTACGAGAAAATCGAGGAACTGGAAAACGTAACGGGAAAGAAATTCGGCTCGGAGGATAATCCGCTTCTGGTTTCGGTCCGGTCCGGCTCGGTTGTTTCAATGCCGGGAATGATGGACACCATCCTTAACCTGGGACTGAATGATGCCAGTGTGGAAGGACTGGCGGCCCTTACTGAAAACAGAAGGTTTGCCATGGACAGCTATCGCCGGTTTATTCAGATGTTCGGCGATGTGGTTCTGAATATTCCAAAGGCAGAGTTTGACAGGGTATTTGACGGACGCAAGAGGGAAAAGAACGTAAAATATGATGTGGATCTGAGCGCAGAAGACCTTGAGGCAATAATCTCAGGCTACAGGGAAATCGTAAAAAAGTATACAGGAAAGGATTTTCCGCAGGAGCCGAGGGAACAGCTCATCGATGCTGTGAAGGCTGTGTTCCGTTCATGGAACAACGACAGGGCTGTGCTGTACAGAGAACTTAACGGTATACCGGCGAGCCTGGGCACTGCAGTTAACGTTCAGTCCATGGTATTCGGAAACATGGGTGACACCTCCGGTACAGGGGTTGCTTTCACCAGAAATCCGTCTACCGGTGAAAATAAAATTTTCGGAGAGTTTCTTGTAAACGCACAGGGTGAAGATGTGGTATCGGGTGTGAGAACGCCTCTTGACATCGATAAAATGGCAGAAGCCTTCCCGGACTGTTACAAGGGCTTCATGAAGATTTCGGAGCTCCTGGAAAAGCACTATAAGGATGTGCAGGACATGGAGTTCACCATTGAAAGAAACAAGCTCTATATGCTTCAGACCAGAAACGGCAAGAGAACGGCTCAGGCGGCTGTAAAGATTGCTGTGGATATGGTTGAGGAGGGGCTCATCGATAAGAAGACTGCTATCACCAGACTGGCGCCTGAGCAGATTGACCAGCTCCTGCATCCTGCCTTCGATGCAGCTGAGCTTGCGGCCTCGGCGCCCGTGGCCACGGGCCTCCCGGCTTCGCCGGGCGCAGCCTGCGGACAGGTCTTTTTTACGGCGCAGGCTGCGGCCGAGGCTGCTGCGCAGGGCAGGAAGGTGCTTCTCGTGAGGGAAGAAACCTCGCCTGAAGATCTGGCCGGAATGGTAGCCGCAGAAGGTATACTGACGGCAAGAGGAGGAATGACTTCACATGCGGCAGTGGTTGCCAGAGGAATGGGCAAGTGCTGTGTAGCCGGATGTGCAGATATTCGTGTAAGCGAAACGGAAAAGATAATTACATTGCCTGACGACACGACGGTGTCTGAAGGAGAATATATTTCCATTGACGGAAGCACAGGCTCCGTTTATAAGGGTATGCTTAAAACCGTGGAATCGGAGATTACAGGCGATTTTGCCAGACTTATGAGCTGGGCTGATGAAATAAGAGAACTGAAGGTGCGTGCCAATGCGGACAATCCGAAGGATGCGGCTCAGGCTCTGGCCTTCGGTGCAGAGGGTATAGGGCTTTGCCGTACTGAGCATATGTTCTTTGAAGAAGAAAGAATTCCGGCCATAAGAAGGATGATTCTGGCCGATACACATGAAGAAAGGACAGAGGCCCTTAAAGTTCTGAAACCTTTCCAGCAGAGCGACTTCAAGGAAATCTTCAAGGTAATGGGCGAAAGACCGGTGACTATCAGACTTCTCGACCCGCCTCTCCACGAGTTTCTTCCTCAGGACAAGGATGATATAGAAAACCTTGCCGGAATCATGGGAGTTTCTTATGAAAAACTCGCGGCTAAAGTGAATGAGCTCCATGAGTTGAATCCTATGCTGGGAAACAGAGGCTGCAGACTGGCGGTAACCCATCCTGAGATTGCCGTAATGCAGACGGAAGCCATAATCGATGCTGCAATAGAAGTTTCGTGCGAGGAAGGTGTAGATATCATTCCCGAAATAATGATTCCGCTGATTGGCTCTAAGGCTGAACTGGCTGCAGTTAAGAAGGTTGTGGTTGAGACTGCTGACAGATGTATTAGCTATGCAGGAGTCGAGATGAGTTATCTGGTAGGCACAATGATTGAGACCCCAAGAGCGGCCCTTGCTGCGGGAAGCATAGCAGCGGAAGCGGAATTTTTCTCTTTTGGAACCAATGATCTGACTCAGATGACCTTCGGCTTTTCTCGTGATGACACGGGGAAACTGATAGAGGAGTATGTAAGACAGGGAATCATGGAGGACGATCCTTTCCAGACTCTTGACGTAGAAGGTGTCGGCAAACTGATGGAAATGGCTGTTTCTCTGGGCAGACAGACACGCCCGAACCTGAAGCTGGGAATCTGCGGCGAACATGGAGGTGACCCGAGAACTATCGAGTTCTGCCACAAAACAGGTCTTAACTATGTTTCATGTTCACCTTACAGGGTTCCTGTAGCAAGACTTTCTGCTGCGCAGGCTGCCGTAAAGGCGGCTTTGGGCTCATCAACAGGCGTAAAAAAGGGAGGAAACGTGTAATGTTTTCACTTTGGGGTACTGTCTGGGGAAATATATTGATGACATTTTTGGTTTCAATGGTGCCGGTGATTGAGCTGCGGGGTGCCATACCCGCTGCGGTTCTTGCAGGACTGGACATAAGGGTTGCACTGATTACTGCCATAATAGGCAACCTGGTGCCGGTGCCTTTTATAATCATATTTATACGTAAAATATTCAAGTGGCTTCAGGCCAAAAGCCAACGGCTGGGCAATATGGTCCGCCGGATGGAAGCCAAGGCTGATGCGAAAAAAGCTCAGGTGCTGAAATACGAGTTCTGGGGTCTGATGATTCTGGTAGCCATACCGCTGCCGGGAACCGGAGCCTGGACGGGAGCGCTGGTTGCAGCCATGCTGGATATGCAGCTCAAGAGGGCGTTTCCGGCCATAGCCGCGGGAGTGGTGACCGCCGGCCTGATAGTTACAATTGCAACATACGGAGTGAGCGTGCTGATATAATGTCAGCACGCTTTTTCTTAACTAAGGCTCCACAAACGGTACACCCAGCACGTCGGCCGTGGACAGGGCCAGGTTTTCTCCAATCTGATCGATATTGGATGTAATCCAGTTTGCGTCTTCCACGTTGTCATGATAGGCCACCTCCACCAGGACAGCCACAGCACGGGTGCGGCGCAGCTCTGCAAGAGTTGTGGTAGGAATGACTTTGACGAGTTCCGGATGAGGATAGATCAGCTTAAGGTTGTTGGCGAATATTTCTGCGGCAGCTCTGCCTCTGCTGCTGTCGCGATAGTAGTAAACATTTGGCCCCTGAATCATGCCCGCCAGGTTTTCGGGGGCTGCGTTCGTATGAATAGCGAGGTGAAAATCGTAATTCCCTGCGTTAGATGCATTTATGGAATCAACCACTGTTCCACCCGGATTATTTCGAGTAAAATCAATGCCGCTGGCTCTGAGATAGGGAACCATTGCGTCTGCGATAAGATTAGTATAGTATTCCTCACTGCCTCCTGTAACAAACTGATTATACTCCTGAGTTGAGGGGCTAAGGTAAATACTGGCCATTTTAATACCTCCCTGAGATTAAAATACAATAATACCTTTTATACTATGCATGAAGGAGCAGGTTTGACATCTTTCTGCCTGATTTATTACAAAAAAGTTCTTGAAATCGTCTTAAATCCATTGAAAAACGAATGCTCATATGTTAAAATACTTTAATATGGGTTATTGTTTTTTGAACACAAAAAATTAACAGACTTTGACAAAAAAATATCTATATAGATACAAAAAAGACTTATACGAAAGAAGGACAACTCACAATGAGTCAGAAAGAAAAAATAATAAATATAGCAGTTATAGCACACGTCGATGCAGGTAAATCAACCCTTGTTGACGCTTTCCTTAATCAGAGCGGGGTCTTCCGCGCCAACGAGGAAGTGGTGGACTGCGTAATGGACAGCGACGATATCGAGAGAGAAAGAGGAATAACCATCTACTCAAAGAACTGTTCTATAATGCATAACGATGTAAAAATCAACATTGTGGACACTCCGGGACATGCTGATTTCAGCTCGGAGGTTGAACGGATAATGAAAACTGTTGATACGGTAATTCTGCTGGTGGATTCCAGCGAGGGACCGATGCCCCAGACCAGATTCGTGCTGAAGAAGTCCCTGGAGCAGGGACTTAATCCGATACTTTTCATAAACAAGCTTGATAAGAAGGATGCTCGTATAGATGAGGTTGTAGATGAGGTTTATGAACTTTTCATGGATCTTGAAGCCAATGACGACCAGCTGGATTTCCCGATTCTTTACGGAATCGCCCGCCAGGGAATAGCAGTAAGAGACCCTGAGGATGTGAAAGGAATGGAAGTCGGAGAAGGAGATGCCAAGATAAAAAAGAGTCCTGCCGGATACGGAGGGTTGGATCTGACTCCGCTTTTCGATACCATAATCGAACACTGCAAGCCTTATCCGGACCTTAACGATGAGCCGCTGCAGCTGCAGGTTTCAACTCTTGCCTATGATGATTACATCGGCAGACTGGGAATCGGAAGAGTCACCAAAGGAAAAATCAAAGAAGGACAGACAGTTGCAGTAGCCAAGGCCGACGGTACTCTGGTACAGAGAAAGGTAAATCAGGTCTTTGTTTACAGAGGTCTTAAGAGAATGGCTGTGCCTGAAGCTGAATGTGGTGATATCGTTGTAGTATCAGGAATTTCTGATATTTCAATCGGCGAAACCATATGCGATCCTGCAGACCCTCAGCCTATGGAGATGATACACATTGAGGAACCGACACTTTCCATGAACTTTATGGTTAACAAGTCGCCATTTGCAGGAAAGGTAGGAAAGTTCGTAACCTCAAGACACATCAGAGAGAGACTGAACAAAGAACTTGAAGTCAACGTGGGACTGCTGGTTGAGGAAACAGATTCAACAGACTGTTTCAAAGTCTCCGGAAGAGGAGAACTTCACCTTTCAATTCTCATCGAAAACATGAGGCGTGAAGGCTACGAACTGGCTGTTTCCAAACCTGAGGTTATCCTCAGAAGAGGTGAGGACGGCAGAACCCTTGAACCTATGGAGGAAGTAGTGATATCGGTTCCCGATGAATATGCCGGAACGGTTATAAATAAGCTGAATATCAGAAAAGGTATTATGCGTCAGATGTCCGGCGAAAACGGATATTCCAGAATTGAGTATCTGGTGCCGACAAGAGGCCTTCTGGGCTACAGAAGCGAGTTTATCAACGATACCCGCGGCGAGGGAACCATGGTAAGGCGTTTCGAGTGCTTTGACGACTACAAGGGAGATATTCCTCAGAGAGTAAACGGCGTAGCCATCGCACAGGAAGAGGGCGTGTGCACACCTTATGCACTTTTCAATATAGGTGAGCGTGTTCAGATGTTTGTGGAACCGGGCACCAAGGTATATGAAGGCATGATTGTGGGCATGAACTCCAGAAACGATGATATGGTGGTAAATCCATGCAAGGCCAAGAGAGTGAGCAACATGCGTGCTGCCGGATCCGATGAGGCCATCAAACTGAGCCCGGCCAGAACATTCACTCTTGAAGAGGCCCTTGAATTTATCAACGATGATGAGCTGGTGGAAATCACGCCGGATGACATCAGATTGAGAAAGAAACTGCTTCATGAGCTGGAAAGACGCCGCAGCGGAAGAGTATACGAGAAGAACGAATAGAAGCACAGAAGGAATAAGCATGGTGAAGCATGATTAAAGAAAAGACTTTGGAAAAACTCTGGGAATACGGGGGAAGCCTTCTGATGGCTGTACTGATTTTTATAGCGGGAATGGTGATAATAAAGCTCGCTGTGAAGATAACAGAGAAAGCCCTCGCAAGAACCAGACTTGACAGATCAGTGCACAAATTTATAATAACGGCCACAAGGTATGCCCTGTATATTGTTCTTGCAGTGGTAATACTTACAAGTCTCAAGGTTCCTACGGCGCCTCTCGTGACGCTGCTGGGTGCCTGCGGCGCGGCTGTAGCCCTTGCACTAAAAGACAGTTTGGGAAACATAGCAAGTGGTATAATAATATTAGCTAACAAACCTTTCATCAGAGGGGATGTTATAGAGGTTACCGGCATAACAGGTATCGTGCAGAGCATAGATCTTCTGGTCACGACGCTTAAGACCTATGATAATAAAGTTATCACAATACCTAACGGTACCATTACAGCTTCAGTGATGGTCAACTACTCCCGGGAAAAAAGCCGCCGGGTTGATGTAACTTTCGCAATAAGCTACGATTCGGATATCGCCAGGGCCAAAGACGTCCTAATGGCTGTAGCGGAATCCAATAAGGACATTTTCGCCGACCCTGCACCTGTAACAGGGGTGGCAGAGCACCAGCAGAGCGGTATATTGCTGGATCTGAAAGTCTGGTGCGAAACTTCCAGGTATTATGATGTAAGGTACTATCTGGAAGAACAGGTAAAACTGGCTTTTGATGAAGCAAATATCACAATACCTTATCCGCAGATGGACGTGCGCGTGATCAAGTAATTTTTTAGGAGAGAGAAATGGGAGAAATTAAAAAATTCAAAAGAGTATTGGTTGCTAACAGAGGAGAAATAGCAATAAGAGTTTTCAGAGCATGTCAGGAACTTGGCATCAGAACTGTAGCTGTTTATTCCGAGGAAGACAAGAATACTTTATTCAGAACCAAGGCAGATGAATCATATCAGATCGGTAAAGGAAAGACACCGGTAGGAGCATACCTTGGAATCGACGAAATTATTGCACTGGCCAAGGCCAAGGGTGTAGATGCTATTCACCCCGGTTATGGTTTTCTGGCTGAAAACGTAGAGTTCGCAAAGGCCTGTGCATCAGCAGGAATCGAGTTCATCGGACCTACAGCTGAAATGATGGACAGACTGGGAGATAAGATTAAATCAAAGATTGTAGCTAATTCAGTAGGCGTACCGACTATTCCGGGCGTTGAAAAAGCCATTGAAACCGAAGAGGAGGCACTGCAGTTTGCGGAAAGCTGCGGCTATCCTGTAATGCTCAAGGCAGCAGCAGGCGGCGGCGGAAGAGGTATGAGAATTGTTCGTTCAAAGGAAGAACTTCTGCCTCAGTTCAGAAGTGCCAGAAGCGAAGCTGCAAAAGCATTCGGCATAGACGATATTTTAATCGAGAAATATCTTGAAAACCCTAAACATATCGAAGTGCAGATACTCGGAGATAAAGAGGGGAACATAGTTCATCTTTATGAAAGAGACTGTTCAATCCAGAGAAGACATCAGAAGGTTATCGAGTTCACGCCGGCTCTCTGTCTGACAGAGGAGCAGAGAGAAGCAATCTGCAATGACGCTATCAAGATTGCACAGGCAGTTAATTATAGAAGTGCAGGTACAGTTGAATTCCTTCTTGACAAAACCGGCAAGCACTATTTCATAGAAATGAATCCTAGAATACAGGTTGAACATACAGTTTCTGAAATCGTAACAGGCGTTGATATCGTTCAGGCTCAGATTCTGGTAGCTCAGGGCTACACTCTGGATTCACCTGAGATAGCAATTCCTGGTCAGGATTCAATCAAGGTTACAGGCCATGCTATCCAGTGCAGAATCACTACAGAGGACCCTGTCAACGACTTCATGCCGGATACAGGCATAATCGAAAACTATCGTTCACCGGGCGGTTTCGGCATCAGACTTGACGGAGGTAACGGTTTTGAAGGATCCGAGATAACACCTTTCTATGACAGTCTTCTGGTTAAAGTAACTGCTTTTTCCAGAACCTTTGAGGATGCCAGAAGAAAGGCCATAAGAGCACTCAGAGAAACTAAAATCAAGGGCGTCAAGACCAACATCATGTTCATGCTCAATGTGCTTAACCATCCTACATTTGCTGCAGGAGAATGTGACACAGGCTTTATCGCCAACACACCTGAACTGCTTCAGATTGACAAGGTAGAGGATACAGAGCTTAAGGTTATCGAGTTCCTGGGCAACAAGTTTGTAAACGAGACAAAGGGAGAGAAGAAGAGCTTCAACGTTCCTGTTTTCCCTAAGTTCAAGCCTGAAGAGTTAAAGGAACTCCAGGGCAGAGGCACCAAGCAGCTCTTTGACGAAATGGGTGCAAAGGATTTCACTCAGTGGGTAAGAAAACAGCAGAGACTTTTTATAACGGATACCACTATGAGAGACGCCCAGCAGTCACTGATGGCTACCCGTGTCAGAACTGTAGATATGGAAAAAATAGCACCGGCTGTATCAGTATACGGACGCAACCTTTTCTCACTGGAAATGTGGGGAGGAGCAACCTTCGACACAGCATACAGATTCCTTAAGGAAGATCCGTGGGAGAGACTCGAGGTGCTTCGTGAAAAATGCCCTAACATCCTTATGCAGATGCTGCTGCGCGGTGCAAACGCAGTAGGATACAAGAATTATCCGGACAACGTAATCCGTGAATTCGTAAAACAGTCTGCAAAGGCCGGCATCGACGTATTCAGAATCTTCGACTCACTGAACTGGATTCAGGGTATGGAGGTTGCACTGGATGAAACACTGAACCAGGGCATGATTGCAGAGCCTTGCCTCTGCTACACCGGAGATATTCTTGATTCATCAAAGACAAAATATACATTAAGCTACTATGTGAAGATGGCTAAAGAGCTTGAAAAGCGCGGAGCTCACATCCTTGGCATCAAGGATATGTCCGGACTGCTCAAGCCGACTGCAGCTTCCAAGCTGGTCGGAGCTCTCAAGCAGGAAATCGGCATTCCTATTCATCTGCACACTCACGATACATCCGGAAACGGTGTTGCCACTGTTCTTATGGCAGCTCAGGCCGGTGTTGATATCGTGGACGCTGCATTCAACTCCATGTCGGGTCTGACTTCACAGCCTGCACTGAACTCAATCGTTGCATCACTGCAGTATTCCGACAGAGATACAGGTCTTGATTCAGACGGACTTCAGAAGATCAGTGAATACTGGAGAGATGTTCGCCCTGTTTACAGGGACTTTGAATCAGAACTTCAGACTGCTTCTGCAGAAATTTACAAATATGAAATTCCTGGAGGACAGTACTCCAACCTTCAGGCTCAGGTTGAATCCTTCGGCCTCGGCCACAAGCTGAAAGAGGTCAAGGATATGTACAAGGCCGTAAACCAGATGCTGGGAGATATCGTAAAGGTAACACCGTCATCAAAGGTTGTAGGAGACCTGGCAATTTTCATGGTTCAGAACGACCTTACACCTGAGAATATCGTAGAAAAGGGAGCCAGCATTGACTTCCCTGACTCAACAGTTTCATATTTCGAAGGAATGATGGGTCAGCCTGAGGGCGGCTTCCCTGAGGACATCCAGAAGGTTGTGCTCAAGGGCAAAGAGCCGATTACCTGCAGACCGGGAGAACTTCTTGAGCCGGAAGACTTTGAAGCTATCAGAAAGAAGCTTCAGGATGAACTTGATCTCGAGGGAACCGACAGAGAGGTTATCAGCTATGCTCTCTACCCGAAGGTATTCGAGGATTATGTAAAGAGCATCAGAAAAGACGGAAACTTCAGATATATGGGTTCGGATATTTTCTTCCACAGTCTGGAAGAGGGAGAAACCTGCGAAGTTAAGCTTGGTGAAGGAAAGATTCTCATCGTAAGACTTCAGGAGGTAAGACCTGTTGATAACGAAGGAATGCGTGAGGCCATATTCGAAGTAAACGGCAACCGTCGTATTATCAAGATCAAGGATAAGACAGTAACGGTTAACTCATCCAACTCAGTATTATATGCTAACGAGGATAACCCTATGGAAATCGGAGCCAACATTCCAGGCAACATTATCAAGGTACTTGTCAAGGAAGGCGAGGCCGTTGAGGCGAACCAGCCGATTGCAGTAATCGAGGCCATGAAGATGGAGACTAATATTCTGGCTGCGGCAGCAGGAACCGTAGAGAGAATCTACGTTTCCGAAGGACAGCAGGTTAAGGCAGGCGAAATGGTTGCAAAACTGAAATAATATTTTAAACGACGGGCTTTGGGAAAGGCTTATGGAAGCTTTTCTCAAAGCCTTTAGCTAATCTGGGAGGACACAAAACATGAACTACGAAAGTACGAGAGGAAGTCAGCTGAAAAAAACCGGTGCACAGGCCATAATCCAGGGTATAGCCGAGGACAAGGGCCTTTATGTGCCGGAGAAAATTCCGGCACTGCCTGTTAAAATAGAGGAAATGATCGGAAAATCATACAAGGAAATCGCCTTTGAAGTTATAGGAGCTTTCTTTGATGATTTTACGGATGAAGAAATGCAGAGATGTATTGACGGAGCTTATGACTCTAAGTTTACGGCTTCTGATGTTGTGGAACTTAAGGAAGCCGGCGGGGCTCATTTTCTGGAACTTTACCATGGCAAAACCGCAGCATTTAAGGACATGGCTCTTTCCATCCTGCCGTACCTCATGACCACTTCACTTAAAAAAGAAGGTGTTACCGACAAGGTGTGCATACTGACAGCAACCTCAGGCGACACGGGAAAGGCTGCTCTCGAGGGATTTGCTGATGTGCCGGGTACTGAAATTGTGGTGTTCTATCCTACAGGCGGAGTAAGTCAGGTTCAGGAAAGACAGATGATAACTCAGGAGGGTGCCAATACTCATGTTTTCGCCATCAGAGGAAACTTTGACGACGCTCAGACAGGAGTGAAAAAAATCTTCAATGATGACTCCTTTGCGGAGGAGCTGGCAGCCGGCGGTGTAAGACTTTCATCGGCAAACTCCATAAATATAGGCAGATTGGTACCGCAGGTGGCTTACTACGTATACAGCTACGCCAAACTTGTTGGAAGAGGAGTTCTCAAAGCCGGTGAGCCGATGAACGTGGTGGTTCCTACGGGTAATTTCGGAAACATCCTGGCAGCCTTTTTTGCCCGGGAAATGGGCGTGCCTGTAAAAAAGTTCATCTGTGCATCCAACGACAACAAGGTTCTCACGGATTTTATCAGAACCGGCGTTTACGATATAAGGAGAGAAGCGCGTGAGTTCTACTGCACCAACTCACCGTCCATGGACATTCTCATTTCCAGCAACCTGGAAAGACTTCTGTACATACTCAGCGGACGTGATGGTAATGCTGTACGCGGTCTCATGGAAAAGCTGGACAATGAAAAGGTATATGAGGTTTCCAAAGAGGTTCGTGAGGCTCTGGGAGACTTTTTCGGAGGCTTTTCGACAGAAAAGGATACTCTGGACACTATCGGAAAAATGTGGTCTGAAAATGGCTATTTGATGGATACCCACACAGCTGTGGCATATAAAGTATATCAGGATTACGTGAAAGAAACAGGCGATACATCAACACCGACAGTCATAGCATCTACTGCAAGCGCATATAAGTTTGCGGAGAGCGTGGCTTCCGCCTGCGGCATCGGCCCATGCAAAGACGGCTTTGAATACGTCTCCGCCCTTGCTTCGGCAACCGGCGTGAAGGTGCCATACGGTCTCAAGGATCTTGATAAAAAGCCGGTACTTCACAAAGGTGTGGTAGATGTTCCGCAGATGGCGGACGCTGTAAGAGAGGCGCTGAGATAATGGCAGACTTTAGGAAAGGACGGGACTGCGGACGCCGCGATTCTTCGGACGGCCACGGCTTCGGCGGACGACGTCCTGCGGCTTATCCGGGGCTGCCGGCAGGATATGATTTATATGAGACTCTGGATATGGCGGAGGACCAGACCGTGTTTAAGCGGATTTCGTGGTGTAGCCTGCTGATTGTGGCGGTCATGATTGTATTCGGTCGTCTGGCTGTATCGCCGGGTCTTGTTTTTGACAAGGGATGGCTTCATGTACTGTTTACCGCTGCCCTGATACTGGTGGGGCTGGTGGTCTATGTATTCGCTCACGAGTGGGTTCATGGCGTGTTTATCCGGATATTCACGGGAGAGCCGGCGCAGTTGGGATTCAAGGCCGGCTCGGGGATGGCTTATGCAGGCAGCACGTGGTTTTTCTCCAGGTGGGCATATATCGTGGTTGCCCTTTCTCCTGTGATTATATGGGGCGTGGTGCTGGCTGTACTCATGGTTGATGTTCCTGATGAGTATTTCTGGTGCCTATACGCGATTCAGATTTTCAACATAAGCGGCGCCGTGGGCGATCTGTACGTGACATGGTTCGTAATACGCATGCCTCGCAGTGTTCTCGTATTCGATGAGGGGGTGTCCATGCAGTTTTTTGCGCCGGTGAAGTTCGATTAGTGCAGAGTGGCTGCATTGTTTGGATGGGAGGAAGGAATTCCCACCAAAAACCGCATAAAAAACTGATTTGATGGGTGTTTTATGTCATAGAACACCAGAAAAAGTCGGATTTTAATCCATTTAAACCATATAAATCCAAAAATCTCCCATCAAACCGGCTTTTTTCGATGAATTTAGTGGGAGATACCTGATATAGCTTCGTAAGAGTTTCAGAAATCGATGAAAGAGGTTAAAAGAACTCATAAAACGGGGGAATTTTAAAGAAAAAGGACTTGCAAATTCCACGAATATATGTTAAATTATTATAGTGCCTGAAGGGCACAGCTATGGAGGATTGACCGAGTGGCTAAGGAGCTTGATTGGAAATCAAGTAAGGTGTAACAGCCCCGTGGGTTCGAGTCCCATGTCCTCCGCCATACCAACGGAAGTGAGAAATCACTTCCGTTTTTCTTATGTAAAAAAAGAGATATCAACACGCCAAGGGTCAATATCTCTCTTTAAAGTGGATTTACTTTAATCCACCCAACACACTATTCATGCCGCACTCTGATGCTGATTTACGGTCCTCATCGAAGACATTGGCAGTCATAGCAATAATTGGAATTGAAGAAAGCTCAGGATTATCCAGCAGTCGGATACATCTGGTGGCTTCATATCCATCCATGACAGGCATCTGAATATCCATGATAACCAGGTCGTAATCTCCTGGTCTGGAAGCAGAAATCTTTTCAAGAGCCTCAGTTGTGTGGAGAAAAATGTCTCTGCTTTCGGATTCCTGATGTCCAATAGCAGTCATGGGCAGTGAGTATGATAATAGGTGTATCATCACCAAGCCGGCGGATCTGCCTGGTAACCTCAATACCATTCATTTCAGGCAAACCGGCAGCCGTTTTATCATGATAAATCACTCCTCATCAGAGTGATGTAATGTTCCGGCTGGGCAAGTACAACGTCGCCTGATTTAACAAAGTTAGTCCATGCAGCCCTTACAGGTTCTTCGCTTTCCGTGAAAACACGACTTTCATCAGCAAGGAAAGGAGCAAAAAAGCCATAAGCTGCAAGACAGGTTACAGTGAAGGTTTCATCGTCCTTGATTTCCAATCCGTCTTTTTTTACCTTGGACAGGGTATAAGTGTCCTTGTTTTCTTCAACTTCAATTGTGATACCGCTGACAACAGGAAGGGAACCTCGATTGAAAGGCTTGAATCCTCCTTCTACTCCTTCCACGTAAGCCCTGGCGGTCTCCTTAAGTTCCTTGCCGGTCATATCGCGGTGGAAAGACAGCAGGCCATTAGGCATAATCATGTAGCCCACCATCTTTTCGGTGTAATCCGCCTGGAGTATAGAGCCTGTGAAACTGTTGCCCGTTGCAATGAGCACATCGCTGCCATATAACTCACGAAGAGAGTTGGCCATAACAGAGTAGGACTCGTTGCCGCCATCGCTATGGAAAATGTTAGAGTATGCTTTATCGGAAGTCAGGATAACATCCGCAGAATCATCCTCAGGCTGGCGAAGGCCGGCATCAAAGGCTTCATAAGCCTGCTGCGCGTTGCATTCGCCCGTTATCATCTTTGAAACCACATCTTTGGACATGGAAAAGAAGTCATTGGATGCAATACG
>JALFXR010000048.1 GCA_022787405.1 Bacillota bacterium
AGATGGAGGCCATGGTGGAAATCGCAAGAAGTGTGGATGCATATATCCTCTGTGACGAGGTATATAGAGGCATATCAGAGGACGGAAGCTATATGCATTCTATAGTAGACCTTTACGAAAAGGGAATATCTGTAGGAAGCATGTCGAAGATTTTTTCCCTGGCAGGTCTCAGAATGGGCTGGATTGCTACCCGTGACATGGATGTTATCCACCAGATTCACGAGCGCAGGGACTATGATACTATCAGCTGCGGCGTATTAGATGATATGCTGGCTTCCATGGCTCTCGCCAACAAGGAAAAAATCTTTGAAAGAAACAGAGCAATTCTTCTTAAAAACAGAGAGATTCTGGATCAGTGGGTAAATGAGACAGAAGGTGTTCACTATGTGAAGCCTGTTGCCGGAACTACCGCGCTGGTTTACTACGAAAGGGACATCTCTTCATATGACCTGTGCGTGCGTCTGATTCGCGAAAAAGGCCTTCTCTTTACGCCGGGCGAGTGCTTCGAAATGGAGGGCTGCGTGAGAATCGGCTATGCTTTTGACTCAAAGCTTTTGAGACAGGGACTTGACAAGTTCTCTGAATTTCTCAGGGAAAACTAGTTTTGCAGAAAGGAGAACACCTATGGCTTTTAATTTTGAGGAAATTAAGCAGGCATACGAGAGAATCAGCCCGTATGTGGGGAAGACACCCCTGGAAGAGTCTTTTTATCTCAATTATGACGGCAGAAGATATTTCTTCAAGCTTGAAACGATGCAGAGGGCTAGAAGCTTCAAGATTCGAGGAGCCATGAACAAGATGCTGACTCTGACAGAGGAAGAGAAGCAGAGAGGTGTTGCAACCATTTCCTCCGGAAACCACGGCAGTTCCGTAAGCTATGCGGCATCCCTTTTGGGGATCAGTAATGCCAAGGTTATAGTGCCTGAGACAACGCCAAAGATCAAGGTGGATAAAATCAGGTACTTCGGTGCAGATGTCATACTCATGGGTTCAAATTACGATGAGGCTCACGCTCTTGGGATGAAGTTCATAGAAGAAAAGGGCATGACCTACATCGATGCCTATTATGACGATTCTAAAATCTACGGAGGTCAGGGAACCATCGCCATTGAAATTCTGGAGCAGAATCCGGATATAGATACCATAGTGGTTCCCATCGGCGGTGGTGGTCTGATTACAGGTATTGCGGTTGCAGCTAAAGCTTTAAAACCGGGTATAAGAGTTATAGGTGTGCAGACAGAGGCCTGCCCTGCCATGATAAAGGCCATAGAGGATAAAGTGTTCTATGAGGAATACCCGGTGACAGGTGATACAGTATGCGATTCACTGGTGGGTGGCGTAGGGAAACTTTCCTATGAGCTGCTGCCGGAATACGTTGATGATATAATTGAGGTAAAAGAGAAAACCATCAGAGAAGCCGTAAGATTTATGATAATGAATGAAAAAATCATTGCAGAGGGCGGCAGCTGTACCACGGTTGCGGCAGTCATGGATTTCCGTGAGAGAGTAGGCGGCAAGAATATCGCCCTTGTCATCAGCGGCGGAAATATCGACGGAGATCTGATGGTAAAGCTTCTTAATGAACAGCTGTGAGTGTTACCACGAGCAAGAGGAGACCTGAAATGAATGAAGAATTAAAATCCATCAGATTACGATAACCATGAAAGAACATGGTTTCAACGTAACGACGGATTTCCATAATATAGACTACTGTTTCAAGGCTGAATATGACTGCCGCAGGAGACGAGGCTATCAAAAACGGTGCGGCGGCGCTTGCCATGGCAGGTGCGGAGAGTCTTTCATCACCGGAACTGCTGGCGGAGATAAAGGCTGAATTCGAAGCAAGTTGTATAAAAGTATAAAAAGCCAATAAAAAAACAACATTCCACCCTGAAACAGATTAACCGTGCTGTGTGAGGGGAGAAATGTTGTTTTTTTAAGTGAAAATTAAAGTATCTACAACGTGAATTATTAGTGTGTTGTATGAATATAAGAATAGGGTGAACGTTGTAAAGAATCACGATTGACCCTCAAAAAAACAATGCAGCAGCTCACAGAGCCGCTGCGATAAAAAGTATGATTTTTGTTGACATTATCTCATGCTGCCTGTTTTTTCGAACTTGGTGTGCCATGATAATGCTTCGTCCAGAATGTGTGGTGTCTGGCAAGGCATCTGCTCGCAGGCTCTGTTGAAGTAGTCCATGAGTTTGTCTCTGTAGTCAGGATGAGCGCAGTTTTCGATAATCTTAACAGCTCTTTCCTTTGGAGAAAGTCCTCTTAAATCAGCATAGCCCTGCTCTGTTACAATTACCATTACCTCGTGCTCAGTATGGTCAACGTGAGGACACATAGGAACTATAGATGAAATAGCTCCGTCCTTGGCGATGGATGATGTAGTAAAGATAACCAGAGATGCGGAACGTGAGAAATCTCCGGAACCGCCGATACCGTTCATCATCTTTTTGCCCTGTACATGAGTTGAGTTTACGTTTCCGTAGATATCCACTTCCAGTGCTGTATTCATTGCAATCAGGCCCAGACGGTGTGCAACTTCAATGGAATTGGAAATTTCCTGCGGACGGAATATGATGTGATCCTTATAAAAATCAATGTCCTTGAAGAATGCCTCCTGAGCTTCCGGAGAAGGTGCAAGGGCGGTACAGGATGCAACGCCGGCTTTGCCGCATTTTACAAGATCCAGCATGGAATCCTGAATAACCTCAGTGTAGCAGGTCAGGTTCTCAAAATCGGAGTCGCGAAGTCCGTAAAGAACTGCATTGGCAACAGAGCCTACACCTGACTGGATTGGAAGCAGGGATTTGCCCAGACGGCCTGCAGCCACTTCGTTTTCCAGGAACTTTATAATGTTCTGTCCTATTTTCTTTGAGTCTTCTGATATAGCTGCAAGAGGTCTGGTAAGGTCGCTCTTGTCGGAGATGACGATTGCCTTGATCTTGTCCCAGCCGCACTTTATATAAGGGGTGCCGATGCGGTCGCCTGCATGGGTGATAGGAATAGGCTTTCTCATAGGCGGCTTTTCCTGCATATAAACGTCTGCCATGCCCTCCAGCGCAAGGGGTTTAGCCATAGCAATCTCAACTATTACGGTATCAGCCTCCGCTACGTAGGTCGGTGTGTTGCCCACAGAAGTTGTAGGAATCAGATTTCCGTCTTCTGTGATGGCCAGTGCTTCCACCAGAGCGACATCAGGCTTGTTCACGTGACCGCCTGATATGAACTCAGGCGAGCGGCCAAGGTGCATGTCAATGTAATCTACATTTCCTGCATTTATGGATTTTCTCAGAGAAGAATTTGTCTGATATGGGATTCGCTTTCGGATGACACCTGCTTCTGTTAACTCTGTATCTACTTCAGGTCCTACTGAAGCACCGGAGTAAAGATCTATTTTTACTGTTCTTCCGGCTTTTGCCTGCTCAGCAAGTGCGTGAGTAACCACCTTTGGATAACCGGCATTGGTGAAACCGCTGATACCTACAGCCATGCCGTCCTTAATAAGCATGGCGGCTTCTTCCGCGGTGGTAATGAGCGCTTCGGCGCGGTCAGATCTTAATCTTTCTTTTAAATTTGGTTCTATGGCCATTTCTTTTCCTCCTGAATGGTACATCTTTTGATATTAGAATTTTAAACGCAAAACGGACAAATTACAAGGCCATACATTGCATTCTTTTTGCACATAGTAATTAAGATTGCATTTAGATTTTACTTGCCTAAAGCCAATGCTAAAAGTATAATTGAACTATGAAAAGGAGGACAGTTCCGATGCGAAAAACCAAAATAGTTTGTACATTAGGCCCTGCATCAGCTGACGAAACGGTAATGGAGAAAATGCTAAATGCAGGCATGAATGTGGCAAGGCTGAACTTTTCACATGGCACTCACGAGGGCCATGGCAAAACCATTGACACTTTCAGAAAAGTAAGAGATTCGCTTGGTGTTCCTGCAGCTGTAATGCTGGATACCAAGGGCCCGGAAATAAGGACGGGAAATTTTGAGGGAGGCAGCGCCGAGCTTGAGGACGGACAGCTTTTTACCCTCACTACAGAAGACGTAGAAGGAAACAGCAGCATTTCGGCTGTTACATACAAAGACCTGCCCCGTGAACTTAAAGCCGGAGACCGTGTGCTTATAGATGACGGCAAAATCACACTCCAGGTTCTTGAAACCACCGGCAGCCAGGTGAAATGCCGCGTGGAGCACGGAGGCACTGTGAGCAACCACAAGGGTATCAACATTCCAAAGGTTGCTCTTAAGATGGAGTACCTAAGCGAAAAGGATAAGGAGGATCTTCTCTTCGGCATTGAGAAGGACGTGGACTATGTGGCCGCATCCTTTGTCAGAAAGGCAGAGGATGTAGGACTTCTCAGAGGTTTTATGAATGCACATGGAGGCAGCAAAATCAAGATAATTTCAAAGATAGAAAACCTTGAGGGGATAGAGAATTTCGAAGAAATTCTTGAACTTTCCGACGGAATTATGGTGGCAAGAGGCGATATGGGAGTCGAGGTGGATTTTGAAAGACTGCCGGGAATACAGAAGCGTTTTATCAAGCGATGCCAGCAGAGCGGCAAAATCGTCATTACCGCTACACAGATGCTGGAATCTATGATATCAAATCCTGTGCCGACCAGAGCAGAAATCACCGATGTAGCAAATGCGGTATTTGACGGGACCTCTGCAGTGATGCTTTCCGGTGAGAGCGCTATGGGACAATACCCTGCCGAGGCGGTGGCAGCCATGGCTAAGATAGCAAGACAGGCTGAGCAGGATGACCCGAGGTTCATACCCGGAAACAGCATATGGCATGAAATGGATGCAGACGATACCACCAATGCTGTGGGACATGCGGCCTGCACTCTGGCAAAAGACATAAATGCTGAGGCTATTATAGCCATTACCAAGACGGGTTATACAGCCACAAGAATGAGTAAATTCAGGCCTGTTACCAGAATTATCGCAGCCACACCTGAGAGCAAGACATATCATCAGGCTGCCCTGCAGTGGGGAGTGGAGCCAATCTTTGTGGAAAATCTGAGGGACCTGGAGGTTCTCATTGCAAGGTGTCTTGAGGAAAGCAAAAAGAAAGGGCTGCTGAAGCCGGGAGATAAAGTGGTAATCAGCGCCGGACTGCCTCTGGACATACCAGGCAATACCAACATGGTGAGAGTGGAGACAGTGAGATAAAATGCTTATAAATGAGGAAAACACAGATATAATCCTTATTAACCCGGAAGGTGAAATAATATTTGATGATATAGGAAACTACAGATATTTTCAGCTGGGAATGGAAAGCGCAAGGGGAAAAAATCTCAGAGATCTCTATGTGAATCTGAATGAGGATTATCCCCTGTTTAAAGCTGCTCGTGAGGGTACAGCCACAGAAAACTTTGAGATTAACCTGACCACCAGACGCGGTATTGAGCTAAAAAAGATAGGCTCATGCTATCCTATATACGATGGGAGTGAACTGGCGGGAGCTGTGGAGTTTGGCAGATTTTATTACGACAAGGACCATGTAGGAGAAATCGAACAGCATTCGGAGCATGTGCTTTATAGAAAAAACAACACCAAGTATCTGCTGGATGATATCATCACTCAGGATCCGGCCATGCTGGAAATCAAAGGACAGATCGAAAAAATTGCGCTATCTGACTCCAATGTGCTCATTTTTGGTAAAACGGGAACCGGCAAGGAACTTGTGGCTCAGGCGATACATAATTCAAGCCGCAGATATGGAAAGAAGTTTCTGTCACAGAACTGCAGCGCAATACCGGATAACCTTCTGGAAAGCATACTTTTCGGCACCACCAAAGGAAGTTTTACCGGAGCTTTTGACAGGACAGGTCTTTTCGAAGAGGCGGATGGGGGAACTGTTTTTCTCGATGAAATTAATTCCCTCAACCCTGATATGCAGGTAAAGCTTTTGAAAGCCATTGAAAGTAAAAAAATCAGAAGAATAGGCTCGGACAAGGAGGTCGCGCTGGACTTCCGTGTGGTTGCGGCCACCAACGAGGAACCCGGCAGACTTCTGGCGGAAAAGCGTATGAAGCCGGACCTTCTTTACAGACTTGCCGTGGTATTTATCAAGCTGCCTGACCTTGCGGACAGAAAAGGGGATATAGAACTTCTGGTTTCACACTTTATAAATTACTTTAATGAAAAGACAAACAGCAGCGTAGGGTATCCGGATAAGGAAATTATGGATATATTTAAGAGGTACAGCTGGCCGGGCAATGTACGGGAGCTTAGAAATGTCATAGAAGGAGCTTTTGCTTTCGCAGAAGACAATAAAATAAAAAAGAATGATATTCCCTCATATATACTCGAAAATGTGGCAAGCGGGGTAAAACCTCAGAAGGAGGAGGGACTTCAGAAGGAAATGGATAACATGGAAAGAAAGCTGGTTCTTTCGGCCTATGAAGCAAATGGGAGGAAACTGACGGAAACTGCAGAATTTCTGAAAATATCCAAGCAGCTGCTGCGGTATAAGCTGAACCGTTATGAGGAGACAGACAGATGAAGCTGAGAAAAGATTTTAAGGATGTAGCCATTGTGAATCATACAGGCGGAATTGAATATATCAGTGTAATGCATCCTGATTTCTTCGGATTCAGGCCAGAGGAACTGGTGGGTAAGAAGTTTACTCAGGTGTATACCAATATCGATGAAGAAAGCAGTACATTCATGCGAGCCATTAATTACGGTGAACGGTATATGGACTATACACAGACGTTGGAACTTCTGGATGGCAGACGTCTCAGCCAGGCAGAAGATATCTATCTTATCAGAAACGGTGAGGATGTGGTGGGAGCCATTGAGTTTGCCAGATACGATGAGAAGACTTATCTGCTTAAACCTGACAAAATAAAGAATAATTCCGATTCGGATGAATCATTTTGTCTGGAAAACATTATAGGAAGCTGCCCGGAGATAAGAGAAATCAAGAGAAAGGTTTCTAAAATTGTCGATAGAGATTCTTCAGTGCTGATTATTGGGGAGACGGGCACCGGAAAAGAGCTGACAGCCCGCGTTATTCACGCAGAAAGCAACCGGAAAGCATATCCTTTTGTGTACGTAAACTGCAGCGCGCTGCCTGAAAGTCTTCTGGAGGGTCTGCTCTTTGGAATAAAAAAGGGAAGTTTTACCGATGCCGAGGAAAAGGATGGCTTGTTCAAGCTTGCTGACAAGGGTACCCTGTTTCTCGACGAGGTGGATTCCATGCCAATGGGAATTCAGGCTAAGATACTCAAGGTAATAGAAGAAAAAGCTATAAGGCCGATAGGTGCCAGTGAGGAGATATACCTTGATGTACGAATCATAGCCGCATGCAGTGGTAATCTCGATGAACTCCTCCGAACAAAAAAGATCCGTTCAGACCTGTTTTTCCGACTTTCTGTAATTCAGTTTACACTCCCTCCCCTGAGAAACAGAGGAGAAGATGTGCTGGAAATTGCCGATTATTATATAAGGAGATTTAACGGAATCTTCCACAGAAATGTTGAGGGGTTTTCTGCTGAAGCGAGAAAACTGATGCTTTCTCATTACTGGCAAGGCAATGTGAGAGAAGTTAAAAATCTACTTGAGGGATTTTTCTGTGCACAGAACAAATCCGTCATAGAGGAGGAAGATGTAAGGTATTATCTGGACATGGGCTGTAAGCTTATACGGACGGAACGGGAAATAGACAGACAGATTATTGATGACTTTGCCAGTTCGGGATGCAGCCTCAAGGAGTATCTGGAAAGAAAAGAAGTAAGCCGCATCAGAGAGATCCTTGACATGGAGAATGGGAATATTGTATCAGCGGCGAGAAGTCTTGGCATATCACCACAGCTCCTCAGATACAAGACAAAAAATCTTTAAAATAAAAGAAATTTATTTTACTACGGGACGGAATTTTTTATATGTCCCGTTTTTTATTTATATAAATGTGTAAATATTAACGATTTCTTAATGCAGAGATGACTTGGCACAAAAGTTGCTCTAAGATAGTGATAAAGGTTAAGAAGTGCAGATATAAGAGGTAATCGCATGATAGAGAGGGAGAGATATTATTCAAATCTTAAACGACTGGTAGAGATACCGGGAGTTTCGGGGACAGAAGCGGAAACAGAGGTTCCGGCCGTGATAGTGGAGATGCTGAAGGACATACCTTATTTTAGCAATGCAGCTGACAGCATCAGGCTCATACCTTTAAAAAATGACCCGCTGGAAAGAGTGGATGTGGCAGCTTTTCTGCAGATTCATCCGGAAACCCCTGACACTGTCATACTGACAGGACACTATGATGTGGTAGACGTAGAAGAATACGGCCATCTTAAGGATATCGCATTTGATATAGAAAAAATAACCGAGAGAATTAAGGAGATGCCTGTAGATGAAGATACCCTCAAGGATGCGGAATCCGGTGAATGGATTTTTGGCAGGGGTACGGCAGACATGAAGTTCGGCCATGCATTGGCCATGGAACTTCTGAGATATTATGCAGACAATCCGGATACCATAAACGGAAATATTCTTTATGTAGCAGTCTGCGGAGAAGAAACAAACTCCGAAGGAATGCTTGAAGCTGTCAGGTTTTTTAACAGCTTTGCCGAAGAAAAAAAACTTCAATATAAAGCTTTACTGCTGGCAGAGTGTTACATGATGGAGGATCAGGCAAACAATAAGGACCATTACATTCACTACGGATCGCCGGGCAAAGTGATGCCAATGTTCTTCTTTGCCGGGGAGTCAACTCATGGCGGAGAACCTTTCTTGGGAATAGATCCTTTACTCATGTCCAATGAGGTTTACAGAAGACTTGAGCTTAACACAAGCTTTTGTCAGACACTGCGAGGATCAACCACTCCGCCGCCTGTGTGCCTCAAGATGCAGGATCTGAAGACTGCTTATTCGGCATCAATTCCACTTTATGCCGCAGCTTACTACACACTTATAACCATGACTCTGAATCCTGAAGAACTCACCGAAAAACTGAGAGCCATAGCCTATGATTCAATGAAAGCAGCTATTGACTTCGTCGATGAGAAAGCAAAGGAGTATGGCAGAATCTCAGGCGATAAAACAGTCAGATATGAATATGCGCCTTGTGTTATGACTTATGAAGAACTGCTTGGAGAGGTCCGCAAAGGCTATGATGGAAATCTTTTGCAGCATCTCAGAGCATATGCGTTGGAATTACAAGCAGAAAAAACAGATGTGCATGACATTGCGGTAATGCTTGTAAAACATCTGTATGAGCTCTACAAGGACAAAAAGCCAATGATTGTGCTCTCATATATACCGCCTTATTACCCGGATACATACCTTCCGAAGACAGATCCGGATGTGGCGGAGCTGATGGAGGCATGCGACAAGGTTATTATGTATGCACGTGAAAAATACAATGAGTCTCTTAAGATGAAGGACTGGTATATGGGCATATCAGACATATGCTATACAGGTCTTAATGAGGAAGCAAACTTTGACAGCCTTTTCAGAAATCTGATAGGAATAGACAGCGTATACCCGTTTCCGGATGAGGAACTAAAGAAGTTCAGAGTGCCTTCAATCGTTCTGGGAGGATACGGGAAAGACTTTCACAAACATACGGAAAGACTGCATAAACATTATAATTTTAACGTTTTACCGGACTTATATGTCCAGATTATAAACACACTCTTAAATAAACAGTAGCCAATTATAGCAACAAAATTATGTAAAAAAGGAGGACTTATAATGATTACTACTGGTTTTTATTACATCGCGATCTGTGTTGCGATACCTGCAATCATCTGTCTGGCCGAAGCAAAGACCGGCTGGAAAATCTGGAAATGGATGCCTGCATTCGTTTTCGTTTATCTGCTCAACATGATTTGCTGCACATTGAACATATGGGATCTGGAAGCTACTTATCCGGCATATGCTGCAGTAAAGAACAATCTCCTCTATGCCATGATTCCTCTGATGCTGCTCAGATGTGACATCAGAAAACTGGCAAAGCTGGGACCTAGACTTGTGTTGACATTCCTGTGCGCTGCATTTACAATATGTATAGGTATTGTAGCATCCTATGCAATCTTCGGCAGCTGGCTGGGAACAAACTCATCTCACGCAGCAGCAGCTCTGATCGGAAGCTGGATTGGCGGTTCCGACAACATGGTAGCTGTACAGGCTGTACTGCAGGTACCTGAAGGAGATATGGGAGCATGTATCATCATCGATAACATCTACTACTCCGTATGGATTGCATTCCTGCTGTGGGCTGGAAGCAAATCAGAAAAGTTCAACAAGTTCACCAAGGCAGACACTTCCTATTTGGAAGGACAGACTATCGATGCTGACAGCCTGATCGAAAAAGGCAACCCGGTTGACTTCGTAGGTCTGATTACCCTTCTCGGTTTCGGCTTCGGTTGTTCCGCTCTGACTCAGGCAGTTGGTCAGGCTATGGGAAACAGCTTCCTCGGATTCCTGGATGGAGGAACATGGACAGTTATTCTTGGAACTGTTATCGGTGTAGTAGCCGGTATGTCACCTCTGGCCAAGTTAGGAGGCAAGGACGAATTAGCTACAATCCTCTGCTTCATAGTAGTATCGCTGCTGGCATCACGTGCAGGCTTCAACGAACTGTTTGATGCTCCGCTGTGGCTGGTATTCGGTGCAGTTGCACTGTTATTCCACGTAGTTCTTTTCGTACTGCTTGCAAAGTTATTCAAGTTCGACCTGTTCTCAATGGGTACTGCATCCATGGCATGCGTAGGCGGTACAGGATCTGCTCCTATCATTGCAGCTTCCTACAACTCGATGCTTATTCCTGTAGGTATCCTGATGGGTATCTTTGGCGGACTGCTTGGCAACTTCCTGGCCTTGTTCTGCGATAAGATTATGGTAGTATTTGCATAATTATATTTAATCTGATAGACTGCTGTCATTTATGGCAGCAGCCTGTTTTATGAAATTTAAAAGTAAAAGGAGAGGATAGCATGAACGTAAACGAACAATTCAAGTATCTCAATATCGGTTTACCTGACAGAATTTTAAGAAAAAAGATATATGGAGACTTTCCTGAGGCAATCCGCATGATAGATAAGCTTATGGAATCAGGGAAAGGAACAGAAGCTTTTCGTGCCTGCCTTAATGTTCAGAGAGAAATGATCTCAAGGCTGCCGGAAGATTATCCATATACTTTTGATGAAGCTGTGGCACTTGCACAGAGCGAGGCTCCGGATTTTACTGCTGAAGAAATGAGAGCCCTTGAAGAAGACGGTCGCATAGACTGGATCTATATAGACGGTATACCTCATTATTTCGACAGATTTTTTGAAAACCTCTGCGAGACAGACCACTCCTATGCGGTTCGTGCAGGTAAGGTTGAACCGGGCGGAGATAACGATAATTTTGACTACCGCCACGAAGTTTTCAGACAGCTTGAAGAAAAGGGTGAACTGATCAATCGTATTAAGATACGCGCCTCTGTGAGAATCCACGATGATGAATTCAGAGCGGGAGAAGAAGTTCTCGTTCATCTTCCTATCCCTGCAGCCTGTGAAGAACAGTCTGATATCAGGATAGAAGCAATGTTCCCTGAAAACGCTGTAATCGATGGCGAAGATGCTGAGCAGCGTACTATTTCGTGGAAAGAAACCATGAAGGAGAACCACGAATTCTGGGTCGAATATTCATATACATACCACCTTACATATAAGGATACCTGGAATGCTTCTGCTGATAAGGATCAGCCTGATTTCTTCACTGAAGAAAAGGCGCCTCACATCGTTTTCACTCCATATATACGTGATCTTGCGACGAAACTTTCCGAAGGTGCAGAGGACAATCTGGAAAAAGCCAAGAGATTCTACAGATTCGTAACTGAAAACGTGAAGTACTCTTTCTCAAGAGCTTATTTCGGACTGGAATCCATCGCAGAGACCTGCGCAAGAAATCTGGTTGGGGACTGCGGTATCCAGACATTGCTTTTTATTACTCTATGCCGCTGTGCCGGAATTCCTGCACGCTGGGAGAGCGGTCTTGCAGCAGGTCCAAACAGCTGCGGCGCCCATGACTGGTCCAAGGTATACATCGCTCCTATAGGTTGGTTCCATGTGGACTGCTCAAGAGGAGGCAGTGCATTCAGGCAGGGAGACGAAGTGCTCCATAAATATTACTTCGGTAACATTGCCGGCGATGCCATGGTTGCCAACCGTGAGTTCCAGGGCGATTTTGAGGTTCCGAAATCACATTGGAGGGCTGACCCGTACGACAATCAGCTGGGTGAAATAGAAACAAGCCGCGGCGGACTGATGTATTCTCAGTTTGACAGAGCAAAGGCTGTTGTAGAATTTGAAAAGATAAAATAAGGGGGAATTCCTTTGGGATTATACGATTATCTTGAAAAAAATAAAGAAAAAATGATTTCATGCCTTCAGGGCTGCATCAGGATTCCCAGCCGTTATGCTGATGACGGCAGCGGCTATCCCTATGGACAGAATCTTCAGAACTGTCTTGAATATGTTCTGAACCTCTGCGAGGAAATGGGCTTTGAAACAGGCTCTATGGACGGCCATGTGGGATGGTGCGAGTACGGCAGGGGAGACGAAATGATTGCCGTATTGGGGCATCTGGATGTGGTTCCGGAAGGAGAAGGCTGGACAGTGCCGCCTTATGAAGGGATTATCTCTGATGGCAAGATTTTCGGGCGTGGTACAATCGACGATAAGGGACCTGTAATAGCAGCGCTTTTTGCTCTTAAGGCAGTGAAAGAATCCGGGTTGCCGTTAAATAGAAGAGTACGGCTTATTTTCGGACTCAACGAAGAGACGGGCAGTGCCGATATGAAATATTATATAAAACATGGCGGTGAGATACCTGTTATGGGATTCACACCTGATGGAGAATATCCTGTAATAAACGGAGAAAAAGGTCTGGTTACAGAATTCTTTGAGAGGGACTGGACGCAGACCGGTCCGGTCAGAATACTCGAAATCAATGGCGGCAGCGCCCATAATATTGTACCTGACAAAGCGTCGGCAAGGCTTCTGTGCTCTGAACCCCTGATTGAGGAAATACTGGAAATGGCAGCAAAGACTGAAAAAATACGGGCAGAAAAGCACGGAAATGAAATTCTTATCGGTGCAGCGGGAGTAAATGCTCACGGAGGCACACCATGGGAAGGCGAAAACGCCATCGGACGGCTTATGCTTTTTCTTTCGAAGCTTCCTGTTGAGGGTGAGGCCGGAGATGTAATAAGAATGCTGGCCCAGAAGATAGGGATGGAATATAACGGTGCATCTATGGGGATATCCATGGAGGATGAGCTTTCCGGATTTTTTATCATGAACCTGGGAGTCATAACTGCAGACGAGAAATCCATCCAGGTAAAGACAAATTACCGTTACCCGGTTACGGGCAGATTTGAAGACTGCGGTCCGAAAATCGAAAAGATTTTTGGAGATGCAGGGTTCCGGATATCTCACCTGCTCCACAAGCAGGCTCTCTATATGGATGAATCATGCCAGCTGGTGCAGAAACTGCTGGAGGTTTACAGAAAATATACAGGGGATGAGTCCGCACCGAAATGTATAGGCGGCGGCACATATGCCAAGATGATGCCTAATATTCTGGCTTTCGGACCTGTTTTTCCGGGAGACGAAGTAAGGGAGCATAAACCTGACGAATTCATCGAGATTGAACGTCTCATGGATAACGCTAAAATTATGGCAGATGCCATTTATGAACTTGCAAGATAAAAGAGAGAAGGAATAATTATGAAAATAACAGATGTCAGAATTGGCAAAATATCCGTTCCTCTGCGCGTTCCTTTCAAGACTGCGCTGAGAACTGTCAACAGTGTCGAGGATGTAATAGTGGAGATTCACACCGATACCGGTGCTGTGGGGTACGGCGAAGCCCCGCCTACGGGTGCTGTTACAGGAGATACTACAGGGGCAATCATCGGCGCACTCAAGGATCACATCATCAAGACCATAACAGGCAGAGACGTGGATGAGTTTGAAGATCTGCTGCAGGCGGTTCAGAAATGCGTAGTAAAGAACACCAGCGCCAAGGCAGCGGTAGATATGGCACTCTGGGACCTGTACGGACAGCTCTATAAAATACCTGTATACAAGATGATGGGAGGAGCCCGCAAGAGCATAGTGACCGATATTACCATTTCTGTAAATGATCCGGAGGAAATGGCAAGAGATGCAGTGAATGCTATTGAAAGAGGTTATGACTGTCTGAAGGTAAAGGTGGGAGCCAACCCTGCGCTGGATGTAGCACGTCTTGAGGCTGTCCGCAAAGCAGTGGGACCTGACACATGTATACGTATAGATGCAAATCAGGCATGGAGTCCTAAAGAGGCGGTCCGCATTCTCAACAACATGCAGGAAAAAGGCCTTGATATAGAATTCGTGGAACAGCCTGTAAAAGCACACGATTTTGAGGGAATGAAGTATGTTACTGAGCGTTCCTACGTGCCTGTACTTGCAGACGAAAGCGTATTTTCCCCGGAGGATGCAATGAAAATCATGCAGATGGGTGCTGCAGACCTGGTAAATATCAAGCTGATGAAGTGCGGAGGACTGTACAATGCATTGAAGATTGCTTCTGCAGCGGAGGTTTACGGTGTGGAATGTATGATAGGATGTATGCTTGAAGCTAAGGTCAGCGTCAATGCTGCCGTACATCTGGCCTGCGCAAAGAACATAATCACCAAGATAGATCTGGATGGACCGGTTCTGTGCAGCGAAGACCCTGTTATAGGAGGTGCGATATTCAACGAAAAGGAGATTACCGTTTCCGATGAGCCGGGACTGGGAATTAAAGGAATCGAAGGTCTGGTATATCTTGACTAGGCAAGCGGTGGATTATTTATGCAATATAAAAGCCCGGGGTATCAGATTACCTCGGGCTTTGTTTGTAAGTATGAGCTATGCTTCGTTTTCTGCAGGTTCATTCTGCTCGTCATCTTCTACGTTCTCGTACGCATCCAGAATTGCATCTTTAATTCTGTTTCTCGTTTCAGAGAGCAGTGGGTGAGCTATGTCACGAAAATCTCCGTCGCTCATTTTTCTGCTTGGCATTGCGATGAATAAACCGTTCCGGCCTTCGATAACCTTTATATCGTGTACCACGAATTCTCCGTCGAAGGTAACGGAAGCAACCGCTTTCATCTTTCCTTCATCACCAACTTTTCTGATTCTCACATCAGTAATATTCATTTGTTGTCCTATCCACCTTTCCCACATAATAATATGCTTAAGGTCATTATATCACATTGTTAATAATATTACAACATTCAGGCTAAAATATCTTGCTAAAATATATATGCAAACATCTTTTTAAAATTTTTGTTAAATGACAGTCCACTTTTTCTCAAGTTTATGGTATACTATATCATGAACTATGAGTTATAGCGGAGGCAGCTAAAAAATGATTGATTTAAGTCAATATAAAAATATACATTGCATTGGTATCGGAGGCATCGGCCTGTCCGCCATTGCAGAGATTCTGCTGTCCAGAGGGTACAGCGTTTCCGGCTCGGATATGAAGGAGTCGGACATAACTTCAAAGCTGGCGAAAAAAGGCGCCAGGATATTTATAGGCCATAGAGCAGAAAACGTAGATAATGCCGATTTAGTCGTTTATTCGGCAGCAGTGGGAAAGGATAACCCGGAAATCGTCAGAGCGGCCGAGAGAGGTATCGAGGCTGTGACCAGAGCCCAGATGCTGGGTGTTCTGATGGACGAATACGAAAACAGTATAGCTATATCCGGAACCCACGGCAAGACTACCACCACCTCTATGGTTTCTTTAATTCTTGAAAAAGCAAAGCTTGAACCTACCATTCTTGTGGGAGGGAATCTGGCCGAGATCGGAGGCAATGTAAAGGTAGGCCACAGCAAGTACTTCATCACAGAAGCATGCGAGTACATGGACAGCTTCCTCAGCCTGAGACCTAAGATTGAAATCATACTGAACATCGATTCGGATCATCTGGATTACTTCAAGGATATCGACCACATAGTAAACTCTTTTGACAGATTTGCATCTCTGGTGCCGGAGTCGGGAATAATAATAGCATATGATGCCAATCCTTTTGTTAACAAGGTAATCAAGGGCCATGGCAATGTGGTAACCTTCGGCCTCAATGAAAACTGCGACTACTGGGCATCTGACATCCTTTTCAATGAAAACGGAATGCCTTCATTCAAGGTAAATCATGGAGGAGAAACTCTGACAACTGTACAGCTGGCTGTTCCCGGTGAGCATAATATACTTAATGCCCTTGCTGCATTTACCTGCGGGCATACATTGGGAGTAGATACCGGTACAATAAAGGAGACACTTGAGAGTTACAGGGGAACTCAGAGACGTTTTGATATAGTGGGAATCACATCGGAGGGTGTTAAAATAGTAGATGACTACGCTCACCACCCGACGGAAATCAGGGCGACTCTGGATGCTTCCCAGAATGTGCCTCATAACAGCCTCTGGTGCATTTTCCAGCCGCACACCTACACCAGAACCATGGCACTTTTCGATGAGTTCGCTGATGCTTTCAACAAGGCTGATAAGCTGATTCTGCCAGAGATTTATGCGGCAAGAGAGAAAAATATATATAAGATTTCGTCAGCACAGCTGGCAGAAAAAATCAGAGAAACCCATCCGGGCAAGGAAGTGCTTTTCATGGAGGACTTCAGAGAAATAGCTGAATACGTCAGTGAAAAGGCATGCAAAGGCGATATGGTCATTACCATGGGTGCAGGAGACATCTACAAGGTTGGAGAAATGCTCCTCGAAATGTAACCGTAATAAACCGGGAGGTAAGAGATGACTTTGGAAGAATACAGGAGAGCCGAGGAAAAGCGGCTTGAAATCAATATAAAGCACATGGAAAACGGCGTACGATTCGTGGATATCAATACAGCTTATATCGGCGGGGAAGTGTCAATCGGAGAGGGAACACTCATCGGTCCGTGCGTCATCCTTGATGGAAAGACTGAAATCGGTGCAGACTGCGTTATACTGCAGAACACCAGAATCGTGGATTCAGTTATTGAGGACCATGTGGAGATACAGAGCTCTGTTATAGTGGAAAGCTCCGTAGGCGAAGGCACCAAGGTCGGGCCTTTTGCCTACATGAGACCGAACAGCAGAGTGGGCAGAAACTGCAAGGTGGGAGATTTTGTGGAAATCAAGAATTCCTCCTTCGGAGATGGTTCTAAAGCATCACATCTGACATATATAGGGGATTCAGATGTGGGATGTGATGTTAATTTAGGCTGCGGAGTAGTATTCGTAAACTACGACGGAACTAATAAGTATCGCTCCACCGTCGGTGATGGAGCCTTTATCGGATGCAACAGCAATCTGGTTTCTCCGGTAACGGTAGGCGAAGGAGCGTATGTGGCGGCAGGAAGCACGGTCACTGAGAATGTAGAGGCCGATACACTCTATATCGCCCGCGCAAGAGGCACCAAGAAACAGGGATGGGTTTCAGCAAAAGGGATTTTGAAGAAAAAGAAAAAATAACTATCAAATTACACGAAAAGAAAGACGAGGTAAGAAAAAGTGAGAAGCGGAGTATTTGCTGACTACAAAATCTTTACAGGCAATTCACACAACGAGTTAGCTGAGGAAATCGCAGGAATTATGGGGAAGCCTCTCGGCAAGGCGACCGTTACCAAATTCAGCGATGGCGAGATTTCCGTAAATATCTGGGAAACCGTAAGAGGGCTGGACGTGTACATCATTCAGTCAACATGCAACCCGGTAAATGACAACCTTATGGAGCTGCTCATCATGATAGATGCAATGAAGAGAGCTTCAGCCGGCAGAATCAATGCAGTAATTCCGTATTACGGATATGCGCGTCAGGACAGAAAGGCTAAGGCAAGAGATCCTATCACAGCCAAGCTGGTTGCAGACCTTATCGTGGCTGCAGGTGCAGACAGAGTGCTGACTATGGACCTTCACGCAAACCAGATTCAGGGATACTTTGACATCCCTGTTGATCATCTGCTTGGTATGCCTATTCTGGCTAAATATTTCAAGGAAAAACAGATGGATGATCTTGTAATAGTATCACCTGACCACGGCAGCGTAACAAGAGCGAGAAATCTGGCTCAGTACCTCAACTGCCCTATAGCCATTATCGATAAGAGAAGACCTGAGCCGAACAAGAGTGAAATCATGAATATCATCGGTAATATCGAAGGCAAGAACTGCATCATTATCGACGACATGATTGATACTGCAGGTACTATCTGCAACGCAGCCAACGCCATCAAGAAACTTGGCGCCAAGGCAGTTTTTGCAGGTGCGACTCATGCTGTTCTGTCAGGCCCGGCCATTGAAAGAATCAAGGATTCTGCAATCGAGGAGATGGTTTTACTTAATACAGTACCTCTTCCGGAAGAAAAGAGACTGGACAAGATGACATTCCTGTCAGTGGCACCGCTCTTTGCAGAGGCTATGACCAGAGTATTTACCAACGGTTCCATCAGTGTATTATTTGATTAGTTAATAAATAGAAAGGACTGTACTACATATGTATATAATTGCAGGTCTGGGCAATCCAGGCAGAAAATACGAGAACACTCGTCATAATATGGGCTTTATCGCCGTTGACCTGCTTGCAGAAAAGTACGGTATTAAAGTTGATAAAATCAAGTTTAAGGCCCTGGTCGGCGAAGGCAGAATCGCCGGCCAGAAGGTCCTGCTTGTAAAGCCTCAGACATACATGAACCTGTCGGGAGAATCCATCAGGGAGGTCATGAGTTTTTACAAGGAGGACATAGAAAACCTTATCGTAATCTATGACGACATCGATATTCCTACTGGAACTATACGGCTGAGAAAGAAGGGCAGCGCCGGCACACACAACGGCATGAGAAACATCGTCTACCTGCTGGCAGACGATGGATTTCCACGCATCAGAGTGGGTATCGGCAGCGATAAGAAAGTTGACCTGATAAACTATGTAACCGGAGGTGTCACCAAAGGTGAAAAGGAGCTTCTGGAAGGGGCTCTCGTCAAGGCTGCAGATGCAGCCGCTGCCATAGTGGAAAAGGGAATCGAAAAGGCTATGAATGAATATAATATAAAGCCGAAGAAAGAAAAGGAAAAGAATGATTAATATATCAGGCATTTCAGAGAGCCGCGTCGCTCCTGTCTGCGCCTATCTTTGCCGAAAAAAAGATCAGAGTATAATCATAGTTTCCACCGATGTGAGAGCTAGACGATTGGCTCTGGATCTTTCTTTTTTTGTCAAGGACAAGGAGATTATGGTGCTGCCGGGAGAGGAACCGTTTTTCCTCAGATACGACGCCAAAAACCACGATCAGATGATCGAAAGATTAAAAGCCCTTAAAGCCCTGCGCACCGGAGAGCCGGCAGTGGTAATTGCGCCTGTTTCTGCTGCCATAAAAAAGATGACACCTCACAGCTTTTTTGAGGAGAGCACTGTTAAGCTGACACTGGGCGAGGAAATTGACCTGGAAAAGGTCAAGGCAGACCTGGTGAAGATGGGATATGAGCGCATGGAAATCGTTGACGGACGAGGACAGTTCAGCATCAGGGGCGGTATCATAGATGTGTTTACACCGGACGGGAATCATCCATATCGTGTGGAGCTTTTCGGCACCGAGATTGATTCAATAAGGACATTTGATGAGGATACCCAGCGCTCACTGGAAAATCTTAAATTCATAGAAATTTATCCGGCTGAGCAGATTATGGCTTCGGAGGATATTTTTATCCGCGCTTCTGATAAGATACGCAGAAACTACAGCAAAGCGGCTTCAGCGGCAGAATCATCCGGAAGACCGGAACTGGCTGACAGAATAAAAAAGACCAGAGACGAGCTTTGTGAATACATCGAGAGCGTAGCTAATCTGCAGCTTCTCGAAAACTATATACACTATTTTTATGATGAGCCTGAGTATCTCTGGGATTACATGCAGAATGGCTCTGTCATGATAGACGACCCGGACAGAATCTACGAGGCGCTGGAGCTTCGCGACAGGGAGCAGGATGAAGATTTCAAGGTGATGCTTGAGAGGGGGCAGGTCATCGGATCAGACGCGGCGGGACTGTCCGATACATCCGACTTCATGAAAGTACTCAGACAGCCTGATGCAGCCGTCTTCACACCTTTTCCTAAGAGAGTTCAGGGCATAGATACCTTTGACAACGTGTATAACATGCAGAGCCGGCAGACCCTGACATTCAGCGGCAAGATGAATGTGCTGGAGACTGAACTCAAGTCCTATGTCAAAAAGGGCTACAAGGTTACAGTCGTCTGCTCATCGGCAGAAAGACTTGCCAATCTTAAGGAATTTACAGAGAGAATAGGCCTGGAAGGGAAGATTCTCTTTGAAAAGGGCAGCCTGACCGCGGGCATAGATCTGCCGACAGAAAAGCTTTGCTGGATAAGCGAAAGCGATATTTTCGCAGGCAAAAAGACAGGCCGCAAAAAGAAGAAATTCAAGGATGCAGGCCAGAAAATCCAGTCCTTTGCGGACATGCGTGAGGGCGACTATGTGGTACACGAAAACCACGGCATAGGCCGCTTCATAGGCATCGAACAACTCTCTGTAGAGGGGGAAAAGAAGGACTACATCAAGATAAAATACGCAGGAAACGATATGCTTTACGTTCCCGTGGAACAGATGGATATCGTGCAGAAATATATAGGCTCCGACGGTGGTGTGCCTAAGATAAACAAGCTTTCCGGCGGAGAGTGGAAAGCCACCAAGGCAAAGGCCAAGGCGGCAATCGCAGTCATGGCAAAGGATCTCATAGACCTTTATGCCCAGCGAAAGATGGAGAAAGGCTACAGCTTCGGGCCTGACACCGTATGGCAGCGGGAGTTTGAAGACAGCTTCCCTTATGAGGAAACTGACGACCAGCTGCGTTCAATAGCAGAAATCAAGGCAGATATGGAAAAGCCGTTTTCTATGGACAGACTGCTCTGCGGCGATGTAGGCTTCGGCAAGACTGAGGTTGCAGCTCGCGCACTGTTTAAATGCGTGGCTGACGGCAAGCAGGCTGCTGTGCTGGTGCCGACCACAATTCTGGCAAATCAGCATTACTATACTCTTAAGGAGCGCTTCGAAAACTTCCCGTTTAAGGTGGAGGTTCTCAGCCGTTTCCGCAGCCCGGCACAGCAGAGCGATATTCTCAGCCGCCTTGAAAAAGGCCAGGTGGATCTGATAATAGGCACACACAGGCTCCTGTCAAAAGACGTTAAATTCAAGGATCTGGGGCTGCTGGTGGTGGACGAGGAACAGCGCTTCGGCGTAGAGGACAAAGAAGCTATCAAGAAGCTGAAGACCAACGTGGACGTGCTGACCCTTTCGGCTACACCTATTCCGCGAACCCTCAATATGTCGCTTACAGGCATAAAGGATATGAGCCTTATTGAGGAGCCTCCTGAGGAAAGATACCCGGTTCAGACCTACGTGCTGGAGCAGGATGACCAGCTCATAAAGGAAATCATAGAACGTGAGCTTGGCCGTGGCGGTCAGGTTTACGTGGTGTTCAACAGGGTCAGAGGCATACAGCAGATTGCGGATAAGATTTCGGAGCTGGTGCCTGACGCTGTGGTGGCAGTGGGCCACGGACAGATGAACGAGCACGCTCTGGAAAACGTGATGCTAAGCTTTATAAACGGAGAGAGCAATGTCCTGGTTTCAACAACTATTGTGGAATCGGGACTTGATATACCAAATGCCAATACGATGATTATAATGGATTCTGACCGTTACGGTCTTTCACAGCTCTATCAGCTGCGAGGCCGTGTGGGAAGGTCAAATCGCCTTGCTTATGCCTACCTGATGTATCAGAAGGATAAGGTGCTTACAGAAGTGGCCGAAAAGCGCCTTCGTGCTATCAGGGAGTTCACAGAGTTCGGCGCCGGTTTCAAGGTGGCCATGAGGGACCTGGAGATAAGAGGCGCCGGGAACCTGCTGGGCACCGAGCAGAGCGGCCATATGATGAACATCGGATACGAGCTTTACTGCAAGATGGTGGACGATGCGGTCCGTGCCCTGCAGGGTGAAATCGTCAACGACAACAAGGAGGAGACTTCCGTTGAAATCCCTGTTTCCGCCTACATCCCTGAGCGCTACATTGAAAACGAGACTCTCAAGCTTCAGATGTATAAGAAGATTGCAGCTGTCCGTTCCTATGACGATGAAGACGAAATATTAGATGAGCTTCTGGACCGCTTCGGCGATGTGCCTCGGGAGACTGTAAATCTGGTGAAGCTCGCGCACATCAGATATCTTGCAGAGGAAATGTCCGTGACCAGGATTCATCAGGTTAAGGAGGAAAGCCTGCCGGGCGGCCGCAGCCGGATGCCGGGAGGTGTCAGGACAGCAGCGACTGCCGGACGCACAACTTCGCCTCGCGCCGGAATGCCTGCCGCACGTGCCGTTGCGCCGGCCACCGACAATGTGAAGCTAGTATTCGATTTCGCAGCGAAGAACCCTCTCAGTGGCTATGCACTCTTTAATCTGACGGAAAAATTCGGCCCTCGCGTCTTCGTACACGGCGGCACAGAACCTTTCATACGCCTCACCACACCTCGCAAAAACATGCTGGACGACTGCATCGAGATGCTGGAGGTACTAAGCGACGGGAAGAAAGGTGACAAGCAGTAGATAAAATATGTTTGCAGACACATGGTGTGACGATTTTTTCATTTTGCCCGATTTTTTTGTATTTTTGCAAAGAAAAACAGGAAAAATGAAAATAATTCTGCACACTGGAGTTATTTACTTCCATAAATACACTATTTTTCAAGGAATAAATGTAAAAATACAAAAATCCGGCTGAACTGCTTACATAGCAAGCCGGATTTTTTCATATTGGACGATTTTTTTGTATTTTTGCAAAGAAAATCGGGGAAAATGAAAAAAATGATCCAGACCGAAGCCTGAAACTAGTTTTCCATCTGCCGAGCCAGGAAGGATGCACCGATTTCCGCCGCCTTCAGCTCCGGATCACCCAGGGTTTTAGTATCCTTAGACAAGATGGTAATCGAACCTATGGGGTCGCCCTGGGAAATAATGGGGACCACGATCTTGTTGTCGCTGAGATAGCGATTTTTGCTCTGGATGATTTTGTCCAGCTCGTTGTCCACCTTCTTTTCTACGAAATCTTTCTTGCTGCTGCCCCAGGCTGAGATAACCTGGTCAGTATCGGAAACTATAATAGTGGCGCCCAGAACTTTGGACGCAGTCTCTGCATATTCATCGGCAAACTGGCTGAGCTCGTTGATGGGAGAATATTTTTTGAGGATAACCTCGCCTGCTCCGCCGGTGTAGATTTCCAGTGGATCTCCCTCCCTGATTCTGAGAACACGTCTGATTTCCTTAGGCACCACCACTCTGCCTAAATCGTCGATTCTTCTAACAATACCTGTAGCTTTCATGTATTTTTCCTCCGTTTTGTCTGGTAAAAATAGTGTCTGTAAAAGCGCCGGAAATATACCGCCTGACGACGTGAAAAATAAATTTTTTAAAGCCGGTTTTATAGGATAAATGGATAGTGTATAATAGAGTCATAGCATATTTGGCTGAATCAGATGGGCAAAAAGACGCAAAAAGTGAGAGAATCAGACCAAAAGCGGAATAAACGGAGGGCACAGTAATGATCAGAAAAGCAGCTGCGGCGGACATCGATGCCGTGGCATCAGTTTACGAGCGTATACACACAGCAGAGGAGGCAGGTGAAGCATCTATAGGATGGATACGCGGTGTTTATCCTGAGAGGGTGACTGCTCTGGCGGCGCTTGAGCGAGGAGATCTGTTTGTCGAGACCGACCGGATATGGGGTGAAACTGTGGTTGTAGGGACTGCCATTCTCAACCAGGTGCAGGTGGATGTGTACGAAGGGGCACCGTGGCGGAATGATGTGCCTGCAGACCAGGTGATGGTGATGCATACGCTGGTAATCGATCCATTTGTAAAAGGCCACGGCTACGGGCGAAGATTCGCAGAATATTATGAGCAGTACGCTTTGTCTAATGGATGTCACTACCTGCGAATCGACACCAACGCCAGGAATACGGCGGCCAGGGCATTTTATAAAAAGCTGGGCTATGAAGAAATCGATATCGTTCCATGCGAATTCAACGGAATCCCCGACGTGAAGCTGGTGCTGCTGGAGAAGAGGATATGAGGCTGCAGGCAGCTTCTGGAGAGAATTCTGCCTGATGAGAAGTTCGGAGAAATCCGCATTGAAAATGCAGATGATGATTTATATATTGAAACACAGAAGTCAATTAAATTCCCCCTTGGTGCCCACGGTGTCCGTCTGGATGCCTTCATAAAAACTTGTAACGTGTGGGCGGAAATCGAGCTTCAAACTTATACAGGCGACCATATTGCCAAACGCTCAAGGTATTATCAGGCTAATATGGACCTTGACTTTCTCAACGAAGGTCATAAATATAGAGAGCTCCCACGCTCCTATGTTATATTTATCTGTACATATGACTATATCGGCGCGGACTTACCCGTATACTATTTTGAAAAATTTGACAGACAAAACTTCTTGCAATTTGGTGATGAAGCATATAGTATAATATTAAACACCGCTTGCTCACCGAAAAAGGTGCCTGAGCCACTAAAAGCTCTGTTCGAGTATATCAATGATCCGACCAAAGGCTCAGGGGATGTACTGGTAGCCGACATTGACAGACAGGTGAGCAGATTCAACACCGATGAATGGAGGCGCAGGCATATGACATTGCAGGAACTGATGGATAGAAATTATGAACAGGGCCTTGAGAAGGGCTGTGCTGAGGGCGAAGCTTTTGGTCTGGAAAAGGGCCGTGCCGAGGGTGAGACCGCAGGTCAAGCAGTTGCTACTCTTAAATTAGCACGCAACTTTAAGAATGCAGGAATATCTGCAGAGGTTATTGCTGAGAATACCGGTCTGAGTTTAGAGGAAATAGAGAAACTCTGAGGCCGGACAACATAATATGAACTATGCCAAGCAGGAGGTAGAAAAATGAGCAGCAGAAAAGATGATTTTACATGTGATATAGTTGAGAGCCTTGGCGTGTTATCGACTTCCAAGGCCGGATGGACCAGGGAACTGAACCGTATTTCGTGGAATGGCGGCGACCCGAAGTTCGACATACGCGACTGGGATCCGGAGCACGAAAAATGCTCCAAGGGAATAGCACTGAGCGAAGATGAAGTCAGACTGATTGTCGAAAAACTGACTGCATATTTTGAGGAAAACGAATAGAACTGTGAGAGCTGGAGCGACTGTGCTTCGGCTCTTTTTTTATGTGGGAAAGGGGGAGGACGTATTGTGAAGAGGGCCGGGAAAAGTAAAACTGGAAAGTATGGCAAACGCTGCTTTCGGGCTATGTGACTGGAAACGGTTGTATTGTAATGGAGAGAAGAATATGGTATAATTAACTTAAAACAAATGACAGAGAAAAAGCAAAGATGAAGCAAAGAATTGCATAAAAGTTTTTAAAAAAGGTATTGATTGAAAGTATCATGGGAGAGTATGAATGCAGAAATTAATTTTAGAATTACGCAAATTTAATAGAGAGAGAGACTGGGATCAGTTCCATTCTGAAGAAAACCTGGCCAAATCTATTAGTATTGAAGCTGGTGAGCTGTTGGAGTGTTTTCAATGGGACAGCAGATATAATATGGATGATGTGTGCGAAGAACTTGCAGATGTCTTGTCATATTGCATTATGCTTGCAGACAAACTCGGGGTTGATATCGAAGAAATCGTACTAAATAAGCTGGAAAAAACAAAAGCAAAGTATCCGGTTGAGAAATCCCGAGGTGTAAGTACAAAGTACAATAAACTGTAAGTTGTAGGTGGATAGTATGGCAGTAATTGATAGAATAGAGTTCAATGCAGATATCTCTCAACAGTTGAAAGAAATAAAACATTATGGAAAACAGGTTGGAGAGAATTGGCCTGTCGTATATATACTAAACAATGAGGATGAGGCATATGTGGGAGAAACACATCATGCTTCTGTTCGTATGAACCAACATTGGATGAATCCTCAAAGACGTCTTCTCAAAGAGATGATGTTGATAAGTGGGGAGGACTTTAATAAATCTGTAATCCTTGATCTTGAATCGTTTCTAATAAAGCATATGGGTGCTGATGGAAAGTTCAAACTTCAGAATGGTAATAATGGTCTTCAGGATCATGACTATTATAATCGTACTAAATATGAGGAAAGTTTTAGAAAAATATGGAACAAATTAAAGAATATTGGTATTGCGGATCATACGATAAGAGAGATAGAAAATTCAAATCTATATAAATATTCGCCATATAAGAGCCTTGGAGAGGAACAATTAATTGCTGAGCGTGAAATCCTTACAGCTTTAGAGACATATGGCCGAAACGATAGAGGGGTAACGGTAATTGTTAGAGGGGGTGCTGGAACTGGAAAGACAATTCTTGCAATATACTTGATGAAACTTTTTGCAGATATCAAAAGAAAAATTGATGTCAATATGACATATGATGATTACCATGACGAGGATGCAGAGACAAATATTGCATCAGAAAGCCTAATAGGCATTGAAAGGATTGGAATTGTTTTCCCTCAAGCGACACTTAGATCATCTGTAATAGATGTTTTTGATAGCATTAGCTCACTTGATAAGAGTATGGTATATAGTACGACAGGAGTAGTGGATGAATTTATTAAATCCGGACAGAAATTTGACTTATTGATAATTGATGAGGCTCATAGGCTTAAGTGCAGATATAAGGGCCATTTAAGTTCTTATCCCAAATTTGACGAGTGTTCAAAAGCTATCGGTATGGATAGAGAAGAAGGAAATGAACTGGAATGGATGCTTCAATGCAGTCGAAATCAGATTATTTTCCGCGATGAACTTCAAACAGTGAGACCTTGTGATATAGATGCAGAGGATTTTAAAAAAATTTTGGAGACAAAGTACAACAAGGATATTGTCGAACTCACACTTGAGACACAATGGCGCTGTGAAGGTGGGAACAGTTATATTAATTATATAAAAAATCTTTTGGGAGAAAGGTCTTTAGGACGTAAAAGTTTTCAAAACTATGATTTCAAACTATATAGAGATGTCGACAGGATGGTTGAATCAATCAAGAAAAAAGATGCGGAGATAGGTCTTTGTAGAAATGCTGCCGGATATGCTTGGAAATGGTTGTCTAAGAAAGACAAGAACGCTTACGATATAGAAATTCAAGGACACAAATATAGATGGAATTCTACTTATGAAAATTGGATTGCAAAAGAAAATTCAGTAAATGAAATCGGGTGCATTCACACACTACAAGGGTATGATTTAAATTATGTTGGACTTATTATAGGTGAAGACATAAAATACGACGAAAATACATGTAAAATATATGCTGATAAGAACAACTATTTTGATCAACAAGGCAAGTCTGGCATAGCAGATAATCCAGAAGTACTGAAAGAGTACCTTCTTAACATCTATCTTACTCTAATGACTAGAGGAATCAAAGGAACATATATTTATGTATGCGATGATGCTCTTAGAAAATATTTTGAAAAGTATATTGATGTAATAGAGTGAGATGTTAGCTTATTAAAAGCATACCTAAAAAGAGACTATGAAAAAAAAGATTGTTTTTATTGATACGGAAGTTGGCATAGAGGATAAGAGGGTTCACGATGCAGGAGCCTGCACTTTTGATGGGTTGAAATTGCATTCAGGAAGACCTACAGATTTTTATGCTCTCGTCAAGGACAGCGAATTTATCTGTGGGCACAACATATGCCACCATGATATTCAGTACATAGAGCGCTGGATTGGTGCAAAGGTTGACGCTAAGCCGATAGATACTCTTTATCTTTCGCCTTTGCTTTTTCCTAAAAATCCGTATCACAAACTTGTAAAGGATGACAAGCTTCAGGTTGAAGAATTAAATAATCCACTAAATGACAGCCAGCGTGCAATGGAGCTGTTCGTTGATGAACTGAATGCTTTTTCGCAGCTATCTTCGGCTATGAAGAGGATTTTTTGCAGTTTGCTTTATAATCAGCATGAATTTCAGGGGTTCTTTGATTATGCTGATTTCAAGCCTTATTCTAATGGAATAGATTTATTCATCAAGAAAACATTTGAAGGAAGAATATGTGAAAATGCAGATATTAAAAGCATGGTCTATAACTGTCCCGTTGAACTTGCATATTCTCTGGCACTAATTGATGTTGAGGATTATCATTCAATAACTCCTCCTTGGCTTCTTAAAAACTTTCCAAAAATTGAAAATGTAATAGGGCTTCTTAGAAACACTCCTTGTTCGGATAGATGTGCATATTGTCGTGATGTTTTAGATGTTAAAAAGGGGCTTAAACGAATTTTTGGATTTGATGAATTCAGGACATATGACGGTGAACCCCTTCAGGAGAAGGCAGCAGAAGCAGCAGTTGACGGCAAATCGCTTCTTGCTGTTTTTCCGACAGGCGGAGGCAAGTCTATCACATTCCAGCTTCCGGCACTGATAGCAGGAGAGACTTCGCATGGTCTTACTGTTGTAATATCCCCGCTGCAATCCCTGATGAAAGACCAGGTTGATAACCTGGCTGAAAGAGGAATTATAAATGCAGTCACCATCAATGGACTCCTGGATCCAATCGAAAGAAAGCAGTCCATTGATCTTGTTATGGATGGAACAGCTTCGCTTCTGTATATTTCTCCTGAATCCCTGAGATCCAGAACCATCAAGAAGATGCTCCTTTCCAGAAATATAGCACGTTTTGTAATTGACGAAGCACATTGCTTCTCCGCATGGGGGCAGGATTTCAGAGTTGATTACCTTTACATTGGCGACTTTATACGAAAACTCCAGGAAGAGAAGATGATGCAGTCACCAATCCCTGTATCCTGCTTTACTGCAACGGCTAAGCAGAAGGTTATAACGGATATATGCGATTATTTCAGGGAAAAACTTGGAGTAAACCTTGAGCTGTTTACCACATCTGCAACGAGAAAAAACCTACACTATACTGTCCTTTTTCAGGAGTCAGACAGTGAAAAATATCAGACGTTAAGGAACCTGATTGAGGCCAAGGATTGTCCGACTATAGTCTATGTTTCCAGGACAAGCAGAACTGTTAAGCTTGCAGAAAAACTGTCTATGGACGGTTTTCCGGCCAAGCCTTTCAATGGAAAAATGGATTCCGATGATAAAGTAAAAAATCAGGAAGCCTTTATAAACAATGAGATCAAAATTATAGTTGCCACATCAGCATTTGGAATGGGTGTAGATAAAAAAGATGTTGGGCTTGTAGTCCATTATGACATTTCAGATTCTCTGGAGAACTATGTTCAGGAAGCTGGTCGTGCAGGAAGGGATCCGTCTCTTGATGCAGAGTGCTATGTGCTCTATAACAATAATGATCTGGATAAACATTTCATACTTCTTAATCAGACCAAACTTAGCATAAGTGAAATACAGCAGGTCTGGAAAGCTATAAAAGATTTAACTAAGAGGCGAATGAGCGTGTGCTGTTCTGCACTTGAGGTTGCAAGACAGGCAGGATGGGAAGATACTAATGAGACTGAAACCAGAGTCAGGACTGCTATAATGGCTCTTGAAAATGCAGGATATGTGAGACGAGGACAGAATGTTCCAAGGATATATGCTACCAGCATATTGACGACAAGCATGACAGAAGCTTCTAACAGGCTCGAAAAATCTCAACTTATAACCGGGCAGACAAGAGTAGATGCAAGACGCATACTTTCCAGACTGATATCAAAGAGAAGTATAGCAAAGGCCGGAAACGATGAAGCTGAAAGCAGAGTGGATTACATTGCAGACCGCCTTGGATTAACAAAGGCAGAAGCAATTGATACAATTAATCTCCTACGGCAGGAAGGTCTTCTTGCTGATGAGTACGATATGTCAGCATTTATAATGGATGGCGATACTCAGAATAAATCCATGAACATACTTAAGAGATTCAGCAAATTGGAATTATTTCTTCTTGACCAGATAAACGAAGAAGGATTCAATGTCAATTACAAAGAATTAAATGAAAGTGCCGACAAGCACGGTTTGGAATCCAAGGTAAAGCACCTGAGAACGCTAATATACTTCCATACAATCAAGAAAGATATAGTAAAACATGAAGATATGGAAAGTGGCACAGCATACCTGCTTCCCACAGAACCAATGCAGAAACTTAAGGAAAAGGCGGGAAGACGGCTGGAAATTTGCGAATATATTATTGAAACTTTGTATGAAAGAGCTGAGAAACAGAATAGTAGAACGGAAGTACCCGTTGAGTTTTCAATTGTTGAATTGTTTAATGGATATAAGGAAAGGGAAGGGTATCTTGGACGTGCATCGCTTACTCACGGTGATATTGAAGATGCACTTCTATACCTTTCCAAAATAGGAGCTTTGAAGATTGAAGGCGGATTTCTGGTTCTGTATAACGGCATGGAAATTCAAAGACTGGAAAAGAATAACGCTATTCAGTATAAAAAAGAGGATTACAGGAAACTGGATGAATTCTATAAGCAGAGAATTCAGCAGATTCACATTGTCGGCAAGTATGCCAATCTGATGGTCAGCAACTACAATGCTGCCTTGGACTTTGTTTCCGACTATTTCCACATGGAGTATAGGACATTCATATCAAAATATTTTAAGGGTGACGAAGCAAAAGCAATCAGAAGAAATATAACACCGGCAAAATATAAGCAGCTGTTTGAGGGGCTGTCCTCAACTCAAAGGGCTATTATTGATGATGACGAGTCGCAGTATATAGTAGTTGCAGCAGGGCCGGGAAGCGGCAAAACCAAGGTGCTGGCACATAAATTAGCATCACTGCTTCTGATGGAGGATGTAAAGCATGAACAACTGTTGATGTTAACATTTTCACGGGCAGCTGCCACCGAGTTCAGAAAGCGACTTATTGAACTTATCGGAAACGCAGCAAAACGAGTTGAAATCAAGACATTCCATTCATATTGCTTTGACCTTTTGGGGAAGATCGGACAGCTGGAAGGTGCTGAAAATGTAGTTAAAGATGCAACAGAATTGATAAATGATGATGAGGTTGAACCTGGAAAAATCACAAAGAAAGTACTTGTAATCGATGAGGCTCAGGATATGGATGCAAATGAGTTTGCTCTTGTCGAAGCTCTCATCTCTCACAATGAAAATCTCAGAGTGATTGCGGTGGGTGACGATGATCAGAATATCTATGAGTTCAGGGGCTCAGACTCCAGATACCTATATACTCTACTAACGAAATATAACGCTAAGCAGTACGAAATGGTTCAAAATTATCGGAGCTGTCGTGAAATTGTTCAATTGGCAAATGCTTATGCGACCTCTATTTATAAAAGAATGAAGACTGCGCCAATTGCCGCCGTAAGACAGGAAAAAGGCAGGGTTGTGATTACTCACTATACAGGAAGTAATTTTGCAACAGCCTTGGTAAACGATGTAATAAATTCATTTGATAAGGATACAAAGGCCAGTGTACTTACAAATACCAATGATGAGGCTCTGCAGATTCTTGGACTTCTACAGCAAAAAGGTATTCCTGCGAGATTGATCCAGACACTGGATGGTTTCAATCTCTATCAGATGGTGGAAATTCGATTTTTTCTTAACTTTTTAGATTCTCATGCATCGTCACCGGTTATAAGTGAGAATGTATGGAAAGAGGCTTGTAAAAACTTAGAGAAAAAGTATAAGGATAGTACAAACTTTGAAATATGTTGTAAGATGCTTGAAACCTTTGCTGAAACATACCAGACCAAGTATAAAACAGACTTGGATATTTTTATAAAGGAATCAAGACTTGAAGATTTTTCAGAAGCCAAACGAGGTACTATACTGGTTTCTACCATTCACAAGGCAAAAGGAAGAGAATTTGATTGTGTGCATATGCTCCTTGATAATGTAAACGATCAAAGTGATAGGGAAAAACATAAGCTCTACGTGGGTATGACCAGAGCAAGGAACTCGCTGTTCATACACTACAACGGCGATGTTTTCAATAAATATGCTCTGAGTGATATTGAACGAGTTGAGGACAATACAGATTACATGGAGCCGGAAGAACTGATTCTGCAGGCAACCCATAGAGATGTATATCTTGACTTTTTCAAGATACGCACAGGTTATATTCAAAATTTGGTTGCCGGTAAAGAGCTGATTGTAAAGGATGACAATGCCTTTTATGCAGAAATGGGAGGCGCGGAAATAAAAATCGGTTACTTTTCCAATGCGTTCAGAGCGAAACTGGCAAGACTTAGGGCTAAGGGATTTGTCCCAGACTCGGCAAAAATACGTTTTATTGTTCTGTGGAAAGGAGAAGAGGACACAGAAGAAATACCGATTGTATTACCGGATGTTAAGCTAAAGAAAAATAGGACAAGCGAGAATCGGTGAACTAGTGGTAGTCTAAATATCGTACAGTGGTTTTGAAAATCAATCCTGCTGTGGTAAAATGTATGCAGGAGGATAACGATATGACTACATACTCTAAAGACTTTAAGCAAGATGCTTTAAAGTACATTGATGAGCATCCGGGCGTTGCAATAAAAGAGGTTGCTAAAATGCTCGGTGTTCCAAAGGACACTCTTTATGGCTGGACTAAAGCTGAGGAACGCAGAAAGATATTCGGTGCTGATTCGGCTGTTACCGGGCCTATGACTGACACTGAAAAGGAGCTGGCCCGTCTTAGACGAGAGAACCGTGATCTTCAGGATGCCCTGGAAATATTAAAAAAAGCAATCAGCATTCTGAACGACTGACAGAATCTTTGTATACGGCAGTAAAAGAAACTGCCTCATCAGAATCGGAACACCGGATTTCTGTCAGCGGAGTGCTGAAATACTTAGGTGTTTCGAGAAGCGGATACTATGACTGGCTTTCCAGAACTCCTAGTAATCAGGCGATTATGAAAGCTAAAGTCAAGGATGAAATCAAATCCATATATGACGACAGCTATTGTATTTATGGTGCCCCTAAGATTACTGCACAGCTTCACAAGAAAGGCTTTAAGACCGCAGAAAGCACAGTCACCAGATACATGAGAGAAATGGGAATCAGAGCATGCTGGGTTAAACCTTATACAGTTACCACCCATAGCGAAAACTTCTCCAGCGAACTCAAGAATATCCTGGCCAGAAACTTCTCTCCGAAACAGCCAAATGCCGTATGGTGTACAGATATCACATATATACCTACGAAACAGGGTTTCGTGTATTTATCATGTATACTAGACCTTTACTCCAGAAAGATTGTATCATGGGAACTTGCACCTACTCTTGAAACAAGATATGTAGTAAATGCGATTAACAAGGCAATACTGCGGAGCGGAGACAGACCTAAAGTTATACACTCAGACAGAGGCGTACAGTACACATCTGTCGAATACTATGATGAAACCCAAGGCATAATCAAAAGTTATTCATCTAAGGCGAATCCATGGGATAATGCCTGTATAGAATCATTTCATTCACTAATTAAAAGAGAATGGCTTAACAGATTTGATATCATAGATATCAATCATGCACATAGGCTCGTTTTTGAGTACATTGATATGTTTTACAACACAAGGCGAATCCATAGCCATTGCAGCTATATTCCGCCGAATGTTTATGAAAAGTTATATTACATGCAGCACGCTACTGAGAGTAGCATAGCTGCATAGGAAAGCGGCAGGATTTTTTCAAAATCACTGTCCGAAATCTTGACAGAGGACCAACTTGCGGAGAAAATGCAGGAAAGCTCGTTGTACATATTAGAGATCTTGATTATGAGAAAGTGTGGGATAAGTATCAAAATGGCGAAATTACAGTGACAGAATTAACCAATGTTCTGTATCATAGTAGCTAATTAGTGTACTTTTGATTGAATATAAGTGTGTGTTCAAGAAAAAAGCTATTATGATAATAGTAAATAAAGATAAAAAACAGAAGGCAATGTCCATCTATGTTAACTAAGTTATTGATGATTAAGATGAAGACACTGTCAGTAGGTGAGATACCCGCTAATCGCCTTGTTTGTCTATTTAGATTCGAGAATGAAAAGCACTCTGAAGTATATATAATTCCGGCAAAAGCATGGGAAAAACCGAATGATTTACTAAAAAAATATGAAATGAAAAAATATATGAAAAGTTATTTTGACATGATAAATCAAAAGAAAGATGTTGAGGAAGGAATTAATGTTTAAGAGGTACAGTGTTAATGACTCCGTGTGGATAGCGGCCGCATTAATGACTGCAGAAAAATATTCTCAGTCAAATGATGTGAAGGCAACAGATATGTATTTCAAACAAGCGGACATTGTTAAGCGAGCCCAAATGCTTGCCAATGGTAAAGTTGAAGCGGCGAGAGTTTCGTGGTGGACAAATGCTGATGCCCCCAAGCATACGTATAACTATTTGAGAGCAGATTTGGAGGGAAACAATTCCGTCAGACGTCTTTCTATGATGGATGAGTTTTTAGATAAGACCTATCCGCAAGGATTAGATATGTCAGATGAATTGATTATGGTCGGAAATAACATTACGATGGGGGAACTATTTTTCTTTGTAAGAGAGCAATATCCTTCAGTGATAAAAAGTAAAAACATATATAAAGACACAAAAAATTACATGTCTGTTGTTAATAATTACAAAAATGAAAAGGAGGATTATTGTACCATGTACGATAAAAATATTATTTTATACGGCCCGCCAGGAACTGGTAAGACATATAACTCTGCAATTTATGCTGTGGCGATTTGTGATAACAAGCCGGTTGGTGAAGTTAAAAAAATGGATTACGTTGATGTGATGGCTCGCTACAGAACGTTACTTAAAGAAGAAAGAATCGCATTTATAACATTCCATCAATCTTACGGATACGAAGAATTTATTGAGGGAATCAAACCAGTCATCGTAGATGGCACTGATGATGTTGGATACACTATTGAAGATGGCGTGTTTAAGAAGTTCTGTGATAAAGCAAGCGCTGTAAAGATTGAAACGAAGGATTTTGAAGTTCCAACTGATGCAGCGATTTGGAAGGTAACAATTCGTGAAAGTGTTAGAGATGATTGCTTTGAAAACAATCGTGTCCGCATTGATTGGGACATGGGCAGTGAGGGCGCGCGCGGCTTCGTTAATGATATTAAGAAAGGCGATATTATTCTTTCTACAGATGGTTCTCGTAAAATAATAAATGGTATTGCTGTTGTTAATGAGGACGATGCGTATGAACTTGAGGCAGGAAATGACGCTACTACCAGAAATGTAAAGTGGTTAGCTAAGAATATTAAGTCAGAAATCCTGGGAATTAACAGCGGAAAAATGCTGCACAGAATGACTGTAGCAAGGGTTCCTTTCATGAAGGTCAGCGATGTTCTAAATTTGGCAAAGGAAAATAATTCTGCGTGGGACAGTGCAACAATAGTGGAAAACAGGGCTCCATACGTATTTATCATAGATGAAATTAATCGAGGTAATATCTCAAAGATATTTGGTGAGTTGATTACTTTGATTGAGGATACAAAGCGAGCAGGTATGGACGAGGCAGCATCTGCGACGTTGCCATATTCGAGTGTTACGTTCAGTGTTCCGTCAAATGTATATATCCTTGGAACGATGAACACAGCTGACCGTTCTATCGCGCTTATGGATACCGCATTAAGAAGAAGATTCCAGTTCATTGAAATGATGCCTGATGCGGATGTGCTTCGCAATATTGGAGCCGATAAGGTAGGTGACCTTGATGTTGCGCATATGCTTGAAAAGATTAATGAGCGCATTACCTTCTTATATGATAGAGAGCACACGATTGGACACGCATTCTTTACAAAACTTGCAAAGAATCCGTCGGTCAATGTCCTTGCATCGATTTTTGAAAAATCAGTTATTCCTCTTCTTCAGGAATACTTCTATGAAGACTACCAGAAAATTCAATTGGTGTTGGGCGACAACGGAAAGACTGATGATAGACATAAATTTATTTTGGATCAGGAAGTAAAAGTAAAGAACATATTTAAAGGCAGTGTTGATGACGCAATTGACTTACCAGAGAAGAAATATAGCATCAACAGGAATGCTTTTCTAAACATTAATAGCTACAAAGAAATTTTGTAAAGTGTGGTGAGTAAATGGATAAGCTGTTAGAGGTAAGAGAGTACGATATAATTACCGCAAATACAGATTATAAAAATGACAACAATTTTAAATATCTGCCAAAGGATGTCTTTGCGGCTCTGGTTGAGTTTATCCATGGGTTTGCAGGAGATGAAGAAAATTCCGATTCATTAGATTTCTTTCGCGTAGGATATAAAAGAAATGTTGGGGATACGATAACTGTTAAAAACTATGTTGGCCTGATTGAAATGCAGAATGGATATCAAATACAGGTGCTTCCTAAAATTACCTTTGGTGAGAGTGAGGATCCAAATAATGCCAATACAAAGAAAACGTTCCTTAAAATGCTAAGAAGTATGAAGGGCTTTCCTAGTAAAGTTTTTAATGATGCCTCGTTAAAAATTGATCGTATGAATCTCTATGAAATATTTATTAATATGTATCTACAGGAAATAAGGTTGCTTGTGAAGCATGGAATAAAGTCTGCTTATGTGCAGCACGAGGATAATCTACGATATTATAAGGGTAAGCTTCAGGTAAGTAGGCATATCTATGAGAATGCCACTCACAAAGAAAGGTTTTATGTGGTATATGATGAATTCCATCCGGACTGCACGGAAAATAAACTTATAAAGGCGACACTGATGAAGCTTAATAAGATAACAACAAGTGCGGATAATGCGAAAGAAATTCGCCAGTTGTTAACAGCGTTTGGGAGAGTAGAACCTTCAGCGAATTATCAAAAGGATTTTGATAAGGTGACGATTGACAGAAATAACAATGACTACAAGATGATTATGCCGTGGTCAAAGGTGTTTCTTATGAATAAGAGTTTCAGCATTTTTTCTGGCAAAGACCATACAAGAGCGCTGCTGTTTCCAATGGAAAGCATTTACGAAAGCTACGTGGCAAAGTATATGAAGAAGGTAATGACTCCGGATGGTTGGAGCGTATCGTCACAGGACAAAGGACATTTTCTCTTTACGGAACCGAGAAAACAATTTTCGTTACGTCCGGATTTGGTTCTTCAAAAAGAAGGACGAACAGTAATCATGGATACAAAGTGGAAAAAACTCTTTGATAACGATAGAAAGAATTATGGTATTTCTCAGTCTGATATGTACCAGATGTATGCGTACTCGAAGAAGTATAAAACATCGGAGATATGGTTGCTCTATCCATTAAATGATGAAATGAAAGGGCATGAAGATATTTGCTTTGATTCCGGAGATGGTACAACAGTTTGTGTTTTCTTTGTTGATATAGCTAATATCGAAGACAGTCTGAATGAGTTAAAGAAGCGATTGAATAAAGAAAGAGGGTGCATCGTAATGGATGATATAAATCATGTTTATGATTTTGCGGTAAAGTGGATTGAAAAATTCAAAGATCCAAATACAAACGCTATGGAGCTTACGGATCATTACATGGCAGATGACTGCAAAGAACTTGGATTTGAAATGGACTGTGGTCATGCATTTAAACGCGTTTATGGAAATGCTGCGTATGATAGTGAGGCTCTGAGTATGATTATTGATGAGGTGACGGATATTACTCTTTTAGAATCTGCTATTTATCCCAGATGGAGATATTTTAACCATTGGGCCTATACTGGTGAAGAAATAATGGAACCTAAAAATCGCAAATGGTTTATACTTGCGTTGGAAAGGCTTGCTGCGATAAGCGGGAAGAATTATTCAAAGAGTGGTTAAAAGAATAACCATTACCTTTGGTAGGATTAGAATTACCTTTTACATAAAAAGATAACCGCCTGATGCTTGAAACTATGGCAGTTATTTTTTAACCGTCAGGTTAGCCGTTTTCAACGGTTTTCCTCTTGACACCAATATACCACAAATCTGTTTAATTTTCAACAATAAAAAAGAATAATAACTCGAAATGAGTATCTTATACAAGGAGGACAAACCCATGAAACAACTTGCAGTAATTTTACTGATAACACTTGTAACCGTTTTAATATTTACCGGTTGTAAACATTCAGCCGATAATAAAAAATCATATCGCCAGATCAGCTCTGAAGAAGCGGCTACCATGATGGAAGAAGAGACGGACTATATCATTCTCGATGTACGCACACGGGAGGAATATGAGACTGCCCACATCCCGGGCGCAATCTGCATTCCTAACGAAACTATCGGAACCGAGGATATTACGGAGCTGCCTGACAAGGACCAGCTCATTCTCGTCTACTGCCGCAGCGGTAACCGCAGCAAACAGGCTTCTGAGAAGCTGGTAAATCAGGGTTATACCAATATAGTAGAGTTCGGCGGCATCAACAACTGGATGGGCGAAACTGTTTCCGGCAGCGAGGAGTAAGATAAACAGTCTCCAACTTCAACATAAAATTAAGTTGCGGAGCATAGACAGATAGGGAGGACCCAAATGAACATGATCAAAATTCAAAAAATGGACATAACTCAGGCGGACACTGACTGTATCGTCAATGCAGCAAACAAGAGCCTCCTTGGCGGAGGTGGCGTCGACGGAGCCATTCACAGAGCGGCAGGTCCGGAGCTTTTGGCAGAGTGCAGGACTCTTCACGGCTGCGATACAGGTCAGGCTAAGATTACCAAAGGCTACAGGCTTAAAGCTGCTTACGTAATTCATACCGTAGGGCCCATTTATTCCGGCAGTGAGGATGATCCGAAGCTTCTCAGAGATTGCTACATTAATTCTTTAAACCTTGCAAAGGCAAAGGGCCTTCACAGCATAGCCTTTCCTGCCATTTCTACAGGGGTATACGGCTATCCAGTTAAGGAAGCTGCAGAGGTTTCCTACAAGGCTGTGACCGACTGGCTTGCCGAAAACGCTGACTACGGCATGGATGTGCTGCTTGCCTGCTTTAATGACAAGGCCGTAGAAGCATATAAATCCATTTCTGAATAGCATATTTGACTACAGACTCCACCATTTTTCGGTTTTTTGGTAAAAAGGTGGAGTTTTTGATTGAGCTTTGCGGAGAAAGGCGCTGCTGTAAAGAAATGGGATACTGATATACGTTGAAATTTCAATATTTAACATTTTATTACATTTTATGCAGAGCCAAAAGAAACGCAGAATTGCCTGATTTTTTCCACCAAAATCGAAAAAAATCAAAAAAAGGTGGAAATGGAAAGCCACGGGGAGCCCGGGCCAGCTACAGAGAGTCCAGGCAAGGCACGGGGAGACTGGTCAAGCCCCAAAGCATCAAAGCAAGCAACGAGGAGGACTGGCGAGACCTAAGCAGTCCCGGAAATCTGAAATTTTCACCTATTCTCCTTGGAAATCCCCTCCATATTGTGCTATACTATATTTGTAGAGGTCTGTGCCTATGCATTGCACCTGAGCATTCGGCCGTTGCACCAAGCATGGCACGGATATGCATCAACGTGAAGGGACGAAAGGAACTTAAAAAATGCTGTTTAAGAATATAACCGTATTAGACGAAAATTTTGAGATAAAAGAGAATATGTATGTAGGCACTGAAGGCAGCCGTATTACATACATCGGTACCGAGGCTCCGGGTGAAGACAAGGCGGGAGCAGCTGCAGCAGTTAAAGGAGCAGGCAAGGCGCCGGTGGCAGCTGACTTTGGCGAAACCTATGACGGCAGAGGCAGGCTTCTTATGCCGGCTTTCTACAACTCCCACGGTCACTCGCCTATGGCACTCATGCGTGGCTACGGTGAAAACATGGTGCTTCAGGACTGGCTTAACAAGCTGATTTTCCCATTTGAGGATAAGCTGGACAGCAATGCCGTATACTGGGGCACTTTGCTCACCATGGCAGAGTCCATGCGCTTCGGCATAGTTTCCACTACAGACATGTACTATTTCATCGACGATATGGTGAGAGCCACATCCGATGCAGGCATGAAGGGAAACATCAGCAGAGCCATCGTGAACTTTGACGATTCAGATGTGTGGCAGCTTCCTTCAATGCATGAAATGAAACGAACCTTTGAAGCATATCATAATATGGATGATGAAAGAATAAAGATGGATGTCAGCATTCACGCCGAGTACACATCAAACCATCTGGCGGTAGAGGCGGTGTCGGCTTTTGGGCGTGAGCGCGGCGCCAACATGCACATCCACATTTCCGAAACCCGTTCAGAACATGAGGAATGTAAAGAAAGACATAACGGCATGACACCGGTAAAGTATTTTAACAGTCTGGGAGCATGGGATATGCCGGCCACAGCGGCTCACTGCGTATGGATTGAGGGCGAGGACTTCGACATCCTCAAGGAAAAGGGTGTGACCGTAGCCACAAATCCTGTCAGCAACCTGAAGCTGGCCAGCGGTGTGTGCAATGTGCCTAAGCTTCTTGACATGGGCATAAATGTAGCCATAGGAACTGACAGTGTAGCCAGCAATAACAGCCTCAACTTCTTCGAGGAAATGAAGGTTATGGCCCTGGCAGCCAAGGAAAAGTTCTCAGACCCGACGGCGGTGACACCTCAGCAGGTTCTGAAAGCAGCCACTGTAAACGGAGCCATGGGTCAGGGGAGAACTGACTGCGGAGTCATCAGAGAAGGCAATAGAGCTGACCTCATCGTGGTCGACCTGAACCAGCCTAATATGCATCCTGTTCATAAAATGGCAAACAATCTGGTATATTCCGCCTCCGGCAGCGATGTACTGCTTACCATGGCAGACGGCAAGGTGCTCTACGAAAAGGGCGAATACAAGACTATAGACATTGAAAAGACTATCTTCGAGGCTGCCAGAGCCACAGAGAAGATTCTGAAGCAGCTTTAATATAGAAAGGGAATTTTCCTATCATGTCAAAAAACAACTTTTTAAAAGGTGCGGCAGTGCTGGGAATTGCCGGAATAATCGTAAAGGTTATAGGCATTTTCTTCAGAATACCGCTGACAAGGTGGATAGGCGAGGACGGCATGGGCTATTACGGCTCTGTTTACCCTATATACACCCTGTTTCTGATTATTTCCACTGCAGGTATTCCGGTGGCAATCTCCAGGATGGTCTCGGAAAGAATTGCGGTCAAAAACTATGCAGGAGCCCACAAGGTATTTCAGATTTCAATCTGGCTCATGGGAGCTCTGGGACTGGCTTCTTTCTGCATAGTATACTTTAATGCGGGCTTTATTGAGAATTCGATTCTGCATAATCCGGGAGCAAGGCTTTCTCTGGAGGCCATAGCACCATCACTTCTGCTGGTGCCTATAATGTCTGCTTACAGAGGATATTTCCAGGGCAGACAGAATATGAATCCGACGGCAATATCCCAGCTCTTCGAGCAGCTTTTCCGCGTCGTTGTGGGTCTGGGTCTGGCGTATTTTCTCCTGGATTCAGGGTATGAAGCCGTATGTGCAGGTGCAACCTTCGGCTCCACGGCAGGAGCTGCGGCTGGACTTTTCGTGGTGGTAATCATTTACCTTCTGAGTCTGAACACGATAAAGAGGTATATCAGGAGAAACAAGTCACACAGCCAGCTGGAAAGCACTTCGAGCATAGTCAAAAAGATACTTATTATAGCTATACCTATCACCATAGGAGCTTCTATCCTTCCTCTCATGGGAGCCATAGACGCATCTGTGGTTATGGGAAGACTGCAGGCCACAGGCTGGACTCACGAACAGGCCAATGCTCTGTGGGGAAGATTCAGCGGATACTGCAACTCTCTCATCGGACTGCCTCAGGTCTTCGTTCAGGCTATAGCCATGAGCCTGGTTCCGGCTATTTCCGCCGGATTCAGGCTTAAGGATTTAGGGGAGGTAAAGGAAAACATGAAGCTGGCCATGAGGACAGCTATGATCATAGGTTTTCCTTGTGCTGCAGGCATGTTTGCTCTGGCTGAGCCTATACTGAAACTGCTATATCTCACACCGGACACAGCGGCTGAGATTACGGCGGCAGTGCCTACTCTGCGTCTTATGTGCTTCAGCATTATTTTCATGTCTTCTCTTCAGACTCTTACGGGAATTCTGCAGGGTATAGACAGACAGAATGTGCCGGTGAAAAATCTGGCTATCGGTGCTGCTGTCAAGCTGGTGGTAACCTATGTATGCGTAGGAATAAGGGCTATAAATGTAAACGGAGCTCCTTTGGGAACCATAGCTGCCTATGCTGTGGCCACAGTGCTTAACTTAAAGGATATAAAGAAATACTCCGGAAATACTTTCGACTTTAAGATGACCTTCCTTAAGCCTTTCATAGCTTCTGCCCTTATGGGAGCGGCGGCCTTTGCATCATTCAAGCTGATTTTCCTGGCCACATCCAGCAACACCATTTCCACACTGCTTTCCATAATAGTTGGAGTGGTGGTTTACGGTGCCCTGGTGCTGAGCCTTAAAGTTATAACGGAGGATGAGATCAGAAGACTGCCTAAGGGCGACAAACTGGTGAAGGTTCTGGACAAATTTATTAAATAACCGTACAAATAGAGGGAATAATAATGGTTAAAGAAAAGTATATTCATTTATGTGAGACTGCTGATGACAATGAAAAAGCCTTGACAAGGCTATATGAAATTGTTAAAATTCTCAGGTCTGAGTGTCCTTGGGACAGGGTTCAGACACACGAAAGTCTGCGTCCCGGTATGCTGGAAGAAGCATATGAGACCGTGGATGCGATTAATAATCAAGATATGGTTAATCTGAGAGAAGAACTGGGTGATGTGCTACTACAGGTGGTATTTCATTCCATTTTAGGAGAAGAGGAAAGCAGATTCGACCTTAAAGATATTATAAACGAAGAATGCGAGAAAATGATTCGCCGTCACCCTCATGTTTTTTTGCAGGAAAACGCAAATAATACTGCAAAATCTATTGACAAAGTCCTTGAAAAATGGGAAAATATCAAGGAACAGGAACGCGGCAGCGAGAAGACATCTGCCCGCCTGACCAAAGTGCCAAGGGCGCTGCCCGCCCTTACGAGAGCCTTTAAGGTTCAGAAGAAGGCGGCAGAGGTTGGATTTGACTGGGATGATATTTCCGGAGCCTTTGACAAGGTGCGCGAGGAGACCCGCGAACTTACGGAGTGCTGTCAGGAGCAGCCTGCGGACAAGGAGGCTTTACAGGAGGAGCTGGGCGATCTGCTGTTTTCGGCAGTTAACGTTTCACGCTTTTTAGGCATTGACCCGGAGGCATCTTTGGATTATACTATAGACAAGTTCATAAGAAGATTTACTCATGTTGAGAACAGTGCTTTGGCTTGCGGCAGAGCCCTAGAGGATATGAGCCTGTCGGAAATGGACGAGTTATGGGACGAAGCCAAAAAATTGGAACGTTCCGGGCAATAATGTGCTGGAATTATATGTTATATTTATGAAGGAGGAACTTTAAATGAACAAGGCTGAATTAGTAGCTGCAGTAGCAGAGAAAACTAATTTTACTAAGAAGGATGCAGAAGCAGCTATCAATGCATTAGTTGCAAGCATTGAAGAAGCATTAGTTAAGGGTGACAAGGTACAGTTAATCGGATTTGGTACTTTCGAAACCAAGGAAAGAAAAGCAAGACAGGGAAGAAACCCTAGACAGCCTGAAGAGATCATCGAAATCGCTGCATCAAAGGCTCCTACATTTAAGGCTGGCAAGGCTTTAAAGGACGCTGTTAACAAATAGTTAGCAGATTTTATAGAGTATTTTATTTACCGATAATTAAGGTAAGAAATTACCTTTTTTATAACACGGTCTTCGGATCGTAAAAATATTAAACCTAATAGCTCATTATAGGTTTATGAAAGGCATTATGAGAGTCGATAAATTTCTTAAAAATTCCAGACTGATAAAAAGGCGGACCGTAGCGAAAGAAGCTTGTGATCAGGGGCGTATTTCCATAAACGGGAAGCCCGCTAAAGCCGGAACTGAGGTCAAAGTGGGTGATGTCATCCATATCGAATTTGGCAATAGTTCGGTATCAGCCAGGGTTTTGGAAATCTGCGAGTCTTGTAAAAAAGAAGCCGCAACAAAAATGTATGAAATAATTCAGTAAAAAAGGCCAGAGATGGCCTTTTTTACTTTTCCAGGATAAAATTTTCACCGGGGCCGTATACTCATGGTGCATATATGATTTAAAGAATGTTTGCGAAGGTCACCTCGTCGTTTTGTTTGAGAAAGGTAAGCTGCTCAATCATTGAGTTAAGCTCACCTGAAGAGTTGGAAACGTCCTCTGATTTAACATATTTCTCAGCCCTGGCCAGAGAGTAGTCGATTTCGTTAATGGTCTGGGTGTCGAGAAAAAGCAGGGCGGTTTTTTTGTATTTGTGCCAGTCATCATCCAACTTTTTCATAAGTCTGCTGCTTTCATCCCAGTGCTCCGCCTCCACTGCCGGAAGGACCTCGTCTTCCAGAAACTGGGTGTAAGTGTCGATATCCTTCGAAGAATAGCTGAAGAATATGAGCCAGGAGCCGATGAGCAGCGATACAGTAGTGATGGAAATAATCAGGTATTTCATATTATCACCTCCGCAGCGAAAGGAACAGAAGTCTCCGTTTGAAGATACACGTGGAAGACCTTATTTTCGTCATAGAAGGCCAGAAAAACCTTTTCGTATGAATTGATACCTGAGGCTTCAAGTTTCCCCCGGAAAATGTCCTCAGAAAGCCCTGAGGCCAGCAGATTTTTAGTATAAAGAGTGCCGTCGGAAATCACTATCATGGGCAGCAGACCATCATTAACTGTAAGCCCCATGTCTTTAGGCGTAAGCGGCTTCTGAGCGGCCTTGGGTATGACGGTAAGCTGTCCGTTTGATTCCATGATGGCGTACTCCACGCTGCTGAAGGAAGGGCAGTTCTTAAGGCGGAGTTGTTCCAGAAGATCGGTGCTTGTGATTCTGAGCTTCTGAAGTTCCCGGATGTTAAGCTGTCCTTTATCTATGAGTATGCTTGGCTTACCGGAAAAAAGATTTTTGACCCACTCGCATTTGGTAGACAGAAAGGAAATGAGTACCTGCAGAAGCATTAGGGTGAAAATGGCCATGACCCCGTTTATAAGAGAAGTGGCAGGATCATCGATAGGCATGGCTGCAAGCTCTGCTATCATGAAGACGATCACCAGCTGAAAGGGAGACATTTTGGAAAGCTCCGATTTTCCCATAATGCTTACAGCTATCAGGACGATAATGTAAAGCACAAAGGTTCTTATTGCTACGATTAACACGGCTATACCTCCAGATTGATATAATTTAATACTTGTTATTGTTTGCAGGCGAGGGATTTGTTATACTATCTTCTATGTTAAAAAGAGCAGGAGTAAAAAAATGATCAGATGTTTCATGCTTTATTTCTTAATATACTGTCCGCTGGGTGTGCTTTGTCCGCTAATAGGCCAGTACTTGAGTTCCATCGGGTTTTCAGGAACTCAGGTGGGTACGGTAACTTCTCTTGGCACGGCAGCAGCGGTTCTGGGCGGAATGTTCTGGGGAAAGGTCTATGCCAATGCATCGCACAAGAAGCGTGTCATCGCGATTATGTTTACGGGGGCGGCAATTATGTCCGTGGCGGGGCTTTCCACCAAAGTTTTCATTATCTATGCTGCCGTTTACTCTGTAATGTACTTTTTCCAGGGACCCGTACACGGGCTGTGCGATTCTCTGGTAATGGAAAGCGATAACAGCTTTGCGATAATAAGGTCTGCAGGAGCACTGGGATACGCCTTGGCAGTATATGTTACCGGTCAGTATGCGGAGACACACGGGCTGGGCATTATTTTCTATGTGTATTCGGCAGCTTTTATCCTGGCCGCCTTTGTGGTGATGGGAGTGAAAGAGCCGCAGCACTACAGTTCGCCGGAAAACAAAATCAAAGCATCAGAGCTTTTTAGGAATAAAAAATATGTAAAGCTGCTGCTATGCGCCTTTTTTCTCATGGGAACAAATGTGGGAAACAGCACATATTTCGGTTATCTGTTCAGGGAAGGAGGAGGCAGCCTGGGCGGCATAGGCCTGGCCTTTCTGCTTATGGCGGGAAGCGAAGCACCATTCATGTTCCTAATACCTGCCTTTAATAAGAAAGTATCATCTGAGAAACTGCTCCTGTTTGCTATAGGAGTGTGTACATTCAGATTTGCATTTTATGCTACGGGTCCTGGCTGGCAGCTGCTGCTGGGTACTTTCTTCCTGCAGGGCATATCTAATGGTATAATTCTGGTGGAGCTTGTCAGATACTTCAGCAGAGTGGTGGAACCGCGCCTTGCGAGCATAGCTGTGTCTACCTTCTATGCTGTGGGAAACAACCTGAGCACCATAGTGTGCAGTTTCATAGGCGGAATCATGCTGGATGCCTTCAGTGCCAGGGGAGTATACTTCTTCTTTGCTGTATGGAATCTGATTGCTCTGATTATGTATATAGTTATGGGCCTTTATAAGGAAGAAAACCGTGCTCATTAGGCTTCGTTCGGGTGTTTGAAACTTTTTTCAAATTTTGTCGAAAAAAATTGAAAAAAGGTGTTGACAGGAGACGGAAAGGGTGGTAATATAGTCAAGCTGTCGGAAATAACCGACGCCAAAACAGCACATGAAAGAGCGCCGAAATGAGCTCGAAAAACTTTGAAAAAAGTTTAAAAAAGTGCTTGACAGAAACGAGCACATGTGCTAAG